>NZ_JBRJGW010000007.1:0-295412 GCF_053628695.1 Amorphus sp. MBR-141
GCGGCGTTCGACAGCGACGGTGCCGAGGTCGGCGCCGACGCCTTCCTCGGCCGCCTCGGCCTCACCGCCGTCGCCTCAGACCGCTTCTCCCTCGGAGCGTCCTACCAGGCCGAAATCCGCGACAACCTAACCGCCCACACCTTCGCCGCACAGGCTAGCTTCCGGTTCTGACGGCGGGGGGGCGGCGACCTCGCGCCCACCGCTTGCTGGGCGCGCAACGGAATGCGGGGATCGGCTGAATCGCCGACCGGCGGTCAGCCGCCAATCGCATCGAAGGCGGTTGCCGCGCGCATGGTCTCGATGAAGTCCCGGGCGAGCCGGGTCGGCATCCAGTCGATCCGCGCCGTCATGCCGACGGGCCGAAACGCGCGGTCAGGCGCCCGTTGGCACGATAGAGGGCCAGGGCGTGCAGGAGGGTGTTGTCCGGCACCCGTTGCCGGATCGTCGCGAAAGCGCGAGCGTTCCCGATGAGGTCGGGGTGACGTGGCGAGGAGCCGCTTGCGGTCCGCCGCGAATTCGTCCGGCAGTCGTATAAACCGGTTTGTCGTCCGGACTTTTTATTCTCTTTTCAAAACCTTGATCGATGGGCGCCCGTTGATGGTGGAGCGAAGCATATCGCACCAGCCTCGGTCCCAAACTGTCATTGGCGCGCCGTTCTGGCCGTTTGCACCATTCGCGACCGGACGCGAAATTTATAGACCAGTTGACCGGATTAATTATTGACCGACGCGTCGGTTTAAGAATAGCATCTGGTTCGATCTGATCCGGAAGCAGCAAAGAACAATCGTGCCGGATCCAGCCCTGGGAGGGACTATGACCAATTTGCGTGCTGCCGGCTGGGTGCTGGCCACTTCGATCGCGGCAGCAATGATGCCGGCGACGGTTCAGGCGCAGGACGTCACCCTAAGAATGTCCAACTGGCTTCCGGAGGGGCAGACGCTGCGGGTCCAGGCGATCGAGCCGTGGATCGCAGAAGTCGAGAAAGTCACCGAAGGGCGGGTGAAGATCGACGTGCCGCCGAAGGTGATCGGTTCGGTGCCCGCGCAGTTTGACGTGGTCAGCGATGGCCAGGCGGACCTCGCCCTTTGGGTGAATGGCTACACCCCGGGCCGCTTTGTGATTTCCGAGATTTTCGAGCTTCCGTTCATCAATGATGATCCCGAAGAATATTCGGCCGTCATGTACAAATTCTATCAGGATAAGATTGCCCAATACGATGAGTATGCGGGCACGCATGTTCTGATGCTCTTCTCGCCGGGCTCAGGGCCGATCTTCAACACGGTTCGACCGGTCGAGAAGGTGGCGGATCTCGAAGGCCTGAAGCTGCGCAGTCCGCAGCCGGTGGTGACCGAGGCGCTCCAGATCCTTGGCGCGGTGCCGATCTCCAAGCCGGTCTCCGAGCTCTATGAGCTGATCTCCTCGAAGGTCGTCGACGGAACCGTTCTGCCGATGGAATCGGTCGTCGCCTTCAAGCTCAACGATCTCCTTTCCTACGGGACGGGAATTCCCGGCGGTCTCTACAACACGGTGCTGGTGCTCGGTATCAACGTGGATAGCTGGGACCGGATCTCCGAGGCTGATCAGAAGGCGATCACGGCTATCTCCGGAGAGAAATTCGCCCGCGCCGCCGGCGGTGCCTACAAGCACAGCAGTGAGGCGGCGAAACAGAAGATGGTCGCCGAAGGCATGAACTTCATCACCGCCGATGACGCGTTCGTCGCTGACCTGAAGCAGAAGCTCGCGCCGATCGAGCAGTCGTGGATCGATCATGCCAAGGAGCGAGGCGTCGAAGACCCCGCCGCCCTGCTTGCCGAGTTGCGCAAGGTCGCGGGCGGCAAAGCCGACTGACGCCGAGACGCCGGTCTCGTGCCGCGCGTCGACGGGAGAAATGGCGTGATCGTTCAGCGTGTGCTCGCAGCCCTCGCCAGTTGCTGCCTGGTGGCCTTGATGACGGTGGTGGTCGTCGACGTCGTCGGGCGCAATCTGCTCTCTCATCCCCTGCTCGGCGCGACCGAGATCCAGGAGATCCTGATCGGTGGGGTCGTGTTTCTCGGGTATCCGATCCTCGCGCTCCGTGAGAAGCACATTACGGTCGATCTGGTCTCGGCCGGCCCGGTGCTCCGTCTGGTCCAGCGTCTCCTGACGGCTCTCCTGGGAACCGCGCTGTTCGCCCTGATTGCCTGGCGACTCTGGATCCAGGCCGGACGGGTGGCGCGCTACGGCGAGACCATGGGTGTTCTGGCGGTGCCGATGTGGATTGTCCTGACCGGCGTCAGCGTGCTCGCCGCGGTCACCGCGGTCTTTTTCCTCCTCTCCATCGCAACGGCGGTTCGAGAGTCTGCCGCAGCGGGCGGCTTCGAGTAAGCGGCGCAGGCAGATGGAAATCGCAGTTCTCGGATTCGTCTGCGTCTTCGCGTTGATCTTCTTCCAGATCCCGATCGCCCTCGCCCTCGCGACGGTTGGGATCGTCGGCTACGGTGCAGTGGTGGGGGTCAAGCCGACCCTCGGCATGATCGCCACCACCACCCAGGACAACACGCTCGTCTATTCGCTGACCGTCCTGCCCCTGTTTATCCTGATGGGCAACGTCGTCGCCGGCGCCCGGATCTCCAACGATCTCTATCGGGCGGCTCAGGTGCTGGTCGGCCGGCGCCGCGGTGCGCTGGCGCTTGCGACGGTCGTTTCCTGCGGCGGCTTCGGGGCGGTGACCGGATCGAGCACGGCCACCGCCGCGACCATGGGGCAGGTCGCGATCCCGTCCATGCGCGAGTGCGGCTACGCCGATTCCCTATCGGCCGCGTCCGTGGCCGCCGGCGGAACGCTCGGCATCCTGATCCCGCCGTCCATCATTCTCGTCATCTACGGCGTCGCCACCCAGACCCATATCGGCGAGCTCTTCGCCGCCGGGCTGATCCCCGGTCTTGTGGGCGTGGTCGGCTACATGCTCGCCGTCGTCTGGACGGTCTGGCGGGATCCCTCGAAAGCGCCGCTCGCTCCGGCGATCGCCCGCACCGAGATGGGGCCGCTCTTCAAGGGGATCATGCCGGTCGTCTTCCTGTTCGCCCTGGTGATGGGCGGCATCTATTCCGGTCTCTTCACGGCAACCGAGGCCGCCGGCATCGGGGCACTCGGAGCGTTGTTCCTCGCCGTCGTCCGCCGGAGCCTCACCCTCCGTGATTTCTGGCGCATCCTTGCTCAGACGGTGGAGGTCACCTGCTCGCTGTTTGCGATCATCCTCGGGGCGGCCTTCTTCGCCGAGTTCATCAACCTCTCCGGCATCCACGAGGGGCTTCGGGAGTTCATCGGCCACAGCGGCCTTCCACCCGCCGCCGTGGTGGCCGTGATCATCCTCGTCTACATCTTTCTCGGCTGCGTGTTGGAAAGCCTGTCGATCATCCTCCTCACCATTCCGATCTTCTTTCCAGTCATCGTTTCGCTCGGATACGATCCGGTCTGGTTCGGCATTCTCGTCGTGGTGGTCACGGAGATCGGGCTGATCACGCCGCCGATCGGGGTCAACCTCTTCATCATCCGTGCGGTCTTTCCCGACATCCCGATGCGATCGGTCATCTCCGGCGTGATGCCGTTCATCGTCGCGGACCTCTTCCGCGTAACCCTCATCGCGGCGCTTCCGGTGCTGTCACTCTGGCTGCCGACATTGCTGTTCCGATAGGAACGGACCGAGGACCATGTTGCAGACGAAGACCCCCCAATCCTGGCGCACCGACGCTCTCGCCGACCGGCTTGCGGATTTCATCGCGACCGAGGGTGGCAGGGAAGTTCGGGTCTCCAATCTGAAGCGCTTCACGGCCGGGTTCTCGTGGGTGACGATCCGCTTTGCGGCGACCTTTGAGGACGGCGAGACGCTGGACCTGATCCTCCGGATAGGCGACCCGAATGGACTGCTGGCTCCCTACAAGGCACGGCCGGAATATCTTCTCCTGCGGTCCCTTTATGGAACCCCGCAACTGCCCGTCGCGAAGCCGTACTGGTACACCGAGGATGCCACCATCATCGGAGCGCCGTTCCTGATCAGCGCGTGCGTAAGGGGGGAGACGCCGCTTCCTGTCTGGACCAGCGACGTCGAGGCCGACGCCAGGGGAGATCGCACGGCGCTCCTCGACGACTTCGTCGACGCGCTGGTCGCGATACACGCCTTTTCCTGGCGGGATAGCCCGTTGAAGGAGCTCGCCCGCGACCTGGAGGACAGCGCCGCCACCGCGTCGGAGGTGGAGCGGTGGGCGACCTTCGCTGCGTCCCCGGTGGACGATCCGAAGGGCCTTGCCATGCATTTTGCCAGCGAATGGCTGAAGGCGCACGCGCGCCCGGCCGCAACTGTCGGCCTCGCGCATGGCGACTACCGGGTCGGCAACTTCATGGCCGAGGGTGGTCGCATCACGGCGATCCTCGACTGGGAGCTCGCGCACATCGGCGATCCGCACGAGGATCTCGCCTGGGTCGGCATGCGGACGTTCGGGGGCACCGACAAGCTGATCGGCGGGCTGTTCGACAGGGCGGAGTTCTACCGCCGCTATCAGGAACGTTCGGGTCGGACGATCGACTGGGAGGCGATCCGGTATTTCGAGGTGCTCGCCCAGTTCAAGATGTCCGCGATCCTCGTCGGCGCGGAGCGGCGGCTGAAGGAAGGGGCCGTCCACGACGTGCGGCTCGGGGTCATGAGCCTGCAGATGTCGCGCACCCTGATGGGGCTCATGAGCATGATCAAGGCGGCCGGGTGATGCGGAAGATCTCCGAATATACCGAGGCCATCCGCGCTGCCCTGCAGCGGGATGTGCTGGGCGAGCTTTCCAGCGAGCATGCCCGTTCCCAGCTCCTCGGGGCGATCGACGTTCTCGACAAGCTCGAGGGCCTCGTCGAGTGGTCGCCGGAGATGCTCGACGAGCAGATTGCGGCGCTCAGCGCAGGCTCGGCACGGCTTTCTGCGCAGACACACGGTCTTCCCGGGCCGCGCCCGGCAGGCAAGGGCGCCGTCGACCCGGGCAGTCCGGAGGCGCGTCTCGGCGTCGAGGCAGGCCTGGTTCGCGACTGGGTTGACTGGCTCTATGCGCACCGCGCCGAGCTCGATCCGGAAACCTCCAGGGCGCTGGAACGGGTCATCCGCGACGTCATCCAGGCCACGCTGGCGGCCGAACGGCGACGCATCCAGGCGTCGAACTACTCGTCGATGACGTAAGAAGCCAAAAAGCAATTCAAGAGGAAACGCGATGCTTTCCCCGCAGGACGACTTTATCGGTCACCAGCTCCCCACGACCTTCAACCACGTGGCCACCAGCGATGACCGCTGGACGGAACGCTACTGGTATTCCGGGATGCCGATCGCGACTGGCGATGTGCTGCTCGACATGGGGCTCGGCTTCTATCCCAACAAGAACGTCATGGACGCCTTCGCCGGCCTCACGGTCGACAACGTCCAGCACACTTACCGGGCCTCGCGCCGGCTTGGCCGGACGCCGCTCGATACCAGCGTCGGTGCGGTGCGGTTCGAGATCGTCGAAGGCCTCAAGCGCCACCGGGTGACCCTGGCGGAGAACCCGAGCGGACTGACCTTCGATCTGGAATTTCTCGCCAGCTTTCCCGGGACCCAGGAAGGTCAGAGTTTCCGGCGCAGGCACGGCCGCGTCGAGGAGGATCTCACCCGGATGGCCCAGTTCGGTCGCTGGCAGGGCTGGATCTCGCTCGGCGAGAGGCGCTGGGAGATCGATCCGGAGGCGTGGTGGGCCCAGCGCGACCATTCCTGGGGTGTCCGATCGGTCCACCAGACCGACATCGACAGCCATCTTCCGGTGCAACGGCATTCGAACTTCTTCTGGTTCTGGCTGACCTATCAGTTCGAAGATTTCGGACTGGCGCTGTTCCTGAAGGAACGCAGCCCCGACAAGCAGATGTACTTCTCGGGCATCGAGATCGGCCGGGACGGTAAGGAGCGCCACGTCGAGCGGGTGGAGCACGACATGGAATGGCGCGATGATCCGCTCGGCCAGACCTGGAAGGGCGGCAAGCTGCGCCTCCACTACGAGGACGGGGCGACTCGTGAGCTCACCGTCGAAGGTCTTCCGGGGCGGTTCTATCTGAAGGCCGGCGGCTATGGAGGCTTCGAGGGCTGGAATCACGGCGACGACAAAGGGGACCTCTTCCAGACGGCCTACCGTTGGGACCTCACCGATCCGGACACCCGCTCCAGGGCGCGTACCCTCGGCGATCACGCCACCCGCGTCACCACCGACGACGGCCAGGTCGGCTTCGGCATGAGCGAATACGGGGTCGCCGCCGGATACCCGAAGTATCAGGCCGTCCAGTGTCATCCCGCCCTCTGACCGATCGGACCAGCCGGGTGGAGACGAGACGATGCAACTGACCCAGGCCTTGAACCGCGCCGTGCAGACGCGGGGCCCCTTCACCGCAACCATCTTCGGCGAGCGCCGGCGCACCTGGAGGGAGGTTGGCGATCGCGTGCCCCGCGCCGCCGCTGTGCTGCGCAAGCTCGGCGTGGCCCCGGGCGACCGGATCGCCATCCTTGCTCTCAACAGCGACACCTATGTGGAGCTCTTCTTTGCCATCGCCTGGGCGGGTGCTGTTTCCACTCCCCTGAACACGCGATGGGCGGCGGCGGAGCACGTCTACGCGCTGAACGACTGTGGAGCGCGCCTTCTTCTCGTCGACGAGACCTTTGCATTTCTGATCCCGGCCCTCATCGGCAAGACTGGCGTGGAGCGGGTCGTCTATATCGGCGAGGGTCAGGCTCCCGGTGGCGCAGAGGACTACGAGGCGTTGCTGGCGGGCTCCGAGCCGATGGGCGACGGAAGTGGCTTCGGCAACGATCTCTGCTCGATCTGCTACACCGGCGGCACCACCGGGATGCCGAAGGGGGTGATGCTCTCGCACACCAATCTGGTCTTCGCGTCGGTGAACTGGATTGCCTCGCTGCACTTCTCCGAGGACATCACGTTCCTGCATTCGGCCGGCTTCTTCCACCTGGCCGGCTCGATCCCGGCGTTCGCGCTGACGATGGCGGCGGGGACCCATGTCTGCCTGCCGAAGTTCGACGCCGAATTGGCCATGAAGACCATCCAGAAGCACCGGGTGAACTACTGCCTGTTCGTGCCGACGATGATCAACATGATGCTGCACCATCCAAAAGTCGGCGAATACGACTTGTCGAGCCTTCGCTACATCGAATACGGCGCATCGCCGATCTCGGAAAGCCTGGTCGATGCCATCCTGAAACGGCTGCCCGGCTGCGAGTTCATCCAGGGCTACGGGATGACGGAGACCACGGCGCTGACGGTGTCGCTGCCGTGGAAGTACCACTTCGAGCAGGAGGGCTTTCCGAGCAAGCGTACGGCCACCGGCCGCGCGGCCTACGGTATCGACGTGCGAATCGTCGATCCGATGGGCAACGAGCTGCCCCGAGGCCAGCACGGAGAGATCGCCATCCGCGGTCCCCAGGTGATGCTCGGCTACTGGAACAATCCGGAGGAAACCAGGGCGGTGCTCCGCGACGGCTGGATCTTCAGTGGCGACGGCGCCTGCATGGACGAGGATGGGTTCGTCTACATTCTCGATCGCGTGAAGGACATGATCGTCAGCGGGGGCGAGAACATCTACTCCCGCGAGGTGGAGAACGCGATCCAGAGCCATCCCTCGGTCCGCGACGTCGCGGTTATCGCGATTCCCTCGGAGGAGTGGGGCGAGGCGGTGCACGCTGTCGTCGTGTTCAAGGAGGGTCGTTCGGCGACATTCGAGGAGATCCATGCGCATTGCCGGAGCCTCATCGCCGGATACAAGTGCCCGAGAAGCATGGAATTCCGCGACGAGTTGCCGATCTCTGCCGCGGGCAAGTTGCTGAAGGGGGAGCTTCGCAAGCCCTATTGGGAGGGCAGGAGCCGCTCGGTCGGCTGATGGAGGGACTGAGGCGGCTGGCCGCGAGGCAGCACGGCTGCTCCGCATCGCCAGAGCGCCGCATATCCCGCTGGAACCGAGAGGGTCGGATCGAACCAATCGCCGAGCCAGACGACGCCACAGCCATTTCGGAGCGACGGGGCGCGGCTGCCGGATCGGAGAGCGCTTTCGATGAGGAGGAGAAATGCCAAGGGTTCGGGCGCTGGACTACGACGACAAGCTGGAAGCCGTCTGCGACGCGGCCGCCCGGCTCTTCGCCGCCTCAGGCTACCCGACGGCGAAAATGGCGGAGATCGCGGCGGCGTGCGGCGTGTCGAAGTCGATGCTCTACCACTACTTCCCCACCAAGGACGATCTTCTGTTTCACATGATTCAGGAGCATTTGCTCCAGGTGATCGAGGACCTGGAGCAGACCGCGGTCGCAGGAGAGGCTCGGCCGGAAGAGCGGCTCGTTGCCTTCATCCAGACCTTCGTGCGCCGCTCCGCCGGGGCGCGCCAGCGCAATCTGGTCGCGATGAACGATGCCAAGTTTCTGGCGCCGGCTCACCGCAGCGAAATTCGCGTTCTGGAGAGGCGGATCATCGATCTGATCGCGCGTCATCTTCGCAACCTGAACCCTCAGTGCTCCGACAAGCTGCTGAAGATTTTCACCTTCTTTCTGCTCGGGATTCTGAACTGGAGCGATGGCTGGTACGATCCCGAAGGAGAAATCAATCCGGACGAGCTCGCCACCTATATTTCGGAGCTCTATCTACGCGGCTTCTCCCAGATTGTTCTGACCCGCCCGGATACAACGACGTTGCTGTGCGACGACCCATCGTCCTGAGCAAGATCTTCTGCGGCCAGAAGCGGGATTCGAGATGGGGCGGTGCGGGTCGTGCCCCCTTCGCCGGAGAGGCGAAGTGCGGAGATGGCCTGACCGTCCAGCGGTCTTTGTGGTTTCAGATACAAGGAGAGCGGCATGGCGCTTCCGAAGGCGACAGATCGCCAGCCGAGCCACCATCGGGTGATCGACTATCGGAGCTTTCGACGTGCGGACGGCCTCTGGGACATCGAGGCGACCGTCCAGGACACCAAGGCCTACGACTACTACGATCTTGAAAGGGGAACGCTCGCCCCGGGGGACTTCGTCCACGACATCTCAGTGCGGGTCACATTCAAGGATGACATGACCGTCGTCGATGTTGCCGCGAGCATGGATACGGTGCCGTTTTCCTATTGCCTCGGCGGCGCGGACGGGCTTCCGGCGCTGATCGGAGGCAATTTCGGCAAGGGTTGGCGCAAACGGCTGGAAGCGGCGCTGGGCCGGACGCTCGGCTGCACCCATCTGCGCGAGATCCTGTTCGGTGCGGCGACGGTCGCTTTCCAGACGCTTTCGGCAGAGCGCGAACGCCGCGTTGGCACGGTGGATCCCGATCCGGGCAAGATCTCGGACAAGCCGTTTTACCTCGGCGGTTGCCACTCCTTGGCCGAGGGCTCCGCCGTCGTTTTAAAATTCTATCCGCAGTTTTTCGAGGCTGACAGTAACCAGGAAGAATAGGGATCAGGAATGCCGTCGGTGCCGCAAACGCATTCGGGAGGAGGTCGCGCAGGCTCGTCTGCGGCGGGTCCCGAACGCGCCATCACCGATCCGGGTGATCGGACGAGGCTTGCCCAGCACGAAGGACGGGCAGACTGTCGTTCTGGCCGTGCAGATGGCATCCCGCGTCGCGCAGGAAATCCAATAACATCAATGATGGAAGCAGGGTTTGGTGCCGGTTGAGGGACTCGAACCCCCGACCTTCGGTTTACAAAACCGCTGCTCTACCAGCTGAGCTAAACCGGCCGCCGCACGGCACCTATCACAGGCCGTGCGCGTTTGCACCTGGAAGGTGCGGTCATTGCGCGTCGAGCAGCCGGCTGCCGGCATAGAGCGCCAGCACGCAGGCGTTCGACACGTTGAGGGACTTGATCGGCCCCGGCACATCGAGGCGCACGACCTGGTCGCAGGCCGCCTTGACGCCCGGTCGCACGCCCTTGCCCTCCGCGCCGAGCACGAGGGCCAGCCGGTCCGCCCGGTGGGCGGCCTCGATGGGCACCTCGCCGTCGGAGTCGAGCGCCAGCCGCAGAAAGCCATCCTTGCCGAGGCTCTCCAGGGCGCGGGCGAGGTTGACCACGGTGAGCACCTTGATCAGGTCGAGTGCGCCGGAGGCCGCCTTCGCCATCACGCCGCTTTCGGTGGGGCTGTGGCGGGTCGTCGTGATCACCGCGTCGGCGCCGAGCGCGGTGGCCGAGCGCAGGATCGCGCCCACGTTGTGCGGATCGGTGATCTGGTCGAGCAGCACCACCAGCCGCGCGTCGCCGAGGTCCTCGATGTCGCCCGGCGGAAGCGGGTCGGTGTACAGCGCCACGCCCTGGTGGACGGCGTCGCCGCCGACGATCTTGCCGATGCCGCGGGGATCGAGAATCTCGGCCTCGCCGACCGCTCCGCCGATCTCGGCCTCGAGCCGGGCGAGCGCATTGCGGGTGACCAGCAGGCGGCGCCGGGAGCGCGCCGGATTGGCGAGCGCCGCCGCGACCGTATGAAAGCCGTAGATCCAGACCGGCCCCGTGCTGGGCGCGCCGGAACGGGGCGGATAGGCGGATCGGCTGGACTTCTGGCTCATGTCGCTCGGGCTGGGCGGGTTGGCGGGTCGAACGCGGGCGGCCCTCTGCCGGGGTGCCTCGGGCGGGCGTCGCGGCCGGGGATCGCTTGTCTCGCCCGCGCAAGGCCCGTGGCCGGGGGCCAGACACTGCGGTACCGGCTAACCCGCCGCCGTTCAAGCCCGACGCCGTCGCGCGCCCGCCCGCGGCGGGCCGATTCGCCATGCCGCGCGGCTGTCCGGCGCCCGGGCCGCGACGGAATTCCGGCGAGAAGGCAAGCCGTCCGGTGGCCGTCTCCGGCGGGCTGGCAGGGCCGCCGATCCCACGCGACGGGCCGTTGGGGGAGGTGGCACGAACCCGCCTGTGCACGCCGTGCCCGCGGACCGTTGACACGGCGGGGCGGCCTCGCCATAACACCGCCCTCGACGAGGACGCGACGCGTTCCCGTCGCTGGCCGTCAGGCCGGATAGGGCGACACGATCCCCTGGAGGGGTGCCCGAGTGGTTAAAGGGGGCGGACTGTAAATCCGCTGGCTTAGCCTACGTTGGTTCAAATCCAACCCCCTCCACCATTCTCTCCTGATCCTCACATCCTCAGATCTGCCAGACCGCTGCCGGGACCATCCGGCCGGCGCCGCCGCGCGAGGGTGGTCGAGCGGTGCTCAGAGCGGGCAAACGGCCGGCGGAAGGCCATCCCGGTCCGGCTCAGGTCTCGCTCCACACCGCGAGCTCGTTGCCGGCGGGGTCGGTGAAATGGAACCGGCGGCCGCCCGGAAACGCGAAGGCCGGCCTGACGATGGTGCCGCCCGCCTGCGTCACGGCGGACGCGGCGGCGTCCAGATCCTCGGCGTAGATCACCGGCAGCGGCGCCCGGGCCGCATCCGGACTGCCGTCGAAACCGCCGTCCAGCCCTTCGCTGAAGGCCGCGTAGCCAGGTCCGTAGTCGGTGAACGACCATCCGAAGGCCCGGGCGTAGAATGCCTTGACGCTTCCGATCGTCCCGCTTGGGGCACCCAGTTCCAGATAGTCGAGCTTGCCTGTCTTCCGCATGAGCAGACCTCCGTGTCTGATATTTGTTCTACATATGTTCTATAACCGGGATGGGCAGGCGGCAAGGGGCGGCGGGCGGATGGCGGCACAAGCCGGGAGGGGCGCGAGACTCTTTGCTGCGGCGGATTGTCAAGCGGTCGGAATTTCGCTATCTGCGCCCCACGCGACCAGCGGGTGTAGCTCAATGGTAGAGCAGCAGCCTTCCAAGCTGACGACGAGGGTTCGATTCCCTTCACCCGCTCCAATCAACCCGCGGCGGTCCGCCCGTGATCGGCGACGCGCCGGATCTTGATGAGATCGCCGTACCGGCTCACGCGTTTCGCGACCGTTTCTCGCACAAGATCAGACCGATAAGCAGGGGCATCGCCGATGGCGAAGGAAAAGTTTGCTCGCACGAAGCCGCACGTGAACATTGGAACGATCGGTCACGTTGACCACGGCAAGACGTCTCTGACGGCGGCGATCACCAAGGTTCTGGCCGAGACGGGCGGGGCGACGTACAAGGCGTACGATCAGATCGATGCGGCACCGGAAGAGAAGGCGCGCGGCATCACGATCTCGACGGCGCACGTTGAGTACGAGACGGAGAACCGTCACTACGCGCACGTCGACTGCCCGGGCCACGCCGACTACGTGAAGAACATGATCACGGGTGCGGCGCAGATGGACGGCGCGATCCTGGTGTGTTCGGCCGCCGACGGCCCGATGCCGCAGACCCGCGAGCACATCCTGCTCGCCCGTCAGGTCGGCGTTCCGGCGATCGTGGTGTTCCTGAACAAGTGCGACATGGTCGACGACGAGGAGCTCCTGGAGCTTGTCGAGCTCGAGGTTCGCGAGCTGCTGTCGTCCTACGACTTCCCGGGCGACGACATTCCGATCGTGAAGGGGTCCGCGCTGGTGGCGCTCGAGAATGGCGATGCCAAGCTCGGCCACGACGCGATCCTGGAGCTGATGAAGGAAGTCGACGCCTACATCCCGACGCCCGAGCGTCCGATCGACGGCGCGTTCCTGATGCCGATCGAGGACGTGTTCTCGATCTCCGGCCGCGGCACGGTGGTGACCGGCCGCGTCGAGCGCGGCATCGTGAAGGTGGGTGAGGAAGTCGAGATCGTCGGCATCACCGACACCAAGAAGACCACGGTGACCGGCGTCGAGATGTTCCGCAAGCTGCTGGACCAGGGCCAGGCGGGCGACAACATCGGCGCGCTGCTGCGCGGCATCGACCGGGAGAACGTCGAGCGCGGCCAGGTGCTGTGCAAGCCGGGCTCGGTGACGCCGCACAAGAAGTTCAAGGCCGAGGCGTACATCCTGACGAAGGAAGAAGGCGGCCGTCACACGCCGTTCTTCACCAACTACCGGCCGCAGTTCTACTTCCGCACGACGGACGTGACCGGCGTTGTAACGCTGCCGGAGGGCACCGAGATGGTGATGCCGGGCGACAACGTGGAGATCAACGTCGAGCTGATCGTGCCGATCGCGATGGAAGAGAAGCTGCGCTTCGCCATCCGCGAAGGCGGCCGCACCGTGGGCGCCGGCGTCGTCGCCGCCATCCTCGAGTAGACCAAGCGGCATCGTGCCGTGAGACACAGAGGCGCCGGACCGCTCCCGCGGTTCGGCGCCTTTTGCGTTCCGGGGTCACCATGAGGCGGCCCCGCCGACCGGAACGGACCGGCAAGCCGCGGCGGCTCCCGCGGCAACGGAGGGGGAGGGACCATGGAAACGCTTGTCGACACGGTGCAGGGCACGCCCTGGTGGGTGTGGCTGCTGCTCGCCTATCTGATCTTCGTGGGCTGGCTGCGGTCGAAGACCCGGGTGGCGCCGCTGTGGAAGATCTTCATCCTGCCGGCGGTCATCCTGGTGCTCGAGTTCGGCTCGGTTCAGCACCTGATGGACGGCCAGGCGGTGCGCATCCTCGCCTGGGTCGGCGGCCTCGCCGTGGGCATCCTGGTCGGACTGCTGGTGGTGCGGACCATCCGGATCCGGGCCGACCGGCCGCGCGGCCTGGTGGAGGTCCCGGGCAGCTGGAGCTACCTCGCCGCGCTGTTGCTGATCTTCGCGATCAAATATTACTTCGGCTACCGGATGGCGGTCGATCCCGACAGCATGGCCCGGACGGGCTGGGTGATGACCCAGCTGGCCATCACCGGGGCGCTCGCCGGGTGGCTGGTCGGCAGGGCGGGCGGAATCCTGTGGAAATATCTGCGCGCGCCGCACAGCGATCTGGCGGCCCCGGCCACGGCGCCGCGGGTGCCGTGAGGCCTGGGGCGCGGCGGCGGCCGAGGCCCGCGCGCCGTCGTCCGGCCGAGGCGGGTTAGGTCTTGCGCTCGGGATTGAATTGTGGGAATTGCCGAGCGCTGACGCGTGTTCGTCCCCGATCGCGGGGGCGGAACGTTTCCGCGGACTTAGAGTTAGGGGTGTAGCTCAGTTGGTAGAGCGGCGGTCTCCAAAACCGCAGGCCGTGGGTTCGAGTCCCTCCGCCCCTGCCATTTTTCCGAAAGCGGTGATAGACTGTCGCTTCCGGAAAAGCCTGCACCAAGGTGTGGGCAGGCCCCCTGTTCCGCGGATCGCGCGAACTCGGGCGAACGGCCTCTTGTGTTCCGTGGAACCACACGCTAAATAGTTACCGACGGGAAGGCGCGCGGCTGAGCCAGCGCGCCTCTATGTTCTTGTCAAGGCCCGATTCATGGCGAAAACCAATCCGATGCAATTCCTCCAGCAAGTGCGCTCGGAGGTCGGGAAAGTAACATGGCCGACGCGCCGCGAGACGGTGATCACCACGATCATGGTGTTCATCATGGTGGCGTTCGCATCCGTGTTCTTTCTCCTGGTGGACCAGCTGTTGAGCTGGGGCATCGGATTCATTTTTGGTATCGGGCGCTGAGCCCTTTGGGGCGGCGTCGGTCCGACTTCGCCCGCTCCGCAAGACTGGATTGGTGAACGATGGCGAAGCGCTGGTACATCGTCCACGCCTATTCGAATTTCGAAAAGAAGGTTGCCGAAGCGATCCGTGAAAAGGCGCAGGCGACCGGGCTGGATGAACTGTTTGACGAAATCCTCGTCCCCACCGAAAAGGTGGTGGAGGTGCGCCGCGGTCGCCGGGTGGACGCAGAGCGGAAGTTCTTTCCCGGTTACGTTCTCGTGAAGTGCGAGCTGTCGGATCAAGTCTACCATTTGATCAAGAATACCCCTAAGGTCACCGGTTTCCTGGGGGCCGACCTGCGTCCGATGCCGATCTCGGATGCCGAAGCCGATCGGATCCTGCAGCAGGTGTCCGAGGGCGTGGAACGGCCCAAGCCGACGATTTCGTTCGAGGTGGGCGAGCAGGTGCGCGTTTCGGACGGGCCGTTCGCCTCGTTCAGCGGACAGATCGAGGAAGTCGACGAGGAGCGCGCGCGCCTGAAGGTTGCGGTGTCGATCTTCGGTCGACCGACGCCGGTCGAACTCGAGTACGCGCAGGTCGAGAAGCTTTGAGACGGGCGGCCTGAGGGCCGCGCGTCTGTGTGAGAGGGTGGGAGGCGAGAGCCCCGGTTTCGCCGCCGGAGTATCGAACCGCACCACCGCCCGGAGTGACCGGAGGGCGCATGTCGCGATCCGGTCGTCGTGTTTCGGAGAAGGATTGAATGGCGAAGAAGATCGACGGTTACATCAAGCTGCAGGTGCCTGCGGGGTCGGCCACGCCGTCGCCGCCGATCGGCCCGGCGCTGGGTCAGCGCGGCTTGAACATCATGATGTTCTGCAAGGAGTTCAACGCGCGCACCCAGGAGCTGGAGAAATCCGCTCCGTGCCCGACGGTGATCACCTATTTCTCGGACAAGTCGTTCACCTTCGAGGTGAAGCAGCCGCCGGTGTCGCACTTCCTCAAGAAGGCGGCGAAGATCGGTTCCGGGTCGAAGACCCCCGGCCGCTCCTCGGTGGGCTCGGTGACGACTGCCCAGGTCCGCGAGATCGCGGAAGCGAAAATGAAAGACCTGAACGCGCTCGACGTCGACGCGGCCATGAAGATGGTCGAAGGGTCGGCGCAGTCGATGGGTCTGCAGGTGAAGGGCTGATACGATGGCGAAGATCGGAAAGCGTACCCGTTCCGGCCGCGAAGGCATCGACCCGGAAAACCTCTATTCCCTCGAGGACGCGCTGAAGCTGGTGAAGGATCGGGCCAAGGCCAAGTTCGACGAGACCGTCGAATTCGTGATCAATCTCGGCGTCGACCCGCGCCACGCCGACCAGATGGTCCGTGGCGTCTGCGTGCTGCCGAACGGCACCGGCAAGTCCGTCCGCGTCGCCGTGTTCGCCCGTGGCGACAAGGCCGACGAGGCGAAGGCCGCTGGCGCCGACGTGGTCGGTGCGGAGGAACTCGTCGAGCAGGTCCAGTCCGGCACGATCGATTTCGACCGATGCATCGCGACCCCGGACATGATGCCGCTGGTCGGCCGCCTGGGTAAGATCCTCGGCCCGCGCGGCATGATGCCGAACCCGAAGGTCGGCACGGTGACCCAGGACGTGGCGTCCGCGGTCAGCGACGCCAAGGGCGGCGCCGTCGAGTTCCGCGTCGAGAAGGCCGGCATCGTGCATGGCGGCATCGGCAAGGCCTCGTTCGACGAGGCATTGCTTGCCGCCAACATTCGCGCCTTCACCGACGCCGTCATCAAGGCGAAGCCGGCTGGCGCGAAGGGCTCCTACATCAAGCGGATGGCGCTGTCCTCGACCATGGGTCCGGGTGTGCGCGTGGATCCGTCCTCGGTGCTTCAGGCCTGAGACGACTGAGCTTCCCGGCCGGGGCAACCGGCCGGGCGGATCGGCGATCTCCCGACGCTGTCGGGTTATCGTCGGAAACCCTGTCCGAGACTGCAGGTGCCGGTTCGCCGGTCTAAGCCATTTGGGCCTGCACAGACGGGAACGATCCGAGCAATTCCGGCCCGTGTGGCCGGCTTGGGTCGAACCGTTGCGCCTTCGCCCGCGGGTTCGTGGATGAGGGGACAGGTAAACCCTGAGTGTCGTCCGCGGCGCTCGAAGGGACCCGGACATGGTCCGGACCTGTCACCTTCGAGCGTTCCGAACGGCGAAAGGCAACCGGCGACCGGCACGTCTGGTCGCCAACCGGAGATGGCAAGTGGAAAGAGCGGAGAAGCACGAGTTCGTCTCGACGCTCAACACGGTGTTTTCGAACACCGGCGTTGTCGTGGTGGCGCACTATTCGGGCCTCTCGGTATCGCAAATGACGGCTCTGCGCGCGCAGGTCCGTCAGGCGGGCGGGGCCGTTAAGGTCGCGAAGAACCGTCTTGCGAAGCTTGCTCTTCGTGGCACGGAGCTTGAGCACATCACCGAGCTGTTCGAGGGGCCGACCGTGATCGTCTATTCCGACGATCCCGTGGCGGCGCCGAAGGCGGCGGTGGAATTCGCCAAGAAGAACGAGAAGCTCGTTCTCCTCGGCGGCGCGCTTGGCTCCACGAACCTGGATGCGGACGGTGTGAAGGCTCTCGCCACACTGCCGTCGCTCGACGAGCTGCGGGCCAAGCTGGTGGGTATGATTCAGACCCCCGGCACCCGCATCGCGCAGGTTCTCAACGCACCGGCCGGGCAGCTCGCCCGGGTGTTTGGTGCGTACGCCAAGAAGGACGAGGCCGCGTAAGGCGACCGAGATCTCGATAGATAACCATCAGCGGTTCGAACCGGAAGGACTATTGAACTATGGCCGATATGACCAAGCTTGTTGAAGAACTGTCCGCCCTCACCGTCCTCGAGGCGTCCGAGCTTTCGAAGCTCCTCGAGGAAAAGTGGGGCGTCTCTGCGGCTGCTCCGGTGGCTGTCGCCGCCGCTGGCGGTGGTGGCGAAGCCGCCGTCGTCGAAGAGCAGACCGAGTTTGACGTGATCCTCGCCGCCGCCGGCGAGAAGAAGATCAACGTCATCAAGGAAGTCCGCACGATCACCGGTCTTGGCCTGAAAGAGGCCAAGGATCTCGTCGAGGGCGCGCCGAAGCCTGTGAAGGAAGGCGTTTCCAAGGACGAAGCCGAGGAGATCAAGAAGAAGCTCGAAGAAGCGGGCGCCAAGGTCGAACTTAAGTAGGACCTGGTTGCCAAGCCCGACGGGCCGCCTCGGCGCCCCGTCGGTCGGGTGAAAGATTGCGATCTCGGACCGGTCGACGCAGGGCGCCGACCGGTCCGAGATCGAACGCGCTTAGAGCGCGGTTTTCCGGCCAGCGCCGCATCTGGTGGCGTCCGGAAGGCAGAAGACGGGTGAAGTTCTGTGGGATCCGACCTCGGGTGGGCCGGGTTTGAAACGAAACGAGGTGCCTGTCCCGATCAGTGTCGGGCGGGCGGTCCGGCCAGTGCCGGCCTCATGACGTGATGCCGCCGAGGCCGGTGACAGCGTCGGCAGCGATACGAGGAGCGACAATGACGCAGGCGTTCAACGGTCGCAAGCGGGTCCGGAAATTCTTCGGTTCGATCCGCGAAGTGGTGAACATGCCGAATCTCATCGAGGTTCAGAAGGCATCCTACGACCAGTTCCTGATGATGGAAAGCGCCGACGGCGAGCGCCCGAACGAGGGTTTGCAGGCTGTCTTCAAGTCGGTTTTTCCCATCTCCGATTTCTCTGGAGGCTCGCTCCTCGAGTTCGTCGACTACGAGTTCGAGCAGCCGAAATATGATGTGGACGAGTGCCGTCAGCGCGGCATGACCTTCGCCGCGCCGCTGAAGGTCAAGCTTCGGCTGATCGTGTTCGACATCGACGAGGACACCGGCGCGAAGTCCGTCAAGGACATCAAGGAGCAGGAAGTCTACATGGGCGACATGCCGCTCATGACGGACAACGGCACCTTCATCGTCAACGGCACCGAGCGGGTGATCGTCTCCCAGATGCACCGCTCGCCGGGCGTCTTCTTCGATCACGACAAGGGCAAGACCCATTCGTCGGGCAAGCTGCTGTTCGCGGCGCGCATCATTCCCTATCGCGGCTCCTGGCTCGACATCGAGTTCGACGCGAAGGACATCGTGCACGCGCGCATCGACCGTCGCCGCAAGATCCCGGTGACGTCGCTGCTGCTGGCGCTCGGGCTCACCGGCGAAGAGATCCTGAACACCTTCTACAAGCAGGTCGTCTACACCCGCGACGGCGAGGACTGGCGCGTTCCGTTCGACGTCACCCGTCTGCGCGGCATGAAGTCCAACGCCGACATGGTGGATGCCGATTCCGGCGAGGTTCTCCTGGAAGAGGGCCGCAAGCTCACGGCGCGGACGGCGCGGCAGCTGGCCGACAAGGGCGTCAAGGCGCTGAAGGTGACCAACGACCAGCTGTACGGCCACTATCTGGCCGAAGACCTGGTCAATCCGTCGAGCGGCGAGATCTACGCCGAAGCCGGCGACGAGATCACCGACAAGATCCTCGAGGGGCTCATCGAGGCGGGCTTCGACACGATTCCCCTCCTCGATATCGACCACGTCACCACCGGTGCGTACATCCGCAACACGCTTGCGGCGGACAAGAACGTCTCCCGCGAGGAAGCGCTGTTCGACATCTACCGGGTGATGCGCCCGGGCGAGCCGCCGACCATCGAATCCGGCGAAGCGATGTTCCAGTCGCTGTTCTTCGATTCCGAGCGCTACGACCTCTCGGCCGTCGGCCGGGTGAAGATGAACATGCGTCTCGACCTGCAGTGCGAGGACACGGTCCGCGTGCTGCGCCGCGAGGACATCCTCGAGGTCATCCGCACGCTGCTCAACCTGCGCGACGGCCGCGGCGAGATCGACGACATCGACAACCTCGGCAACCGCCGGGTGCGCTCGGTCGGCGAGCTCATGGAGAACCAGTACCGCGTCGGTCTGCTGCGCATGGAGCGGGCGATCAAGGAGCGCATGTCGTCGGTCGAGATCGACACCGTCATGCCGCAGGACCTGATCAACGCCAAGCCGGCGGCGGCCGCCGTGCGGGAGTTCTTCGGCTCCTCGCAGCTGTCGCAGTTCATGGACCAGACCAACCCGCTGTCGGAAGTCACCCACAAGCGCCGCCTGTCGGCGCTTGGCCCGGGCGGTCTGACCCGCGAGCGGGCGGGCTTCGAGGTTCGCGACGTGCATCCGACCCACTACGGTCGCATCTGCCCGATCGAGACCCCGGAAGGTCCGAACATCGGCCTGATCAACTCGCTGGCGACCTTCGCGCGCGTCAACAAGTACGGCTTCATCGAGGCGCCGTACCGCAAGGTGATCGACGGCAAGGTCACCGACGACGTCTTCTATCTGTCGGCGATGGAGGAATCCAAATACCACGTCGCCCAGGCGAACGCGCCGCTGACGGCGGAGAGCACGTTCGAGGAAGAGCTGACCATTTGCCGCCACGCCGGCGAAGTGATGATGGTCGCCCGCGACCGCGTCGACTACATGGACGTGTCGCCGAAGCAGCTGGTGTCGGTCGCGGCCGCGCTCATCCCGTTCCTGGAGAACGATGACGCGAACCGCGCGCTGATGGGCTCGAACATGCAGCGTCAGGCCGTGCCGCTGGTGCGCGCCGAGGCGCCGTTCGTCGGCACCGGTATGGAAGCGGTCGTCGCCCGGGACTCCGGTGCGGCGATCTCGGCCCGCCGGGCCGGCGTCATCGACCAGGTGGACGCCACGCGTATCGTCGTGCGCGCCATCTCCGATCTCGATCCGACCAAGTCGGGCGTCGACATCTACCGGCTGATGAAGTTCCAGCGGTCCAACCAGAACACCTGCATCAACCAGCGTCCGCTGGTGCGCGTCGGTGACGTGGTTGAAAAGGGCGACATCATCGCCGACGGTCCCTCGACCGATCTGGGCGATCTCGCGCTCGGCCGCAACGTGCTCGTCGCGTTCATGCCGTGGAACGGCTACAACTTCGAGGACTCCATCCTGCTCTCCGAGCGGATCGTGTCGGACGACGTCTTCACCTCGATCCACATCGAGGAATTCGAGGTGATGGCGCGCGACACCAAGCTCGGACCGGAGGAAATCACGCGCGACATTCCGAACGTGTCGGAAGAAGCGCTGAAGAACCTCGACGAAGCCGGCATCACCTACATCGGCGCGGAAGTGAACGCCGGCGACATCCTCGTCGGCAAGATCACGCCGAAGGGCGAAAGCCCGATGACGCCGGAAGAGAAGCTCCTCCGGGCGATCTTCGGCGAGAAGGCCTCCGACGTGCGCGACACCTCGCTGCGGGTGCCGCCGGGCGTCCAGGGCACGGTCGTCGAAGTGCGCGTGTTCAACCGTCACGGCGTCGAGAAAGACGAACGCGCCATGGCGATCGAGCGCGAGGAGATCGAGCGTCTCGCCAAGGACCGCGACGACGAGCAGGCGATCCTGGACCGCAACGTCTACGGCCGTCTGGTCGAGGTGCTGTCCGGCAAGGAGGCCACCGCCGGGCCGAAGGGCTTCCGCAAGGGAGACGTCATCACCCGCGAAGGGCTCGATGCGCATCCGCGGAGCCAGTGGTGGCAGTTCGCCGTCGGCGACGACGCCGTGATGACCGAGATCGAGGCGACCCAGAAGCAGTACGACGAGAGCCGCAAGCGCCTCGAAGGCCGCTTCATCGACAAGGTCGAGAAGCTGCAGCGCGGCGACGAGCTGCCGCCGGGCGTCATGAAGATGGTCAAGGTCTTCGTGGCGGTGAAGCGCAAGATCCAGCCGGGCGACAAGATGGCCGGCCGTCACGGCAACAAGGGTGTCGTGTCGCGGATCGTGCCGGTCGAGGACATGCCGTTCCACGAGGACGGCACCCACGTCGACATCGTGCTCAATCCGCTGGGCGTGCCGAGCCGTATGAACGTCGGGCAGATCCTTGAGACCCATCTGGGCTGGGCCTGTGCCGGCCTCGGTCGCAAGATCGGCGAACTGGTCCGTCAGGCGCAAGCGGCCCACAACACGAGCGAGCTGAAGAGCACGCTGCTGGAGATCTTCGACGGCGGCACGACCGAACCGATCGCCGACTACGACGACGATTCGCTCCTGAAGCTCGGTCGCCAGCTGTCCACCGGCGTGCCGATCGCGACGCCGGTCTTCGACGGTGCCCGCGAGCCGGACATCGTGGAGATGCTGGCGCAGGCGGGTCTCGATTCCTCTGGCCAGGTGACGCTCTACGACGGGCGCTCGGGCGAGGCGTTCGACCGCAAGGTGACGGTGGGCTATATCTATATGCTCAAGCTGCACCATCTGGTGGACGACAAGATCCACGCCCGTTCGATCGGCCCGTACTCGCTGGTCACCCAGCAGCCGCTCGGCGGCAAGGCCCAGTTCGGCGGACAGCGCTTTGGCGAAATGGAGGTCTGGGCGCTCGAGGCGTATGGCGCGGCCTATACGCTGCAGGAAATGCTGACGGTGAAGTCGGACGACGTGGCCGGCCGCACCAAGGTCTACGAGGCGATCGTCCGTGGCGACGACACCTTCGAGGCCGGCATCCCGGAGAGCTTCAACGTGCTCGTGAAGGAAATGCGGTCGCTCGGCCTCAACGTCGAACTGGTCGACGGCGAGAAGCGCCTCAAGGCGCAGGCCGAGGCGGACAAGGCGGACGCCTCCGAATAATCAACCCTCGCGCCGGCGGGCTTCCCCACGGGGAGGCTTGCCGGCGCGCCTGACGACAGGCCAGCCGGAGGCGCGGTGCCGGCGGTCTGCGGACTGAACGCGAATAGACGGACGTCCCTGCGGTTGGTCGCAGACGTCCGGATGCGGGACGGACGGCGTGCGAAGCGCCGGGGTCCTGCGGCCATATTGAGAGATTGCGGGCGTTACCGTCCGGAGAAGTGGGCCCACTTTTCCCCGGCCATGCCCTGAGCCCTTCGCGGCGAAGGAGAGAGCTTATGAATCAAGAAGTCATGAACCTGTTCAACACGCAGGCGCAGACTCAAGATTTCGATCGGATTCGCATCTCGATCGCCAGCCCGGAGAAGATCCTCTCCTGGTCGTTCGGCGAGATCAAAAAGCCTGAGACGATCAACTACCGGACCTTCAAGCCGGAGCGCGACGGCCTGTTCTGCGCCCGCATCTTCGGTCCGGTGAAGGACTACGAGTGCTTGTGCGGCAAGTACAAGCGCATGAAGTACAAGGGCGTCATCTGCGAGAAGTGCGGCGTCGAGGTGACCCTCCAGCGGGTGCGCCGCGAGCGGATGGGCCATATCGAGCTCGCCGCCCCGGTCGCGCACATCTGGTTCCTGAAGTCGCTGCCGTCGCGCATCGGCCTCCTGCTCGACATGACCCTGAAGGACCTGGAGCGGATCCAGTACTTCGAGAACTACGTCGTGCTGGAGCCGGGCCTGACGCCGCTGAAGCCGCTGCAGCTCCTCTCCGAAGAGGACTATCTGCGCGCCCAGGACGAGTACGGCGAGGACGCCTTCACGGCGATGATCGGCGCGGAAGCCATCCGCGAGATGCTGATGAAGCTCGACCTCGTCCGCGAGAGCGAGCTGCTGCGTCAGGGCATCGCCGAGGCGACCACCGAGCTGAAGCCGAAGAAGCTCGCCAAGCGGCTGAAGATCGTCGAGGCGTTCATCGAGTCCGGCAACAAGCCGGAGTGGATGATCCTGACGCACGTTCCGGTCATTCCGCCGGATCTGCGCCCGCTGGTGCCGCTGGACGGCGGCCGCTTCGCGACGTCGGACCTGAACGACCTCTACCGCCGCGTCATCAACCGCAACAACCGCCTGAAGCGGCTGATCGAGCTGCGCGCGCCGGACATCATCATCCGCAACGAGAAGCGGATGCTGCAGGAGTCCGTCGACGCCCTGTTCGACAACGGCCGCCGCGGCCGCGTCATCACGGGCGCCAACAAGCGCCCGCTGAAGTCGCTCAGCGACATGCTGAAGGGCAAGCAGGGCCGGTTCCGCCAGAACCTGCTCGGCAAGCGCGTCGACTATTCCGGCCGCTCGGTCATCGTGGTGGGCCCGGAACTGAAGCTGCACCAGTGCGGCCTGCCGAAGAAGATGGCGCTCGAGCTGTTCAAGCCGTTCATCTACTCGCGCCTCGATGCGAAGGGCTACTCGTCGACCGTCAAGCAGGCAAAGAAGCTGGTCGAGAAGGAGAAGCCGGAAGTCTGGGACATCCTGGACGAGGTGATCCGCGAGCATCCGATCCTGCTCAACCGTGCGCCGACGCTGCATCGCCTGGGCATCCAGGCGTTCGAGCCGGTGCTCATCGAGGGCAAGGCGATCCAGCTGCACCCGCTCGTCTGCGCGGCGTTCAACGCCGACTTCGACGGCGACCAGATGGCGGTGCACGTGCCGCTGTCGCTTGAGGCGCAGCTCGAAGCCCGCGTGCTGATGATGTCGACCAACAACATCCTGCACCCGGCAAACGGCCAGCCGATCATCGTGCCGTCCCAGGACATCGTTCTGGGGCTCTACTACCTGTCGATGATGGCCGACGGCGAGCCCGGCGAAGGCATGATGTTCGGCAACATGGCCGAGCTGCACCATGCCCTCGAGGCGAAAGCGATCACCGTCCACACCAAGATCCGCGGACGGGTGAGCGGCGTCGACGCCGAGGGCAACCAGAGCACCTCGATCGTCGAGACCACCCCTGGCCGCATGATGATCGGCGAACTGCTGCCGATGCATGCCGGCGTTCCGTTCGACACCTGCAATCGTCTGATGACGAAGAAGGAAGTCTCGCGGATGATCGACACCGTCTACCGCTCCTGCGGTCAGAAGGAGACGGTCATCTTCTGCGACCGGATCATGTCGCTGGGCTTCACCAACGCGTTCAAGGCCGGCATCTCGTTCGGCAAGGACGACATGGTGATCCCCGAGACCAAGCAAAAGCTGGTCGAGGAAACCCAGGACCTGGTGAAGGAATACGAGCAGCAGTACAACGACGGCCTGATCACCCAGGGTGAGAAGTACAACAAGGTCGTCGATGCCTGGGCGAAGTGCACCGACAAGGTCGCCGACGAGATGATGAAGCGCATTCAGGCGGTTCATCGCGACGAGGCGACCGGCCGCCAGAAGCCGATCAACTCGATCTACATGATGAGCCACTCCGGTGCCCGTGGGTCGCCGGCCCAGATGAAGCAGCTCGCCGGCATGCGCGGCCTCATGGCCAAGCCGTCGGGTGAGATCATCGAGACGCCGATCATCTCGAACTTCAAGGAAGGCCTGTCGGTGCTCGAGTACTTCAACTCGACCCATGGCGCCCGCAAGGGCCTCGCCGACACCGCGCTGAAGACCGCGAACTCGGGCTACCTGACCCGCCGTCTCGTCGACGTCGCGCAGGACTCGATCGTGACCGAGCCGGACTGCGGGTCCAAGCGCGGCATCACCATGGAGGCGATCGTCGATGCCGGCCAGGTGGTGGCGACGCTCGGCATGCGCATCCTCGGCCGTACGGCCGGTGAGGACATCACCGATCCGTCGACCGGCGAGATGCTGGTGCCGGCGGGTGAGCTGATCTCGGAGAAGGACGTCGAGGTGATCGAGGCGGCCGGCATCCAGTCGATCAAGATCCGCTCGGTGCTGACCTGCGAGACCAAGGCGGGCGTTTGCGGCAGCTGCTACGGACGCGACCTGGCCCGCGGCACGCCGGTCAACCTCGGCGAAGCCGTCGGCGTCATCGCCGCCCAGTCGATCGGCGAGCCGGGAACCCAGCTCACCATGCGTACCTTCCACATCGGCGGGACGGCGCAGGTGGTCGACTCCTCGTTCCTGGAATCGACCTTCGACGGCAAGATCTCCATCCGCAACCGCAACGTCGTGCGGGACTCGGAAGGCAAGCTCGTCGTCATGGGCCGCAACATGCAGGTGGCGATCGTCGACAAGGACGGTTCGGACCGGGTGGTCCACAAGATCATCTACGGCTCGCGCCTGCACATCGACGACGGCGATGAGATCAAGCGCGGCCAGCGTATCGCCGAATGGGATCCGTACACCCGCCCGATCCTCACCGAGGTGGACGGCAAGGTCGATCTGGAGGATCTGGTGGAAGGCGTCTCGGTGTCGGAATCGACCGACGAGGCGACCGGCATCACCAAGCGTTCGGTCATCGACTGGCGCTCGCACACCCGCGGTCAGGAACTGAAGCCCGCCATTGTCATCAAGAACGACAAGGGTGAGCTGATCAAGGTCGCGCGCGGCGGCGACGCCCGCTATCTCCTGTCGGTCGACACCATCCTGTCGGTCGACCGGGGCGCCTCGGTCTCGGCCGGCGACGTGCTGGCGCGTATTCCGCTGGAGAGCGCGAAGACCCGTGACATCACCGGCGGTCTGCCGCGGGTGGCGGAGCTCTTCGAGGCGCGGCGTCCGAAGGATCACGCCGTCATCGCGGAGATCACCGGCACCGTGCGGTTCGGCAAGGACTACAAGAACAAGCGCCGGATCATCATCGAGCCCGAGGACGAGAGCCTCGAGCCGACCGAGTACCTGATCCCGAAGGGCAAGCACATCCACCTGCAGGATGGCGACCTCATCGAGAAGGGCGACTACGTGCTCGACGGCAACCCGGCGCCGCACGACATCCTGGCGATCAACGGCGTCGAGGCGCTTGCCGCCTACCTCGTCAACGAGATCCAGGAGGTCTACCGGCTCCAGGGCGTGACCATCAACGACAAGCACATCGAGGTGATCGTTCGCCAGATGCTGCAGAAGGTCGAGATCGACGACGCCGGCGAGACCGAGCTGCTCCACGCCGAGCAGATCGACCGGGTCGAGCTGGATGCGATCAACGAGGCGGCGGTCGCCGACGGGCGCAAGCCGGCAACGGCGACGCCGGTGCTGCTCGGCATCACCAAGGCGAGCCTGCAGACGCGGTCGTTCATCTCGGCGGCCTCGTTCCAGGAGACGACCCGGGTGCTCACCGAGGCAGCCGTCAACGGCAAGGCGGACATGCTTGAGGGCCTCAAGGAGAACGTCATCGTCGGACGTCTCATCCCGGCCGGTACCGGCGGAACGATGACCCGCATCCGGGAAATCGCCGCCCGTCGCGACGAGCTCATCCTGGAAGAGCGCCGCAAGGAGCAGGCGAAGTTCGACCGGGGCCTGCTCGAGGAGCGCGCTGCCGCGGCGAACGAGTAGCGCCGCTCTCGCGTCTGGAGCAGTTCCCGTTCAGATCGAAGCGATCTGAACGAAAAGGAATGGCTCAGGGCTTTGCTTCTGGAGCCATTTCGTATCGATCAGGTGTCACCACCTGATCGGAAAAGGCTCTAGCGCGCTTCCAGCACCGTTCTATCAAGGCCGCGGCAGGCACCTGCCGCGGCCTTTTTTCTTGCCGATCGGCTCTCCAGCCCTCCGGACCGCCCGCCCCTCCGCGCCAGCGCGCCCATTCGACGCTCGCGGCTGATGGCCATTTTATAGAAGACTCGACCCAGACGAGGATTTCGGATTGGCATTTTTGCTGTCTTCATGATTTCATGACCTCCCATAAACCCCCGAAGAGCTTAGAAGCGAGCGGGGGCTGGTGTAGAGAAGTCGATAGTTGCTCTAGATTCATTGGAGGTTGGGATGGAATTTGGAAATTTTTCTGTCATTCGCAAGGTTTCTTTCATTTTTGCGATCCTCGTGACATTGCCGGCTGCGGCTGCCGGAGCCGACGGCACCTTCGTCGCAGTCGTCTACAGCCCGTCTACAGGCGACGTCGCCTTCGCGCAGGGCGACAGCGACATGGCCGCGCGCACCGTGGCGATGTCGGAGTGCCAGGGGAGGGGCGTCAGCGACTGCAAGCTCGCCTTCGGGGGCACCGACATGTGCGTGGCGCTTGCCCGTTCGGCAGACGAGAAGTCGTTCGGCATCGGCGCGGGGTCGTCCAGGGACCGCGCGCACAGCAGGGCCCTCGACGAGTGCGCGTCGCACGGCGCCGTCGGTTGCAATCTGCACGACACCTACTGCGGCCCGGCCTCGCTCCAGTAGCCCGGGCGGTCTGCGCGCCGGCGGCCGGCCGGCACCTCGGCCGGCCAGGGCGCCGGACGACGATGAGGCCCCGCGGGCGAATCGCCGTGTTGGGTGGCTGCCGATCGGCGGGCGGAAGGCCGGCCCGTTTCGGCGGCACGCGCGCCTGCTGTGCAGAATCCGGGGCCTTGATCCCCTTCGCCGGCTTCGTCGGCCCGCCGGCTGCTCCCGGCACCGGGAAAGCGCGACAAACGGCGCCATTTCGGCGGAGGAGGGGTTGACTGCCCCCGCCGAAGTGACTAGGTATCGCGCACTCCACGGCAGGCGGTAAGCCTTTTCCTTTCTTGCGGTCGACGCGAGAACATCGGCTTAAACGCTGTCGGGTCCATGAGCGACACAAAGCTCGGTACCATGACTAGCCAGTCACACGCTGGGTAGTCCTCTGGATGCGCGCGCCGTCCGCACCTCGTGAGAGCGAGTGGCGGGGCCGGCGTTTTTGTTGTCATGGCCGGACGTGGACGAGAGTTCTCGGGTTCGGGCACAACGGAACGGATAAGTATGCCGACCATCAACCAGTTGATCCGCAAGCCTCGTAAGGCGCCGACCAAGCGCAACAAGGTTCCGGCGATGGAAGCGTGCCCGCAGAAGCGTGGCGTCTGCACGCGCGTCTACACGACGACGCCGAAGAAGCCGAACTCCGCACTGCGTAAGGTCGCGAAGGTTCGCCTGACCAACCAGTACGAAGTCATCGGGTACATCCCGGGCGAGGGCCATAACCTGCAGGAGCATTCGGTCGTGATGATCCGCGGCGGCCGCGTCAAGGATCTTCCGGGCGTGCGCTACCACATCCTGCGCGGTGTTCTCGACACGCAGGGCGTCAAGGATCGCAAGCAGCGCCGGTCGAAGTACGGCGCCAAGCGGCCTAAGTAAGGTTTTCTGCCCCGGCGCGACGAGCGCGGCCGGGGAGAGCACAGGGTTTCGGAGAGAGACTGGGACATGTCACGTCGTCATAGCGCGGAAAAGCGCGAGATCATGCCGGACCCCAAGTACGGCGACATCGTGATCACCAAGTTCATGAACTCGGTGATGTACGACGGCAAGAAGTCGGCCGCCGAGGGCATCGTGTACGGCGCCCTCGACGTGATCGAGGGCAAGACCCGCCAGGATCCGGTGGGCGTGTTCCACGAGGCCCTGAACAACGTCATGCCGACGGTCGAAGTCCGGTCGCGGCGTGTCGGTGGCGCCACCTACCAGGTGCCGGTCGAGGTTCGCCCCGAGCGCCGTCAGGCGCTGGCGATCCGCTGGCTGATCACCGCTGCGCGCAAGCGTAACGACAAGACCATGGTCGACCGCCTGTCGGGCGAGCTGCTCGATGCGTCGAACAACCGTGGCACTGCAGTCAAAAAGCGCGAAGACACGCACAAGATGGCCGAGGCCAACCGCGCGTTCTCGCACTACCGCTGGTAATCGGTCGAAGTCAGGAAGGCGCGCGTCATGTCTCGCACCCACAAGATGGAAGACTACCGTAATTTCGGCATCATGGCCCACATCGATGCCGGGAAGACGACGACGACCGAGCGGATTCTGTTCTACACGGGTCGCAGCCACAAGATTGGCGAAGTCCATGACGGCGCCGCGACGATGGACTGGATGGAGCAGGAGCAGGAGCGCGGCATCACGATCACGTCCGCCGCGACGACCGCTTACTGGCAGGACAAGCGCCTGAACATCATCGACACGCCCGGCCACGTCGACTTCACCATCGAGGTCGAGCGCTCGCTGCGCGTCCTCGACGGTGCGATCGCGCTTCTCGACGCCAATGCGGGTGTCGAGCCGCAGACCGAGACCGTGTGGCGCCAGGCCGACAAGTACGCCGTGCCGCGGATGATGTTCGTCAACAAGATGGACAAGATCGGCGCCGACTTCTTCCGGTGCATCAAGATGATCGAGGACCGCCTCGGTGCGATTCCGCTCGTCATGCAGCTGCCGATCGGCGCCGAGAACGATTTCGCCGGCGTCATCGACTTGCTCGAGATGCAGGCGATCGTCTGGGAAGACGAGAGCCTCGGCGCGAAGTTCAACCGCCAGGACATCCCGGCCGATCTCCTCGATCAGGCGAAGGAATATCGCGAGAAGCTCATCGAGGTTGCCGTCGAAGCCGACGACGACGCGATGGAGGCGTACCTGAACGGTGAAGAGCCGGACGTGGAGACCCTCAAGAAGGTCATCCGCAAGGGCACGATCGCCAACGCCTACGTTCCGATCTTCTGCGGTTCGGCCTTCAAGAACAAGGGCGTGCAGCCGCTCCTCGACGCCGTCGTGGATTATCTGCCGAGCCCGATCGACGTGGAATCGATCAAGGGCATCGACGTGAAGACGGGCGAAGACGTGAAGCGCCGGTCCTCCGACGAGGCGCCGCTGGCGATGCTCGCCTTCAAGGTGATGAACGACCCGTTCGTGGGCACGCTCACCTTCTGCCGGATCTACTCGGGCAAGCTCGAGCAGGGCGCGAACGTCCTGAACACGGTGAAGGAAAAGCGCGAGCGCGTCGGCCGGATGCTGCAGATGCATTCGAACCATCGCGACGAGATCAAGGAAGCCTTCGCGGGCGACATCGTGGCGCTGGCCGGTCTCAAGGAGACCACCACCGGCGACACCCTGTCGGATCCGAGCGCGCCGGTGATCCTGGAGCGCATGGAGTTCCCCGAGCCGGTCATCGAGATCGCCATCGAGCCGAAGACCAAGTCGGACCAGGAGAAGATGGGCCTCGCGCTCAACCGCCTGGCCGCCGAGGACCCGTCCTTCCGCGTCAAGACCGACGAGGAATCCGGCCAGACGATCATCGCCGGCATGGGCGAGCTTCATCTCGACATCCTCGTCGACCGCATGAAGCGCGAGTTCAAGGTCGAGGCGAACATCGGTGCGCCGCAGGTGGCCTACCGCGAGACGATCACGAAGCTGACCGAGATCGACTACACGCATAAGAAGCAGACCGGCGGTACCGGCCAGTTCGCCCGCGTGAAGATCGTCATCGAGCCGAGCGAGCCGGGTTCGGGCTTCTCGTTCGAATCGAAGGTCGTCGGCGGATCGGTGCCGAAGGAATACGTCCCCGGCGTCCAGAAGGGCATCGCCAGCGTGATGACCTCGGGCCCGATCGCCGGCTTCCCGATGGTCGACATCAAGGCCGAGCTGATCGACGGCGCCTACCATGACGTGGACTCCAGCGTGCTGGCGTTCGAAATCGCTTCGCGGGCCGCGTTCCGCGAAGCCATCCAGAAGGCCGGACCGAAGCTGCTCGAGCCGATCATGAAGGTCGAAGTCGTCACCCCGGAAGAGTTCGCCGGCACGGTGATGGGCGATCTGAATTCCCGGCGCGGGCAGATCCAGGGCACCGAGTCGCGCGGCATCGCTGCCGTCGTCAACGCCTTCGTGCCGCTTGCGAATATGTTCGGGTACGTCTCGAACCTGCGGTCGATGACCCAGGGCCGGGCCCAGTACACGATGCAGTTCGACCACTATGAACAGGTTCCTCAGAACGTCGCCGACGAGGTTCAGGCGAAGTTCGCCTGATCGAAGCGCCTTTCTTGAAGATCCGGTTGCAACAGATTTAGACCGAACGGAGTACGCCGATGGCGAAGGAAAAGTTTGCTCGCACGAAGCCGCACGTGAACATTGGAACGATCGGTCACGTTGACCACGGCAAGACGTCTCTGACGGCGGCGATCACCAAGGTTCTGGCCGAGACGGGCGGGGCGACGTACAAGGCGTACGATCAGATCGACGCGGCACCGGAAGAGAAGGCGCGCGGCATCACGATCTCGACGGCGCACGTCGAGTACGAGACGGAGAACCGTCACTACGCGCACGTCGACTGCCCGGGCCATGCCGACTACGTGAAGAACATGATCACGGGTGCGGCGCAGATGGACGGCGCGATCCTGGTGTGTTCGGCCGCCGACGGCCCGATGCCGCAGACCCGCGAGCACATCCTGCTCGCCCGTCAGGTCGGCGTTCCGGCGATCGTGGTGTTCCTGAACAAGTGCGACATGGTCGACGACGAGGAGCTGCTGGAGCTCGTCGAGCTCGAGGTTCGTGAGCTGCTGTCGTCCTACGACTTCCCGGGCGACGACATTCCGATCGTGAAGGGATCCGCGCTGGTGGCGCTCGAGAATGGCGACGCCAAGCTCGGCCACGACGCGATCCTTGAGCTGATGAAGGAAGTGGACGCCTACATCCCGACGCCCGAGCGTCCGATCGACGGCGCCTTCCTGATGCCGATCGAGGACGTGTTCTCGATCTCCGGCCGCGGCACCGTGGTGACCGGCCGCGTCGAGCGCGGCATCGTGAAGGTGGGCGAGGAAGTCGAGATCGTCGGCATCACCGACACCAAGAAGACCACGGTGACCGGCGTCGAGATGTTCCGCAAGCTGCTGGACCAGGGCCAGGCTGGCGACAACATCGGCGCGCTTCTGCGCGGCATCGACCGCGAGAACGTCGAGCGCGGCCAGGTGCTGTGCAAGCCGGGCTCGGTGACGCCGCACAAGAAGTTCAAGGCCGAGGCGTACATCCTGACGAAGGAAGAAGGCGGCCGTCACACGCCGTTCTTCACCAACTACCGGCCGCAGTTCTACTTCCGCACGACGGACGTGACCGGCGTTGTGACGCTGCCGGAGGGCACCGAGATGGTGATGCCGGGCGACAACGTGGAGATCAACGTCGAGCTGATCGTGCCGATCGCGATGGAAGAGAAGCTGCGCTTCGCCATCCGCGAAGGCGGCCGCACCGTGGGCGCCGGCGTCGTCGCCGCCATCCTCGAGTAGACCAAGCAATTTCCTTGCGGGCGCGCCGCATGTTGGTGGCGCGCCCGCTTCATTTCCCGATGCCGGGCTAACAGGCGCGAAAGATTATGAACGGCCAGAACATTCGCATCCGTTTGAAAGCGTTCGATCACCGGGTGCTCGATTCTTCCACCAAGGAGATCGTGCACACCGCGAAGCGGACGGGCGCCCAGGTGCGCGGCCCGGTGCCGCTTCCCACCCGGATCGAGAAATATACGGTCAACCGCTCGCCGCACATCGACAAGAAGAGCCGGGAGCAGTTCGAAATCCGCACACACAAGCGGCTTTTGGACATCATCGATCCCACCCCGCAGACGGTCGACGCTTTGATGAAGCTCGACCTGGCTGCCGGTGTGGATGTCGAGATCAAGCTCTAAGCGACGACGAGCCAGAGGGACGAGAGGCGCGGCTATGCGCTCTGCAGTAATTGCTCAGAAGGTCGGGATGACCCGGATCTACACGGAGGCAGGTGAACACTTGCCCGTCACCGTGTTGCGGGTGGAGTCGTGCCAGGTTGTGGCACACCGGACCGAAGAAAAAGACGGCTACACCGCTCTCCAGCTCGGTGCGGGCTTCGCCAAGGCGAAGAACACGACCCGGGCGATGCGGGGGCACTTTGCGGTGGCCAAAGTGGAACCGAAGCGGACAGTGGTGGAGTGCCGGGTCTCCCCGGACAACGTCATTGCCGTGGGTGCCGAGTTGACTGCCGACCACTTCGTGGCCGGACAGTTCGTCGACGTCAGCGGGACGTCGATCGGTAAGGGCTTCGCCGGCGCGATGAAGCGGCACAACTTCGGTGGTCTCCGGGCCACCCATGGTGTCTCGCTGTCGCACCGCTCGCACGGCTCCACCGGTCAGAATCAGGATCCGGGTCGCGTCTTCAAGAACAAGAAGATGGCCGGTCACATGGGCGATGTCCGCGTGACCACCCAGAACCTGAAGGTCGTCCGCACGGATGTCGAACGCGGCCTCATCATGGTGCAGGGCGCGGTGCCCGGCGCCAAGGGTGGCTGGATCCTGATCCGCGACGCCGTCAAGAAGAAACTGCCGGACGAGGTTCCGACCCCGGGCGCATTCCGCCTGCCGTCCGACCTCGATGGCGCTGAGACCGAAGCGGCGGTTCCGCCGGCTGAGGTGATCGACGCCGCTCCGGCCGAGACCGGTGCCGAAGACACCGCGGGCAAGGAGAACGGGTGATGGATTTCGACGTCAAGACGCTCGAGGGCGGGACGGACGGAACGATCTCCGTTTCCGACGCGATCTTCGGCCTGGAGCCGCGCCAGGATCTGGTGCAGCGGGTCGTTCGCTGGCAGCTCGCCAAGCGGCAGTCCGGCACGCACAAGGCGAAGAACCGCTCCGAGATCACCACCTCGGGCAAGAAGATGTACAAGCAGAAGGGCACCGGTCGTGCCCGCCACTCCGACAAGGGTGCGCCTCAGTTCCGCGGCGGCGGCAAGGCCTTCGGGCCGGTCCCGCGCAGCCATGCCCACGACCTTCCCAAGAAGGTCCGGGTGCTCGGCCTGAAGCATGCGCTGTCGGCAAAGGCGCGTGACGGCAAGATCGTGGTGATCTCGTCGGCGACGGCAGACGAAGCCAAGACCAAGATCCTGCGTGAGAAGCTGGCCGGCATCGGCCTAGTCAATGCGCTGGTGGTCGATGGCCCGGAGCGGAACGAGGCGTTCACGAAGGCGGCTAAGAACATTCCGCACCTCGATCTGATCGCGGTCGCCGGCATCAACGTCTACGACATCCTGCGCCGGGACACGCTGGTCCTGACGAAGGCGGCCGTCGAGAGCCTCGAGGAGCGTTTCAAATGACGGACCTTAAGCATTTCGACGTGATCCGCAGCCCGATCATCACCGAGAAGTCGACCATGCTCTCCGAGCACAACCAGGTCGTCTTCCGGGTGGCGCGCACGGCGACGAAGCCGCAGATCAAGGCGGCGGTCGAAGCCCTGTTCAAGGTCAAGGTGACCGGGGTCAATACCCAGATTCGCAAGGGCAAGACCAAGCGCTTCAAGGGCATCATCGGACATCAGTCCGACGTGAAGCGCGCGATCGTGACGCTGGCCGAAGGCCAGTCGATCGACGTGTCGACCGGCCTCTGAGACGGGAAGGGCAAACGTTATGGCATTGAAGACCTACCGTCCCACCTCCCCGGGCCAGCGCCAGCTCGTCATCGTCGAGCGGTCGGCCCTGTGGAAGGGCAAGCCGGTCAAGACCCTGACCGAGGGCCTGACGAAGTCGGGCGGCCGCAACAATGCGGGCCGCAAGACGTCGCGTCACCGCGGTGGCGGCCACAAGCGGACCTACCGCGTGGTCGACTTCAAGCGGCAGAAGTTCGACATTCCGGCGACGGTTCAGCGCCTCGAGTACGACCCCAACCGGTCGGCCTTCCTGGCTCTGATCAAGTACGAGGATGGCGAGCTCGCCTACATCCTGGCGCCGCAGCGCCTGGGCGAAGGCGACACGGTGATCGCCGGCCAGCAGGTCGACGTGAAGCCGGGCAACGCGATGCCGATCCAGTCGATCCCGGTCGGGACGATCGTGCACAACGTCGAGCTGAAGCCGAAGAAGGGTGGACAGCTGGCCCGTTCGGCTGGCAACTACGCCCAGATCGTCGGTCGCGACCAGGGTTACACGGTCATCCGGCTCTCCTCCGGCGAACAGCGCCGGGTGCTGGGCACGGTGATGGCGACCGTCGGTGCGGTGTCGAACCCGGACCATTCGAATATCAACCTGTCTAAGGCGGGCCGCTCACGCTGGCTTGGCCGCCGCCCGCAGACGCGTGGCGTGGCCATGAACCCGGTCGACCATCCGCACGGTGGTGGTGAAGGTCGCACGTCGGGCGGCCGTCATCCGGTCACCCCGTGGGGCAAGCCGACCAAGGGCAAGCGTACGCGGCACAACAAGGCGACGGACAAGTATATCGTCCGGAGCCGTCACGCCCGTAAGAAGTAAGAGGACGAGATCGTGGCGCGCTCTGTATGGAAAGGCCCCTTCGTTGACGGCTACCTTCTGAAGAAGGCGGACAAGTCGCGTTCTTCGGGCCGTAACGAAGTGATCAAGATCTGGTCGCGTCGGTCGACCATTTTGCCTCAGTTCGTGGGCCTGACATTCGGGGTCTACAACGGGCAGAAGCACATTCCGGTCCTGGTGAGCGAGGACATGGTGGGTCACAAGTTCGGCGAGTTCTCGCCGAGCCGGACCTACTATGGCCACGGGGCCGACAAGAAGGCGAAGAGGAAATAACGATGGGCAAGCCCTCCCGGGAACGGGTGCTCGGCGAAACCGAGGCGCGTGCAGTCGTGCGACGGCTCAAGGTCAGCCCTCAGAAGCTGAACCTCGTCGCGCAGCTGATCCGTGGCAAGAAGGCCGCGACCGCGCTCGCCGATCTGGAATTTTCGCGCAAGCGGATCGCCAAGGACGTGCGCAAGGCGCTGGAGTCCGCGATCGCGAACGCCGAGAACAACCACGACCTCGACGTCGATGCGCTGATCGTGTCGGAAGCCTATGTCGGCAAGGCGCTGGTGATGAAGCGGTTTCATGCTCGCGGACGTGGTCGCGCGGGTCGGGTCGAGAAGACCTTTTCGCACCTGACCATCGTCGTGCGTGAAGTCGAGGAGGCTGCCTGATGGGTAATAAAGTCAATCCGATCGGCCTGCGTCTCGGCATCAACCGGACCTGGGATTCGCGCTGGTTCGCCGATCGCGCCGACTACGGAATGCTGCTGCACGAGGATCTGAAGATCCGCAACTTCCTGCTGAAGGAACTGAAGCAGGCTGCGGTGTCGAAGATCGTCATCGAGCGGCCCCACAAGAAGTGCCGTGTCACCCTCCACTCGGCCCGTCCGGGGGTGGTGATCGGCAAGAAGGGCGCCGACATCGATCGTCTGCGCAAGAAGATCGGCGAGATGACCGCCTCGGAAGTGCACATCAACATCGTTGAAGTGCGCAAGCCCGAGATCGACGCGACCCTCGTCGCCATGTCGATCGCCCAGCAGCTCGAGCGGCGCGTCGCGTTCCGCCGGGCGATGAAGCGGGCGGTCCAGTCGGCGATGCGGCTTGGCGCGGAAGGCATCCGGATCAACTGCGGTGGCCGTCTCGGCGGGGCGGAAATCGCCCGGACGGAATGGTATCGCGAAGGTCGGGTTCCGCTGCACACGCTGCGCGCGGACATCGACTATGGAACGGCCACGGCCAAGACGGCTTACGGCACCTGCGGCGTGAAGGTCTGGATCTTCAAGGGCGAGATCCTGGAGCACGATCCGATGGCGTCCGAACGCCGGCTGACCGAAGCCGCCGAGAGTGGCGGTGGTGGCGGCGGTCGTCGTCGCAACGACGGCTGATCCGCCGGCGGTTTTTGAGAGCACGAGAGCAGACAGATGCTGCAACCGAAACGAACCAAATTCCGCAAGCAGCACAAGGGCCGCATTCACGGCACGGCTAAGGGCGGAACGTCTCTGAACTTCGGTGCCTTCGGGCTGAAGGCTCAGGAACCCGAGCGCGTGACGGCGCGGCAGATCGAGGCGGCTCGCCGCGCGATCACCCGCCACATGAAGCGCCAGGGCCGGGTGTGGATCCGGATCTTCCCGGACGTGCCGGTGTCGCAGAAGCCGACCGAAGTGCGCATGGGTAAGGGTAAGGGTTCGCCGGAATACTGGGCGGCGCGGGTTCATCCGGGCCGGATCATGTTCGAGATCGACGGCGTGGCCGAAGACATCGCGCGCGAAGCGCTGCGGCTCGGTGCGGCAAAGCTGCCGATCAAGACGCGTTTCGTGCAGCGCATCGCCGAATAGCGGCGCAAGGCGCGAGGAGAATTGGGCATGAAGGCCTCGGACGTTAAGGCGAAGACCGCCGACGAGTTGCTGGACCAACTGGCCAAGCTGAAGAAGGAGCAGTTCAATCTGCGCTTCCAGCGGGCGACTGGCCAGCTTGAGAACACCGCGCGGGTTCGGCAGGTGCGCCGTGACATCGCCCGGATCAAGACGGTCCTTGGCGAGCGCCGCAAGGCGCCGGCGAGCTGACGGGAAAGACAAGAAGATGCCGAAACGAGTTATGCGGGGCGTCGTCGTTAGCGACAAGAACGACAAGACCGTCGTGGTGCGGGTTGAGCGTCGGTTCACCCATCCGCTCCTGAAGAAGACGGTCCGTCGCACGAAGCGCTACCACGCGCACGACGAGTTGAACGCCTTCAAGACGGGCGACCTGGTCGTGATCGAAGAGACGCGGCCGCTGTCGAAGAACAAGCGGTGGGCTGTGATTGGCGCTTTGACGCCTGCGGGCGAAGTCGTCACGGACTGACCTCGGGTCAGGCGGACGAAGTTGGCCAATTGGGCGCGGCGAATAGAGAGAAAATAGGCGGCGAAGCATGATTCAGATGCAGACCAACCTGGACGTGGCCGACAATTCCGGTGCGCGCCGTGTCATGTGCATCAAGGTGCTCGGCGGCTCGAAGCGGAAGTACGCTTCGGTCGGCGACATCATCGTCGTCTCCGTGAAGGAGGCGAGCCCGCGCGGTCGCGTGAAGAAGGGCGACGTCATGAAGGCGGTCGTCGTGCGCACGGCGAAGGACATCCGCCGCGCTGACGGAAGCGTGATCCGGTTCGACCGCAATGCGGCCGTCCTGATCAACAACAACAAGGAGCCGGTGGGCACGCGTATTTTCGGGCCGGTCCCGCGCGAGCTTCGGGCACGCAATCACATGAAGATCATTTCGCTCGCGCCGGAGGTGCTGTAATGGCCGCGCGCATCAAGAAGGGCGACTCCGTCGTGGTGATCGCCGGACGGGACAAGGGCAAGACCGGTGAGGTCGTCCGCGTTCTGCCCAAGGACAATCGCGCTGTCGTGCGCGGCGTCAATGTGGTGCAGAAGCACCAGAAACAGACGCCGGCGCAGGAAGGCGGGATCATCGCCAAGGAAGCGTCGATCCACCTGTCCAACATCTCGCACGCCGATCCGACCGACGGCAAGGCGACGCGAGTGGGCTTCCGGATCGAGAAGGATGGCACGAAGGTTCGCTTCGCCAAGCGCTCTGGAGACAAGATCGATGGCTGAGGCTCTCGAAGCGGCGGTTGAGCCGCGCACGAAGACGATCTACCGCGAGCAGGTTCGCGCCGTTCTGCAGGAGAAGTTCAACTACACGAACTCCATGCAGGTGCCGCGGCTCGACAAGGTGGTGATCAACATGGGAATCGGCGAAGCTGTCGCCGATTCCAAGAAGGTCCAGTCGGCGGTCAACGATCTGACGAAGATCGCGGGCCAGAAGCCGGTGATCACCAAGGCGAAGAACTCCATCGCGGGCTTCAAGCTGCGCGAGGAAATGCCGATCGGCTGCAAGGTCACCCTGCGCCGTGGGCACATGTACGAGTTCATCGACCGTCTGGTGACGATCGCGATGCCGCGCATCCGGGATTTTCGGGGCCTCAACCCGAAGAGCTTCGATGGGCGCGGCAACTTCGCGATGGGCCTGAAGGAGCACATCGTGTTCCCGGAGATCGAGTACGACAAGGTCGACCAGATCTGGGGCATGGACATTATCGTCTGCACGACGGCGCAAACGGATGACGAGGCGCGCGAGCTGCTGCGCGCTCTGAATTTCCCGTTCCGTACGTGACGGACGGAGCAAGGGACGAACGAGATGGCCAAAAAAGGTAAGATCGAGAACAACCAGAAGCGCATCCGGCTTGCCAAGCAGCTGGCCGGAAAGCGTGAGCGGTTGAAGACGATCGCGCGCGACCAGTCGCTCTCGATGGAAGAGCGGTTCGAGGCGCAGCTGAAGCTCGCCGAGATGCCGCGGAACTCCGCGCCGAGCCGCGTCGTCAACCGTTGCGAGATCACCGGCCGTCCGCGTGCCTACTATCGTAAGCTCAAGATGTCGCGCGTGGCGCTGCGCGAGCTTGGCGGCCAGGGTCAGATCCCGGGCCTCGTGAAGTCGAGCTGGTAAGGAGACGCCCCGATGGCGATGACCGATCCCCTGGGGGACATGATCACGCGCATTCGCAATGCGGCGATGCGCAAGAAGAACAGCCTTCAGACGCCGGGTTCGAGCCTGCGGATGAACGTGCTCGAGGTCCTTCAGAGCGAGGGCTATATCCGTGGCTACACCGTCACGGAACGCGAGAACGGTCGTTCGGAGATCGACATCGAGCTGAAGTATTTCGATGGGGAGCCGGCGATCAAGAAGATCGAACGGATCTCGAAGCCGGGACGTCGGGTCTATTCGTCCGTGGCAACGCTGCCGCGGGTCGCGAATGGTCTGGGCGTGTCCATTCTGTCCACGTCGCAGGGCGTCATGAGCGATCATGTGGCGCGTGAGCGTAACCTGGGCGGGGAGATCCTCTGCCAGGTCTTCTGACCGGTCGTTGACCGCGGAAGGCGAAGGGCGAGATCTCGAGGAGTTGTGGGATGTCACGTGTAGGTAAGAAGCCGGTCCCGATGCCGAAGGGCGTCACGGCGAAGATTGACGGCCAGACCGTCACCGTGAAAGGTCCGAAGGGCGAGCTGTCGTTCACGGTTCCGGACGTGGTCACGGTGTCCGAAGGCGAAGACGGCGTGAGCGTGATGCCGGTCGACGGCAGCAAGCGGGCGCGGTCGATGTGGGGTCTGTCCCGCTCGATGGTGGCGAACCTGGTGCAGGGCGTCACCGACGGGTTCGAGCGTCGGCTCGAGATCGCCGGCGTCGGCTATCGCGCGTCGATCCAGGGCAAGAACCTCCAGCTGGCACTCGGCTTTTCGCACGAAGTGCTCTATCCGATCCCGGATGGCATTCAGATCCAGTGTCCGAAGCCGACCGAGATCGTCATTGCGGGTATCGAGAAGCAGCGCGTCGGGCAGGTTGCCGCGGAGATCCGCGATTACCGGCCGCCGGAGCCCTACAAGGGCAAGGGCGTGAAGTACGCGGGCGAGCAGATCATCCGCAAAGAAGGCAAGAAGAAGTAAGGACGACGACGATGGCCAAGGGTCTGAGCCGGACGAACCGCCGTACGATGCGGGTTCGTCGTACTATCCGGGCGGTTGCCAACGGGCGGCCTCGGCTGAGCGTTTTTCGGTCGTCCAAGCACATCTACGTGCAGGTGATCGACGACGCCGCCGGCGGCACCGTCGCCGCGGCATCGACGCTCGACAAGGACCTTCGCGGGTCCATCAAGACGGGCGCCGATACGGCGGCCGCTGCCGAGGTCGGGCGTCTGATCGCCGAGCGCGCCAAGAAGGCGGGCGTGACCAAGGTCGTGTTCGACCGCGGGGGCTACATCTATCACGGCCGGGTCAAGGCCCTGGCCGACGCCGCCCGCGAAGGCGGGCTGGATTTCTAGTTATCCGCGCAAGTCGGACCAACTGACGGAAGGATGAAGAACATGGCGCGGGATCGGGATGATCGCGACAGCGAGTTCGTCGACAAGCTCGTTCACATCAATCGCGTGGCGAAGGTGGTGAAGGGCGGTCGGCGGTTCGGCTTTGCTGCCCTCGTCGTCGTCGGCGATCAGAAGGGCCGGGTCGGATTCGGTCACGGCAAGGCGCGCGAAGTGCCGGAAGCGATCCGCAAGGCGACGGAAGCCGCCAAGCGGAGCATGATCCGGGTGCCGCTGCGCGAAGGCCGGACCCTGCACCACGACGTGAACGGGCGCTGGGGCGCCGGTCGCGTGGTGATGCGGGCCGCGCCGGCCGGTACCGGCATCATCGCCGGCGGTCCGATGCGCGCCGTGTTCGAGACGCTGGGCGTGCAGGACGTCGTCGCCAAGTCGCTGGGGTCGTCCAACCCCTACAACATGGTGCGCGCCGCGTTCGAGGGTCTGAAGACCGAGGACAGCCCGCGCTCCGTTGCCGCCCGTCGCGGCATGAAGGTCGCCGCGCTGCAGGCCCGCCGTCGCGACGTGGATGCGGACGCGACAGCGGACGCCTGAGGGCACCGTCAGGAATAGGGATCGCCGCAGGGCTGAGAAGCGCGGCATACGGTCCGTTGGAGAGTTGAATGGCAAAGGCACCGAAGACCACCGACGAGGCGGAAGCCGCCGAGGCAACGCCGAAGGCTGCGCCCGCTGCCGCCAAGAAGCCCGCGGCCAAGAAGCCTGCGGTGAAGAAGGCCGCGCCGAAGAAAGCCGCCGCCAACAAGGCTGCTCCGAAGGCGAAGAAGACGCCCGCCGGCGCGACCGTCACGGTCGAGCAGACGGGCAGCCCGATCCGCCGCCCCGCCGATCAGCGGGCGACGCTCGTTGGACTCGGCCTCAACAAGATGCACCGTCGCCGCACGCTGGAAGACACTCCGGCCGTGCGCGGCATGATTGCCAAGGTGAGCCACCTCGTTCGCGTCGTCGAATAGGGGCTCATAGGAACTGGATAGTGCGCGGTCGGCGGGCCATATGTGCCATGCCCAGGCGCGCTCAAGGAGACTGCCATGAAGCTGAATGAGATCAGCGACAAGCCCGGTGCCACGACGTCGCGCAAGCGCGTGGGCAGGGGCATCGGTTCTGGCATCGGCAAGACCGCGGGTCGCGGCGTCAAGGGTCAGAAGTCGCGTACGGGTGTTGCGATCAAGGGCTTCGAAGGCGGTCAGATGCCGTTGCATCGGCGTCTGCCGAAGCGCGGCTTCGTGAACATCTTCGCGAAGAAGTGGAACGAGGTCTGCGTCGGCCGCGTGCAGATCGCCATCGACGCCGGCAAGCTCGATCCGAAGGCGCCGATCGACATCGCCGCCCTCGTGGCGGCTGGCGTTTGCCGTCGCAAGCTCGACGGTGTCCGGCTGCTTTCCGACGGTGAACTGAAGGCTGGCGTCACCCTCGTGGTGGACGGAGCGTCGCAGGCTGCCATCAAGGCGGTTGAAAAAGCCGGCGGGAAGGTCGAGATCAAGTCGCGGGATAAAGCGTCGGCCTGAGGGCCTTCGCCTCCTTTCCGTCCGCGCCCTCTCTTGAACCGGAACGCTCCATGGTCTCGGCTGCCGAACAACTCGCGTCCAATCTGAATTTCTCCGCCTTCGCGAAGGCGGAGGAACTGAAGAAGCGGATCTGGTTCACCCTCGGCGCATTGATTGTCTACCGGGCCGGCACCTACGTCCCGCTTCCCGGCATCGACCCTGCCGCGTTGGCCCAGGCCTTCAACCAGGCGCAGTCCGGCCTGCTCGGCATGTTCAACATGTTCGCAGGCGGCGCCGTGGGCCGCATGGCGATCTTCGCCCTCGGCATCATGCCGTACATCTCCGCCTCGATCATCATTCAGCTCCTCACCACGGTCGTGCCGCGGCTCGAGGCGCTGAAGAAGGAAGGCGAGCAGGGCCGCAAGGTCATCAACCAGTACACCCGCTACGCCACGGTGGTGCTGGCGACGTTCCAGGCCTACGGAATCGCCGTCGGGCTGGAGGGCGCCGGATCGATCGTGACAGATCCAGGCTGGTTCTTCCGCGCGACGACGGTGGTGACGCTGGTCGGCGGCACCATGTTCCTGATGTGGCTCGGCGAGCAGATCACCGCACGCGGCGTCGGCAACGGCATCTCGCTGATCATCTTCTCCGGCATCGTCGCGGGCATTCCGACGGCGCTGGCCGGCATGCTGGAGCTTGGCCGCGAAGGTGCTCTGCCCACCGCGGTCATCCTGGGCGTGTTCGTCCTGGCCGCAGTCGTGATCGCCTTCATCGTCTACGTGGAGCGCGCCCAGAGGCGCCTCCTCATACAATATCCCAAGCGACAGGTCGGCAACCGGGTGTTCCAGGGCGAGTCCTCGCACCTGCCCTTGAAGCTGAACACGTCGGGCGTCATCCCGCCGATCTTCGCCTCGTCGCTGCTGCTGGTTCCTGCCACGCTCACGAGCTTTTCGAGCGGCCAGGGCGGTGGCTGGGTCACCACGATCACGACGCTGCTCGGCCACGGCCAGCCGCTGTTCATGGCGATCTATGCTGCGCTGATCATATTTTTCGCCTTCTTCTACACGGCGATCGTGTTCAATCCGGCCGACACGGCCGACAACCTGAAGAAACATGGCGGCTACGTCCCGGGCATCCGTCCCGGCGAACGCACCGCCGACTACATCGACTATGTGCTGACGCGGATCACGGCGGTCGGGGCGATCTATCTGGTGATCGTCTGTCTTCTGCCCGAATTCCTGATCTCGGCGTCGGCGTTGCCCTTCTACTTCGGCGGCACGTCGCTCCTGATCGTGGTGAGCGTGACGATGGATACCGTCGCGCAGGTCCAGGGACATCTGCTGGCGCACCAGTACGAAGGGCTCGTGAAGAAATCGAAGCTAAGGGGCAGGCGGCGATGAGACTGATCCTTCTGGGGCCTCCGGGGGCCGGTAAGGGAACCCAGGCCCAGAAGCTGGTCGAGCGACACCACATCGTTCAGCTTTCGACCGGTGACATGCTGCGCGCGGCCGTGAAGGCGGAAACGCCGGTGGGGCTCAAGGCCAAGGGACTCATGGACCGCGGCGAGCTCGTTCCGGACGACGTGGTCATCCAGATCGTCTCTGAACGCCTCGACGAGCCCGACTGCCGCAATGGCTTCATCCTCGATGGTTTTCCGCGTACCGTCCCCCAGGCGGAGGCGCTCGAGGATCTGCTGGAGCGCAAGCAGCTGCAGCTGGACATGGTCGTCGAGCTGGTCGTCGACGAGGCCGCGCTTCTCGAACGGGTCGAGAAGCGGGCAGCGGAGAGCGGTGACAACGTCCGTTCCGACGACAACGCCGACGCGCTGAAGAAACGACTTGATGTTTACCGGGCGCAGACAGCCCCCCTGGCAGAATTCTATAGCCGGAAGGGATTGTTGAAGCAGGTCAACGGGATGGCGCCCATCGAAGAGGTCTCGGCCGAGGTCGACCGGATCTTCGCGGGCGTATCGGGGTAGACGGCAACGTGGAGTGGCGGATGACGCCGCTTGACGGGACCGTTACCCATCCGCTACTAAGCCGGTCCAATCGGATATCCGTGATGGATCGGCGCCGGGAACCGGAAGGTGACCTGAGCGGCGGTCTTTTGCATTCGGCCCACCGATGCGGGGCCCAAGTCCGGCTTTGATATGTAAGGTCGGGTTTTAGCGAGACATCTCGAGCCGGGACCTCGAGTACGAAGGAGAGACCAGAGTGGCCCGCATTGCAGGCGTCAATATTCCGACCAACAAGCGCGTTGTCATCGCGCTTCAGTACATTCACGGCATTGGTGCGGCCAAGGCTCGCGAGATCGCGGAGAAGGTCAATGTCGCGCCCGAGCGTCGGGTCAACGAGCTGTCCGACGCCGAAGTGCTGCACATGCGCGAAGTCATCGACCGCGACTATCTCGTCGAGGGCGACCTGCGGCGCGATACCGCGATGAACATCAAGCGGCTGATGGATCTGGGTTGCTACCGCGGCCTGCGTCATCGCCGCGGTCTGCCGGTTCGTGGCCAGCGGACCCACACCAATGCGCGCACGCGCAAGGGTCCGGCCAAGGCCATCGCGGGCAAGAAGAAATAAACAGCTGATGTCGGCGCGGGTGCCGGGCCGGTTTCGGGCCCGGTGCCGCCGATACGGTGGAGCCGCCGGCATTACGGCGGTGTCGAGATCGAACAAGGAAGAATGAAATGGCGAAGGACACGACCCGGGTACGCCGGCGTGAACGCAAGAACATCACCTCCGGCGTGGCGCACGTGAACGCATCGTTCAACAACACGATGATCACGATCACCGACGCTCAGGGCAACACGATTTCCTGGTCGTCGGCCGGTACGATGGGTTTCAAGGGGTCGCGCAAGTCGACGCCTTACGCCGCCCAGGTGGCTGCCGAGGATGCGGCCCGCAAGGCGAGCGAGCACGGCATGCGGACCCTCGAGGTCGAGGTGACCGGGCCCGGCTCTGGTCGCGAGTCCGCGCTGCGTGCCCTGCAGTCGGTCGGGTTCACGATCACGTCGATCCGTGACGTGACGCCGATCCCGCATAATGGCTGCCGCCCGCGCAAGCGTCGGCGCGTTTGAGCCTCGCCATGGGTATCGGGCGTATCGTCGCCCGACCCGACCAGTTTCCCGCTTCGGTGGGCATGACGGTCCTGTTGCAACGGGATCGTCATCGGACAAGCGAAAAGGTGCGACGGTGATCATTCAAAAGAATTGGCAGGAGCTCATCAAGCCGAACAAGCTTGAGGTGAAGGCGGGCTACGAGCCCGGCCGCACGGCCACGCTCGTGGCAGAGCCGCTCGAGCGCGGTTTCGGCCTGACGCTGGGCAATGCGCTCCGCCGCGTGCTGTTGTCGTCCCTGCAGGGCGCTGCGGTGACCGCGGTGCAGATCGACGGCGTTCTGCACGAGTTCTCCTCGATCTCGGGCGTCCGCGAGGACGTGACCGACATCGTGCTGAACATCAAGGAAATCGCCGTCAAGATGCAGGGCGAGGGTCCGAAGCGCATGGTCGTGCGCAAGCAGGGCCCGGGCGTCGTGACCGCTGGCGACATCCAGACGGTGGGCGACATCGAGGTGCTGAACCCCGACCACGTGCTGTGCACCCTCGACGAGGGCACGGACATCCGCATGGAGTTCACGGTGAACACCGGCAAGGGCTACGTCCCGGCGGATCGCAACCGCCCCGAGGACGCGCCGATCGGCCTGATTCCGGTCGACAGCCTGTACTCGCCGGTGAAGAAGGTCTCCTACAAGGTCGAGAACACCCGCGAGGGCCAGGTTCTGGACTATGACAAGCTGACCCTGTCGGTCGAGACGGACGGCTCGCTGTCCCCGGAAGACTCCGTCGCCTACGCGGCGCGCATCCTGCAGGACCAGCTGGCCATCTTCGTGAACTTCGAGGAGCCCCAGAAGGCCGAGATCCGCGAAGACGTTCCGGAGCTGGCGTTCAATCCGGCGCTGCTGAAGAAGGTCGACGAGCTCGAGCTGTCGGTGCGCTCGGCAAACTGCCTGAAGAACGACAACATCGTCTACATCGGTGACCTGATCCAGAAGACCGAGGCGGAGATGCTCCGGACCCCGAACTTCGGACGCAAGTCGCTGAACGAGATCAAGGAAGTCCTTGCGCAGATGGGTCTCCACCTGGGCATGGAAGTCACGAACTGGCCGCCGGAGAACATCGAAGAACTGGCGAAGCGCTACGAAGATCATCACTATTGAGAGCGGGTTGATGGCCCTGAAGGGGTCGCCGATCGCCTTGAATAACCGCGCGAGGAGTTAGCCGATGCGCCATGGCAAAAGTGGCCGCAAGCTCAATCGGACGTCCAGTCATCGGAAGGCGATGTTCGCCAACATGGCTGCATCGTTGATTGAGCACGAGCAGATCATCACAACCCTTCCGAAGGCGAAGGAGCTGCGTCCGGTGGTGGAGCGTCTGGTGACGCTTGCCAAGCGGGGCGACCTTCATGCCCGTCGGCAGGCCATCAGCCAGATCCGCGACACCGCGGCCGTGGCGAAGCTGTTCGAGACGCTCGGTCCGCGCATGGCCGCCCGTCCCGGCGGCTACCTGCGCATCATGCGCGCCGGGTTCCGCTACGGCGACAACGCGGCGGTTGCCGTGATCGAGTTCGTGGACCGGGATCCGGAGGCGCGCGGCGCCGTCGACCGTGCCCGTCTCGCTGCTGAAGAAGCCGCGTAGATCGATTGCCGGTATCCGACCGCCAGGTCCGGATATAGGATGACAATTCGAGCGCCCCGCATGTTTGTCATGCGGGGCGCTCGTGTTTGTGGCCGGGCCGGTGCCTTTGCCACGTCACTGCCCGGTTTCCGCCCTAGAGCTCGTCTCGTTCAGATTGTTTCGACGACATCATCGTGATCTCGTTCCATGAAGCGCCACCCGCTTCCAGCCGGGGCGATGCCGTCGAATCGTCGGTGGCTTCGGGGGGCTCCAGTGAATGTGATGATGACCATCGGCTCCCGGCATGCCCGTTCGAACCGGTCTGCCTGTAGGTTCATGAAGGCCGAGGCGCCCCCGACCGGTCACGCGCACGAGGTGCGGCAGCCGGCCCGGCCTGGCGTTTTGGCGGCCGACGCGGAAAGGTGACCCCGTTGCAGACACGCGTTTCCCTGATTTCGAGCCTGGCCCGTCGTTCGGGCCGTCCCCAGCCGATGCGGCTCCCAGGGCTTGCTGCGGCCGCGCTGGCCTTTGCCGCGCTGGCGTGCGCGGCCCCGCCGGTCGCTGCCCAGGAGAAGGCCGTTCCGTCGAGCGCGGCCGACATCCAGCTCTCCTTCGCTCCGGTGGTGAAGCGCGTCGCACCCGCCGTGGTCAACATCTACGCCTCGCGCCGGGTGCGGGCAGCCCCACCGTCGGCGCTCTTCGACGATCCGCTGTTCCGCCACTTCTTCGGCGACCCGCGCGGGAATTCCGCGCCGGATCGGATGCAGAAGTCGCTCGGCTCCGGCGTGATCGTGTCCACCGACGGGGTGGTGATCACCAACAACCACGTCATTCGCGATGCGGACGAGATCCGGGTCTCGCTGTCGGACCGGCGCGAGTTCGACGCCGAGCTCATTCTCAAGGACGAGCGCACCGATCTTGCGGTGCTGCGCCTGAAGGCCGACGGCCAGACGTTTCCGACCGTGCCGTTCGCCGATTCCGACGGCCTGGAAGTCGGTGATCTGGTGCTCGCCATCGGCGATCCGTTCGGCGTCGGCCAGACGGTGACCCAGGGCATCGTCTCGGCGCTGGCGCGCACCCAGGTCGGCATCTCCGACTACCGATTCTTCATCCAGACCGATGCGGCGATCAATCCCGGCAATTCGGGCGGCGCGCTGATCGACATGAGCGGCCGGCTCGTGGGCATCAACTCGGCGATCTATTCGCGCTCCGGCGGGTCGCTCGGCATCGGCTTCGCCATCCCCGCGAACATGGCGCGCCTCGTCGTCGAATCCGCCGTCTCCAACGGAACGCTCGAGCGGCCGTGGTTCGGCGCCTCCATGCAGGCGGTGACCAGCGACATCGCCGACGGTCTGGGGCTCGACCGGCCGCGCGGCGCACTGGTGACCCGGGTGATGGACGACAGCCCGGCGGAGGAGGCGGGGTTCCAGGCCGGCGATCTGGTCCTGTCGATTGCCGGACAGACGATCGACGACCCGGATGCCTTCGGCTACCGCTTTGTGACCAAGGGCGTCGGCGGTACCGTCGACGTTGCCGTTCTCCGCAATGGTCGGGAATTGACCATCAGCGTTCCGCTGGAAGCGCCGCCCGAGACGACGCCGCGGGAAACCAAGGTGATCAGAGGGTCGTCGCCATTCACCGGCGTGACCGTCATGAACCTGTCCCCGGCCGTCGCCGAGGAGATCGCAATCGACTACGGCAGCGAGGGCGTCGTCGTGGCGGGTGTCGAAGACGGCTCCACCTCGCAGCGGATCGGCTTGCGCAGGGGCGATATCATCGTCGAGATCAACGGCCAGACGATCGAGACCACGGACATGCTCGAAGAGGTCGTGGACGGGCGACCGCGGGTCTGGCGCATCAGCATCGAGCGCGATGGCCAGGTGCTGCAGATGGCGTTCCGGGGCTGATCGGCGGATCTGGAAGCAGCCATGTCCGACCTCTTCAGCTCCGCCGGTCTCGACCAGTCAGCTCCCCGGCCGCTTGCCGACCGGCTGCGGCCGAAGACGCTCGCCGAGGTGGTCGGCCAGCCGCATCTGGTCGGTCCCGACGGCACGCTGACCCGCATGCTCCGGTCGGGCCGGGTCGGGTCGATGATCTTCTGGGGCCCGCCGGGGACCGGCAAGACCACCCTCGCGCGCCTGCTCGCCGGTGCGACCGATCTGCATTTCGAACAGATCTCGGCGATCTTCTCCGGCGTCGCCGACCTGAAGAAGGTGTTCGAGGCCGCCCGCGGACGCCGGTCGATGGGCAAGGGCACACTGCTGTTCGTCGACGAGATCCACCGCTTCAACCGGGCCCAGCAGGATGCCTTCCTGCCGGTGATGGAGGACGGGACGGTCACCCTTGTTGGCGCCACCACGGAGAACCCGTCGTTCGAGCTCAACGCCGCACTTCTGTCGCGCGGCCAGGTGCTCACCTTCCGGGCGCTGGACGCCGACGCGATCGCCGCCCTCCTGGAGGCCGCGGAGCGGACCGAGGAGCGGTCGCTGCCGCTCGATCCGGCGGCGCGCGAGAGCCTCGTGCGCATGGCCGACGGGGACGGGCGCGCCGCGCTGTCGCTCGCCGAGGAGGTCTGGCGGTCGGCCAACGAGGGCGAGCAGCTGACGGCGGAAAGCCTGCAGGCGGTGCTGCAGCGCCGGGCGCCGATCTACGACAAGTCGCGCGACGGCCACTACAATCTCATCTCCGCGCTTCACAAGGCGGTGCGCGGCTCCGATCCGGACGCGGCCCTCTACTACCTCTGCCGGATGCTCGACGCCGGCGAGGATCCGCTGTTCCTCGGCCGCCGGCTGGTGCGGATGGCGGTGGAGGACATCGGGCTCGCCGATCCGCACGCCCTCACCGTCGCGAACGCCGCCAAGGACGCCTACGACTTCCTCGGCTCTCCGGAGGGGGAGCTGGCGCTCGCCCAGGCGACGGTCTACCTCGCCGCCGCGCCGAAATCGAATGCGGTCTACCGCGCCTACAAGGCCGCGATGAAGACGGCGCGGGAGGGCGGCTCGCTGCTGCCCCCCAAGCACATCCTGAACGCGCCCACCAAGCTCATGAAGAGCGAGGGCTATTCCACCGGCTACCAGTACGACCACGACGCGCCGGACGCCTTTTCCGGTCAGGACTACTTTCCCGAGGAGCTCGGGCGGCAATCCTTCTACCGGCCGACCGGCTACGGCGCGGAGGCCGGCATCGGCAAGCGCCTGGAGCATCTCGACGCGCTGCGCCGCCGTCGGCGCGGCGACGGATGAGGTGAGGCGCGGAGCGGGCGTTTGAATTTGGGCGCGGCTTGAGTATCGTGCGCGCAATCACGGTTCACTCCCCGTGCCGGTCCGCCGGATCCGCACCAACCACCATTCGCTGGATATCTAGGGAGCCTGGCAGACCATGCGCGAAGTCCTGCTGGTGATGCTCGGTGGCGGCCTTGGCGCAGGGCTGCGCCACATGGTCGGCGTGGTGACGATGCGCGTCATGGGGTTCGGGTTTCCATGGGGAACCTTCACCGTCAACGTGGTCGGCTCGCTCGCCATGGGCTTGCTGGTGGCGATCCTGGCGCGCTATGGGCCGGACGTCGGCGCCCGCGAGATCCGGCTGTTCGTCGGCGTGGGCGTGCTCGGCGGGTTCACGACGTTCTCGTCGTTCTCCCTCGATGCGGTCAATCTCTACGAGGCCGGGCATGGGTCGACGGCCGCGCTCTATATTGTCGGCTCGGTCGTCCTCGGCCTGACGGCGCTGTTCGCCGGCCTCGGGCTCGTTCGCTGGCTGGCTCCCTGAGCGCCCGGCGCGGAAAGTATGCAAACGGTATGGCAACAATCGAAACCAGGCTGGTCGACGGCGACGAAGACGGCATGCGCGTCGACCGCTGGTTCAAGGCCCATTATCCGGGTGTCGGCTTCGGGCAGTTGCAGAAGCTCCTGCGCACCGGTCAGGTTCGTGTCGACGGCGGCCGCGTGAAGCCGTCAACCCGGCTCGAATCCGGCCAGACTGTGCGCATTCCGCCGGCGGCAACCGCCGCGCCGACCACGCCGACCGTCCCCGGCGGTCCCTCGCGGGAAGGCCGCGCCGGGCTCGAGCAGTATCTGCTGCATGAGGATGCGGAGGTGCTGGTCTTCAACAAGCCGGCCGGCCTCGCGGTCCAGGGCGGGCCGGGCCTCACGCGCCATGTCGACGGCCTGCTGGAGGGCTGGCGCGACCGCAAGGGCCAGAAGCCGCGCCTCGTTCACCGCCTTGACCGGGACACCTCGGGCGTCCTGCTGGTGGCGAAGACTCGCAAGGCGGCTGCCGACCTGGCCGGCTCGTTCCGCTCGCGCACCACCCGCAAGCTCTACTGGGCGCTGGTCAAAGGCATCCCGAAGCCGCGGGAGGGCCGGATCTCGACCTATCTCGCCAAGGAGGGCCCGCGCGAGGCCGAGCGCATGGTGATCTCCCGCCACGGCGAGCCGGACGCCGTCCACGCGGTCACCCACTACGCCGTCGTCGAGCAGGCCGGACAGAACGTCTGCTGGCTGGTGATGCGGCCGGTGACCGGACGTACCCACCAGCTGCGCGCCCACGCCGCGCACATCGGCCATCCGATCGTCGGCGACCCGAAATATTTCGACATCGAGAACTGGGATCTGCCCGGCGGCATCCAGAACAAGCTGCACCTGCATGCCCATCGGCTGGTCATCCCGCATCCGGCGGGCGGTGTGCTCGACGTGTCGGCGCCGCTGTCGGCCCACATGCAGCAGTCCTGGAACCTGTACGGGTTCGACCCGGCGCGTGCCTTCGAGGTCGAGGACGAAGCGGCCGTGCTCCTCAATGCCAAGGCGGGCTGAGACGGGCATGGGAGAGGGCGGACGGGCTCGGGTCTCGGTGGCCGCTTTGCCGCGCGTCTACGATTGCTTCCTGTTCTTCCGGGAACTCGATCTCCTGGAGATCCGGCTGGCGGAGCTTTATGACGTGGTCGACGTCTTCGTGCTGGTGGAGTCGCGCTACGACTTCGCCGGCAACGAGAAGGCGCTTCACTACAAGGCGAACCGGAAGCGCTTCGCCGCCTTCGCCGACAAGATCCGCCACATCGAGGTGCTCGACGAGCCGGCCGAGGCGGGCCTGCGGTGGGCTCGCCAGCGCCACCAGCGCGGGCAAATCCTGGCCGGGCTCGCGGATGCCGCGCCCGACGACCTGGTTCTCCTGTCGGACATCGACGAGATCCCGTCGGAAGCCACCGTTGCGGCGATGGCCGCCGACGTCCGCCCGCACGCGGTTCACTTCCTCAACCAGCCGCTCCACCGCTTCTATCTCGACATCCGTGACACCGGCGGGCGCGGCTGGATCGGCACGCGCGCGGTGCGTGCGCGCCACATGATCGACCCGACGCGCCTGCGCAAGCTGAAGCCGGTGAATTACCCGAAGGCGCCGCGCGCCTACGAGGCGCTCTATTGGGGCTACCGCAGCCTTGCCGAGTTCCGGGCGCTCACCACCCGCGTGCTGCACCGGAATGCCGGCTGGCACTTCTCCTCGCTCGGCGACGCCGATTATCTGGCCGCAAAGGATGCCGCGATCATCTTCGATGAACGGAACCATGGCACCCAGATGACCGCCTCCGACTGGCAGCGCGAACGGGATCGCCTGGTGATGACGCTGGGAGCTGCGGAAGTGGTCGCGTCCCATCGGTCGCTGCCGAAGTCCGTCCGCGAGAACGCTTCGAAATACGGCGAGTATTTCTACAACAGGCCGTGGGAGTGATTGTCTCCTCGGGCGATTTGACCGCGGGCTCCGAGCCCGGGCCGCCTATTGGAAGCCGGCTAAATAATATCTCGACCTCGATCGTCCCGAGCGTCCGATCCGAAGGCGGGAACCGGTATCGGGAAAAATCCGATGCTGGAACAAGAAGCTAGGGCGCCGGGCGCTGTGAATTCCGCCAGAACGGCCGGGGCTCTAGCCTGTCATGGCAACTTCATTTGATTCCCCCGCCTCGTCGAGCCTCTATGCCAGCGGGCGCGTGTCGGCCGTTCGGCGGTCGTTGGGACTTGGGGGATCAGATGAGCGACGTGGGCATCGCCGGAGTGCATCCGGCAAGCACCTCTGATGTGGGGCCGGGCGGCAAGACGGTCCAGCAGTACATCGACGAGACTCCCCGCTGGGAGGATGGCACGATCGTCGCCATGACGCCGATGACCCGCATGCAGTGGCTGATCTGGGGTCTGGCGGCGGCCGGCAAGTTCTTCGAGGGCATGGTCGTCTTCATGACCGGCGTCGCCCTGCCGCTGATCAGCAAGGACTGGAACCTCGGCGATTTCGAGCACGGCATGGTGGCGGCTGCGAGCCTGCTCGGCATTCTGGTCGGCGCCACGCTGCTCGGCGGCCTCTCCGATCACTTCGGCCGCAAGCGCATGTTCATCGCGGAGATGGTGCTGTTCACCATCTTCCTGGTGCTGACGTGCCTGAGCCCGTCGTTCATCTGGTTCGTGATCTGCCTGTTGGGGCTCGGCGTCGCGCTCGGCTGCGACTACCCGACGGCGCACATGGTCATTTCGGAATCGATCCCGTCCCGCTCGCGCGGCCGCCTCGTGCTGTCGGCGTTCGGCTTCCAGGCGGTGGGGGCGCTGTTCGGAACGTTCGTCGGTTATCTGATCCTGGTGAACCATCCCCAGCTCGATGCCTGGCGCTACATGTACGCCGCGGCGATCATCCCCGCCGTCCTCGTTCTCATCGGCCGGTTCTACATCACCGAGAGCGTCCACTGGTTGTTCGCCAAGGGGCGGGTCGAAGAGGCCGAGCGGGAGGCGACGCGGCTTCTCAAGCGCACACCGGCCTATCCGACCAAGATCAAGCTGAAGCGGAAGAAGGTGCCGAAGGCCGGCGTTCCGGTGCACAAGCCGGAGACCCACTACGGCGTGCTGTTCAGCAAGAAGAACCGCCGGGCGACGATCCTCGCCTCCGTTCCGTGGTTCCTGCAGGACCTCGGCACCTACGGCATCGGCATCTTCACCCCGGTGATCCTGGCGGCGGCGGTCGGTCACAAGAAGGAACACGCCACCACGGTCGCCGACATCGTGCAGAACGACATTCTCGCGGCGCGGGGGGCTGCCACCATCGACGTGCTCCTCATCGTCGGCATCATCGTCGCGGTGCTGCTGGCCGATCGCGTCGGCCGCATTCGTCTGCAGATCCTCGGCTTCTTCGGCTGCGCCGCCGGCCTGCTGGTGGCGGCCCTGTCTGCCTATGTCGACCCGACCCTGGAGGTCCTGATGGTCTTCATCGGGTTCATGCTCTTCAACTTCATGACGAACATGGGACCGAACGCGCAGACCTATTTGATCGCAGGCGAAGTGTTCCCGACCGAGGTGCGCGGCAAGGGGGCGGGCTTCGCTGCCTCCTTCGCCAAGATCGGTGCGGTCCTGACGGCGTTTCTGTTCCCGGTGTTCCTCGCGGACTTCGGCACCACGGCCATTCTGCTGGCGCTGGTGGTGACCTCGCTGATCGGCGCCTGGGTGACCTGGCAGTTCCGCATCGAGACCGCCGGCCTCAACCTGGAGGAACTCGACGCGGACATCGACGCCGAGTACGCCCACGCTCCCGCCTGAGCGGGGTGGAACGATCCGCCCCGTCCGAGCTTGACACCGCGCGGGAGGGGCGCTCCCCTCCCGGACGGACGAGGTGGAAGAGATCGGGACCGAGATGAGTGACGGCGTCGAAGCGATCTTCGCGCGACTGGGGGCGTGTCGGGCGGGCTGGACCGGGCGCACGCTGCGCGGCGAATTCGAGGCAGATCCGGGCCGCTTCGACCGCTTCCATGCCGATTTCGACGATCTGCTCCTCGACTACTCCAAGACCCATGTCGACGCCGACACGCTGGCGCTGCTGATCGAGCTGGCGGAGGCGGCCGACCTCGCCGGCTGGCAGCAGCGGATGGTCGGCGGCGATGCGATCAACACCACCGAGCGGCGTGCCGTGCTGCATACGGCGCTGCGCGCCGGCCCGGAGCGTGCGGTCCATGTCGACGGGCAGGACGTGCCGGCCGACGTGGCCGACGTGCTGGCGCGGATGGAGGCGTTCACCGATGCGGTGCGCTCCGGCGCGATCCGCGGCGCCACCGGCGAGGCCTTCACCGACGTCGTCAACATCGGCATCGGCGGCTCCGACCTCGGCCCCCGCATGGCGACGCGGGCCCTGTCGCCCTACCGCGAGGGCGGGCCGCGGGTGCACTACGTCGCCAACGTCGACGGGGCGGACCTGGCGGACACGCTGACGACCCTCGACCCCGCCCGCACGCTTTTCCTGATCGCCTCGAAGACGTTCACCACCCTGGAGACGATGACCAACGCCGCGTCGGCCCGGGAGTGGCTCGCCTCCGCGCTCGGCGAGGCCGCGGTGCCGGACCATTTCGCGGCGCTGTCGACGGCCCTCGACAAGGTCGCCGCGTTCGGCATCCGCGAGGACCGGATCTTCGGCTTCTGGGACTGGGTCGGCGGGCGCTATTCCATCTGGTCGGCGATCGGCCTCTCGCTCGCCCTGTCGATCGGCTTCCGCAACTTCTCCGACTTCCTGGCCGGCGCGGCGGAAATGGACGCGCACTTCCTCGACGCGCCGCTCGACCGCAATCTGCCGGTGCTGATGGGGCTGATCGGCGTCTGGTACCGTGATCTGTGGGATTGCCGCAGCCTCGCTGTGCTGCCCTACGACCAGCGGCTCGCGCACTTCCCGGCGTTCCTGCAGCAGCTCGACATGGAATCGAACGGCAAGCGGGTGACCCGCGACGGCACCCCGGTGCCCCGCCCCACCGGGCCGGTGGTGTTCGGCGAGCCCGGCACCAACGGCCAGCACGCCTTCTACCAGCTCCTACACCAGGGCACCGACGTGATCCCGTGCGAGTTTCTGGTCGCCTGTGAACCGCACGAGGCGGACGACGATCATCACACCAAGCTGGTGGCCAACTGCTTCGCCCAGTCCCAGGCGCTGATGCGCGGCCGGACCGCCGACGAGGTGCGCGACCTGATGCTGGCGCAGGGCGCCAGCGCGGAGGAGGCCGATCGCCTGGCGCCGCACCGGGCGTTCCCCGGCGACCGTCCGTCGACCACCCTGATCTATCGGACCCTCGATCCCCGCACGCTCGGGCGGCTGATCGCCCTCTACGAGCACAAGGTGTTCGTCCAGGGGGTGATCTGGAACATCAACTCGTTCGATCAGTATGGGGTGGAACTCGGCAAGGAGCTTGCGAGCGCGCTGCTCGGACCGATCGAGACCGGTGCGGCGCTGCCCGATACCGACGCCTCGACGGCCGGCCTCGTGGCGTACTTCCGCTCCGTGCATGCAGCCCGCTGATGCAGTCGCGACGCGCGACCCATGCAGCACGGGTCATGGTGCTCATGCGCCCGACAGGTTAGACTCGTTTCAACGTCCGGCTCCGGACCGCACCTGACACCGCACCGCGACTGGCACCTTCGCCGGCGGATCCTCCGCCCGGCGCCCGCGCGGTCACTTCTTCCCATGGAGGTCCCATGAACGACATGACCGCTCCGAAGTTCGGCATCGGCGCTCCCGCCCGGCGCATGGAAGACCAGGCGTTCGTCACCGGCAAGGGCAGCTACGTCGACGACTACCGACCGGAAGGCACGCTGGTCGCATTCGTCCTGCGCTCGCCGATCGCGGCGGGCAGCTTCACCATCACCGGCGGACTGGACGACGCGCGGGCCCTCGACGGGGTCCGGCTCGTGCTCACCTACGACGACATCGCCCATCTCGGCCCGCTGCCGTCGAAGGGCATCGGCCCGCAGGTCGACGGCTCGCCGACCGAGGTCCCGCCGCGCACCGTTCTGTGCAAGGACGTCGTGCGCTTCGTTGGCGACCCGGTGGTGTTCATCGTCGCGGAAACCCGCGCCGCCGCCGAAGACGCCGCCGAGCTGATCGAGATCGACTGGGACGCCGCCCCGGCGATCGCCGACCCGGCGCGCGCCCTCGACGCCGATGCGCCGGTGGTCTGGCCCGAGTACGGCTCCAACCTCGCCTTCACCTACGGCAGCGGCGATGCCGTGGCCACGGATGCGGCCTTCGCCAAGGCGGAGAAGGTGGCCAAGCTCACGCTGCTCAACAACCGCCTCGTCACCAACTACATGGAGACGCGCGGCTGCGTCGCCGAGTACGACGCCGGCTCCGGCCGCTACACCCTGACCGTCGTCAGCCAGGGCGGCCACTCGATGAAGGGCATCCTCGCCAAGGACGTCTTCGGCATCGAGCCCGACCGCATCCGCGTCGTCACCCCCGACGTCGGCGGCGGCTTCGGCACCAAGATCTTCATCTATCCGGAATATCCGCTGGCGATGGTCGCCGCGGAGAAGCTCGGCGCGCCGGTGAAGTGGATCTCGACCCGCGGCGAGGCGTTCCTCTCCGACAGCCAGGGCCGCGACAACATCACCACCGCCGAAGTCGCCATGGACGGCGCCGGCAAATTCCTCGGCCTGCGCATCGACCTGGTCGCCAACATGGGCGCCTACCTGCACCAGTTCGGCCCCTTCGTTCCCCGCGTCGGCACCAGCATGTCGACCGGTGTCTACGACATCCCGGCGGCCGACGTGCGCATCCGCGGCGTCTACACCAACACCGTGCCGCTGGACGCCTATCGCGGCGCCGGCCGGCCCGAGGCGGCCTACGTCATCGAACGGCTCGTCGACGAGGCGGCCCGGGTCATGCACGTGTCGCCGGTGGAGATCCGCCGGACCAACTTCATCCGTCCGGAGCAGATGCCCTACGAGACCCCGGTCGGCCGCGTCTACGATTCCGGCGAATTCGCCGGCCATCTCGACCGCGCGCTGGAGGTCTCCGACCATGCCGGCTTCGAGGCGCGCATCGCCGAGAGCACCGCGCGCGGCCGGCTGCGCGGCATCGGCCTCACCACCTACATCGAGGCGTGCGCCTTCCCGGGTGGCGAGACGGCCACGGTCGGGCTCGCCGACGACGGCATCGTCACGCTGCTGATCGGCACCCAGACGAACGGCCAGGGCCACGCGACCTCCTACGCCCAGGTGATGGCCGAGACGCTCGGTCTCGACTTCGACCGCATCAAGGTCGTCCAGGGCGACACCGACCGGGTCGAGACCGGCGGCGGCACCGGCGGCTCGCGCTCGATCCCGCTCGGCCTTCCCTCGGTCAAGGTCGCCTCCACCGATCTCGCCGAGAAGCTCAAGGCGATCGCGGCCGACCACCTGGAAGTGGCGCCGGCCGACCTGGAGCTGGTTGACGGCAGCGTCCGCATCGTCGGCACCGACCGCGCCATGTCGCTCGCCGACATCGCCCGGGCCACCGACGACAAGAGCCTTCTCTCGGCAGCCGGACGCGTCGAGCAGGACAAGCCGACCTTCCCGAACGGCACCCACGTCTGCGAACTCGAGATCGATCCGGACACCGGCCACGTCCACATCCTGCGCTACACCATCGTCGACGACTTCGGGGTCACGGTGAACCCGGTCCTGCTGGCCGGCCAGGTCTTCGGCGGCGTGGTGCAGGGGATCGGCCAGGCGCTGCACGAGCGCACCGTGTTCGACGCCGACGGTCAGCTGCTGACCGCGACGCTGCTCGACTACGCGGTGCCGCGCGCCGACGACGTGCCGTTCTTCCACTTCGAGACCCGCAACATTCCCACCACCGCCAACGCGCTCGGCATCAAGGGCGCGGGCGAGGCCGGCACCATCGGCGCGGCGAGCGCGGTGATGAACGCGGTGGTCGACGCACTGGAGCGGGCGATGGGCGTCACCCACGTCGACATGCCGGCAACGCCGGCCAAGCTTTGGGCGATTATCGACGAGGCCCGCGCCGGCGGTGCCTGAGGGCGCTCAGCGGCGCCCGATCGTCTCCAGAACGAACGCCACGCGCGCCGCCACGGTCCCGCGTGGCAGCTCCACGAGGTCGTAGCCGGCCGCCCGGTAGGTCGCGACCATCGCCGCATGGGTGCGCTCGGCCTCGTCCAGGTCCTGCCTGCGCTCGTCGTCCTGGCCGAAGATCTCCGGCCAGGGCGGGGCGATGAAGACCGTCGGCGCGTAGCGGAAGATCGCCATGGCCCGGGACACGTGCGGCGGAACCTCCAGTCCGCAGACGCGCAGGTAGCCGGCCACGTCCAGAACCCCGCGGTCGAAGAACACCGGTCCGCCGGCTGCGGTCGCGCTCCGGTAGGAGCGCATCTCCCAGGACAGCATCAGCTCGGCGAACGCGGATCGGTCCGCCCATGGCAGCGCGGTGCCGCCGATCGCCACCTGGTCGCGAATGATCGCCCGGCCGGCCTCCTCGGTGGTGGCATATCCGCGGGCAGCAAGCGCCTCCAGCAGCGTGCTCTTGCCCGCGCCCGGTCCGCCGGTGACGACGAAGAAGCGCTCAGCCCGTGTCCGGTCCGGCCTTTCCGCCGATGCGGCCGCGCCGCCATCGGCCGGCCAGGCCTCGCGGGCCTGCATTGCTGCCATCCGGTTTCTCCATTTGCCGGCTTCGTCGTTACTCGTCATAATTTTACTGCAGATGCTCACTATTTGATCGCGCCGTCGCCGCCCGAGGTCTTTCCGGGTGCGGGACGAAGCGCGTTTTCCTTCGTATTCGAGGCCAGACGTCCGTGCGGACAGGAGATGATCACGGCGGCTTTTCGGGAGCCGCCGGTGACGATGCCGATGGGGATCCCGTCCCGGATGCCGCGCTGACGGCGACGTCCGTGCCGCGCGGCCTTGCCGAGATCGCCGTGCCGCCGCTGAATACGATGAAGGGCATCGGCCTCAAGGTCCTCTCCGCCTTCATCTTCTGCGCAATGCTGGCGCTGGTGAAGATCGCCGGCGAGCGGGTTCCGATCGGCCAGATCCTGTTCGCCCGCAATTTCTTCGGTCTCATCCCGGTCGTCGTGATGGTCGCCTATCTCGGCTCGATGCGCAGCATCCTGCGGACGAAGCGTCCGTTCGGCCACATGAAGCGGGCGATCGTCGGCACCGCCTCGATGGCGCTCTGGTTCGCCGCCCTGCAGCGACTGGCGCTGCCCGACGCCACCGCGATCACCTACGCCTCGCCGCTGATCATGGTCGCCTTCGCGGCCGTCTTCCTGGGCGAGAAGGTGCGTATCTACCGCTGGTCGGCGGTTGGCGTCGGCTTCGTCGGCGTCATCGTGATGCTGACCCCGCAGTTCGCTTCCGGCTTCGACATCGCCGGCAGCGCCGAGGCGACCGGCGCGGCGATGGCGCTCGCCTCCGCGGTGTTCATGGCGCTCGTGTCGGTGTTCGTCCGGGAGCTGACCGCCACCGAGCAGACCGGCACCATCGTGATCTACTTCTTCGCGACCGCCGCGCTGCTGTCGCTGATCACCGTGCCGTTCGGCTGGGTCATGCCGACGCCGATGGAAGCGGCCCTCCTGGTCGGGATCGGCCTGCTCGGCGGCATCGCCCAGATCTTCCTGACCCAGGCCTACCGCCACGCCGAGGCCTCGACGATCGCGCCGTTCGAGTACACCACCATGCTGTGGACCGTGCTGCTCGGCGTGTTCGTGTTCGACGAGATGCCGCAGATGGCGGTGATCGCCGGTTCGGTGGTGGTCGTCGGGGCCGGGCTCTACGTGATCTACCGCGAACGCAGCCTCGGTCTGGTGCGCAGCGAGCTGGCGGCCACCACGCCAGCGCGCGGCTGAGCGGCGCCACTTCTGCCGGCCGGAGCGCTCAATCGGCCGGGTCGTGGCCGTTTCCGGGGACGTTGATGGCGAGCGACCGGTCGATGAGCTGCCTCAGGATCCTCTTGATCGCCGCGACCTCGGCATCGGTGTAGCCGGCGAGCATTTCCGCTTCGTGCTGCCTGGCGATCTCGATGAGCGGCCTAGCGATCGCCAGCCCGGCGGGGGTGATGTGGACCCGCACCCGGCGACGGTCGCTGGTGTCGCCGCGGCGCTCGATCAGCCCCTGCGCCCCCAGCCTGTCCAGCACCTTGGAGAGGCGGGGCTGGTTGAACAGGGCGATCTCCGCAAGCCGCGACACCGACATCCCGTCGACGTCGATCAGGCACGTCAGCACCCGCCATTCGGCGATGCCGCTGCCTTTGCCCTTGATGCGGGCGTGCACGCCGGCCGAATAGACGTGGCTCGCCTGCGCCAGCAGATAGGACATGTAGCCGGCGACGAACGAGCCCTCGGGCGGGCCGTAGTCGCGCCCGGCATCCATCGGGGTGTCGTCCGGGGCAGACCGGCGGTCGGGATCGTGCTTCATGGGATTGCGTGCGCCCTCCGACTGATTCATAACTTTTCATGCAATCCGGGAAAAGGGCCCGCCATCCCGTCCCGGGCGATGGCACCGAATCGGGAGTCGATTTCATCATGCTAGCCGATCGTATCGAAGCAAAATGGATCGACAGCTTCGCCGAAGCGTTCGAAGCCTCTGCGATCCGCGCCGACGAAACCGTCGCCATCCTGTCGGAAACCCAGTCGCGCCCGCTCAACGTCCATCTTGCCGAGCTCGCCCTCCAGCGTCTCGGGGTCCGGCCGTTCCACCTGGTGGTGCCGACGCCGCGCAACCCCTGGGGGGTGATCGCGCGGTCGACGGGCGGTACCCAGTCGCTCGGCAACATCCGGCCGGTGGTGCAGGCGCTCGCCTCGTGTGACGTGGTCGTCGACGTGACGCTCGAAGGCCTGATGCACGCGCCGGAGACCGCCGAGATCCTGAAGGGCGGCGCGCGAATCCTGGTGATCTCCAACGAGCATCCGGAATGCCTGGAGCGGATGCGGCCGGACCCCGATCTGGAAGCCCGCGTCAAGGCGGCGGTCAAGCAGGTACGCGCCGCCACCGAGATGCGGGTGACTTCAGCCGCGGGCAGCGACCTGACCGTGGCGATCAAGGGAGCGCCGACGGTCGGCATCTGGGGGTCCACGACGCGTCCCGGCACGCTCGCCCACTGGCCGGGCGGCATCATCGTCTCGTTCCCCAGCCCGGGCACCGTCAACGGCCGGCTGGTGCTGGCGCCGGGCGACGTGAACCTGACCTTCAAGCGCTATTTCGAGGGGGAGGTCGCGCTCACCATCAAGGACGACTACGTGGTCGAGGTGGAAGGGGCCGGCGTGGATGCCGACCTGATGCGCGACTACTGGGCCGCCTGGAAGGACCGCGACGCCTATGCCGTCTCGCACGTCGGCTGGGGGCTCAACCGCAACGCCCGCTACGATGCGCTGCAGATGTACGACCGCCGCGACACCAACGGCACCGAGCTGCGCGCGGTCGCCGGAAACTTCCTGTTCTCCACGGGCGCCAACGAGTTCGCCGGCCGCTACACCGCCGGCCACTTCGACCTGCCGATGATGCACACCACCATCGCTTTGGATGGGGTTCCCGTCGTCGAGGACGGCCGGCTGGTGGACTGAGGAAAGTCTTTTCCTGAGGAAAGTCTTTTCCTCACACCGGCTCGCATTGCTCGCGGCTCCGCATGGGCGGCCTGATCGCCCGGCGCGCTGGCATCGCGTCCTGAGTGGGCTGTCTACTTCTCCAGCGCGTCGGCGCAGCGCGGCGCCGGCTGGTCGCCCCACGGCATGATCGGCACCGTCGACGTCGAGTTCTTCGGGCTGCCTTCGATCAGCTTGTCGGAATAGACTAGGTAGATCAGCACGTTGCGCTCGGCGTCGCAGCCGCGCACGATGCGCATCTTCTTGAAGAAGAACGATCGCCGCTGGCGGAACACCTCGTCGCCCTGCTCGAACGTGCCCTTGAACGACACCGGGCCGATCTGCCGGCAGGCGAGCGAGATGTCCGACACCTCCTCGGCCACGCCGAACATGCCGGAGACGCCGCCTTTCTCCGGCAGGGTGTAGTGGCAGGCCACTCCGTCCACCAGCGGGTCATCGATGCCGTAGACCGCCAGCTTGTGGTCGGGCGTCAGCATGTTCCACTTGGTCGACTTGTCGAAGATCCGGTCCGGCTCCTCGGCGGAGCCGGGAGCCGACGTGGCGAGAGCCGCGAGCGCGAGAACGAGCGCTGCGGCGAGCGACTTGGCAAGCGTGGACACGGCCATCTTCGACGTGATCTCCTTCTCGAGCGTTCCCGGGCGAGGCGGGACACCGGTCTTCCTCGCCCCTCGCGGGGCGCGACCCAGAGATGGGAGCGGCCGGGTCCGCAGACAAGCGGCGCCCGGGGCGGAGGCGGTCAGTCGGTCGCCACCTGCACGGCAGAGCGCTTCGCCTTGTATTCGGGCTCGACGTGGATGGTAATCACCGACTCGGGCACGCCGTTGCGCAGCGCCGCCTCAATGCGATCGCAGATCGCATGGGACTCCGAGACCGTCATCTCGCCGGGCACCACCAGGTGAAACTCGATGAAGGTCGTCGGACCGGAGTGGCGGGTGCGCACGTCGTGAGCCTGCATGGCGCCGCTCGCGTGGCCGGCGATCAGCTCGGTGATCGCATCCATCGTCTCCTGCGGTACCGCCTCGTCCATCAGTCCGCCGACCGATTCACGGATCATCCGCCATCCCGACCAAAGGATGTTGAGCGCCACGATCATCGCCAGGACCGGATCGAGGACGAGCCACCCGGTGAGGCTGACGAGGGCGACGCCCACGATCACGCCGCCGGAGGTGACCACGTCGGCCATCAGGTGGCGCCCGTCCGCCGTCAGCGCCGGCGAGCGGGTCCGTCGGCCGTGGCGCAGCAGCACCATGGCCCACGCCAGGTTGATCACCGTCGCGAGGCCGTTCAGCGCCAGCCCCTCGACCGGGGCGTCGATCGGATCCGGGGCTGCCAGCGCCATGCCGGCGGTCACGAAGATGGCCAGTGCGGCGATGACGATCAGCACGCCCTCCAGCACGGCGGAGAAATACTCCGCCTTGCTGTGTCCGTAGGGGTGGTTGTCGTCGGCCGGCATCGCCGAGATGCGCAGCGCCACCAGGGCCGCCGCGGCGGCCGCGATGTTGATGATGCTCTCGATCGCGTCGGACAGCAGCGCCACGCTGCCCGTCAGCCAATAGGCGAGGAACTTCAGCGCGAAGACGCCGCAGCCGATGGCGATGCTGCCGAGCGCGAGCTTGATCGCCTTGGTCATTCGGGTACCAGAAGTCCGGGTTGGATCGGGCGCGGCGGTGCCGCTAGATCGCGGTCAATTCAGGTCGGGCCGACCTGGTTTCATCGACCGTGATCGACAATGATGTCCTGGAGCGGGAGGCGCGCGCAAAGCCGGGATCCACCGCTCCTCACCCCGCTCTAGGCCGCGTCGGCCGGTCGCGAGGACTGGTTGGCGGCAAGCACGTTCTGGAAGAACTGCTCCGCGCTTGCCTCCCACGAAAACGTCTCCGCGTAGGCCCGGCATCGGTCGCGCGGAATGTCGAGGGCGGCGAGGGCGGCCTTCCGGAGGTCGTTGTCGAGCACGCCGCACTGGGAGTCGCCCACCACGTCGATCGGCCCCATGATCGGAAAGGCGGCGACGGGCACCCCGGCCGCCATCGCCTCCAGCAGAACCAGTCCCCAGGTGTCCGTCAGGCTCGGGAAGACGAAGACGTCGGCCGACGTGTAGTGCGCCACCAGCTCGTCGCCGAGCTTCGGGCCGGTGAACACCACGTCCCGGTAGCGGGACTTCATGTCCTCCAGCGCCGGCCCGCCGCCCACGACCACCTTGGTGCCGGGCAGGTCGAGCTTGAGGAAGGCCTCGATGTTCTTCTCCACCGAGACGCGGCCGACGTACATGAAGATCGGCCCGGGCAGGTTGAGTGCCGGCGGCACGTCCGGGCGGAACTTCTCGTGATCGACGGCGCGCACCCAGCGGTAGAGGTTGGTGAAGCCGCGCTCCGCCAGCGAGCGCTCCAGGGTGGTGTTGGAGACCATGCAGCCGGCGCCCGCGTTGTGGAAGCGGCGCACGAACGAATAGGACCAGCTCAGCGGCACGGGGACGCGTGCCGCGATGTATTCGGGAAAGCGCGTGTGGTAGCTCGTCGTGTAGGGCTGCTTGTTGATGAGGCACCATTTGCGCGCCATCATGCCGAGCGGCCCTTCGGTCGCGATGTGCATGTAGTCGGGCGCCATGTCGTCGATGCGGCGGCGGATCCCGGCGGGTGAGGTGATGCTCAGCCGGATCTCGGGATAGGTCGGCAACGGCACCGTGCGGAAGCCTTCGGGCGACAAAACGTCGACCTCGATGCCCATGCGCCGCAGCTGCTCGATGGTGATCTGCAGCGTCGTGACGACGCCGTTGACCTGCGGATGCCAGGCATCCGTCACCATGACGATCTTGCTCATGCGGCGGCCTGGCGCGTGGTGGCGATCTTCGCCACCGGCTGCGCCCCGATCTCGGTCCAGCGGATCAGCTCGAAGCGCCCGTCCTGCGTCTCGCCGACGGCTGTGCAGCTTTCGACCCAGTCGCCGGTGTTGATGTAGTGCACCCCGTACTCTTCGTGCATCGCGGCATGGTGGATGTGGCCGCAGATGACGCCCTGCACGTCCCGCCGCTGCGCCTCGCCGGCCAGCGTCTGCTCGAACTTGCCGATGAAGTTGACGGCGTTCTTCACCTTCAGCTTCGCCCACGCCGACAGCGACCAGTAGGTCAGGCCCAGCTTGCGGCGCACGATGTTGACCCAGGTGTTGATCCCGAGCGCCGTGACGTAGGCCCAGTCGCCGAGGAAGGCGAGCCACTTGGCGTGCCGGACGACGACGTCGAACTGGTCGCCGTGGATGACCAGATAGCGCTGCCCGTCGAGCCCCTCGTGGATGATGCTGTCGACCACCTCGACGCCGCCGAAATGCGTGCCGACATAGTCGCGCAGGAATTCGTCGTGATTGCCGGGAATGTAGACGACCCGGGCGCCCTTGCGGGCCTTCCGCAGGATCTTCTGGACCACGTCGTTGTGCGGCTGGGGCCAGTACCACGACCGCTTCAGGCGCCATCCGTCGATGATGTCGCCGACCAGGTAGATCGTCTCGGCCTCGTGGTAGCGGAGGAAATCCAGAAGCAGGTCGGCCTGGCACCCGCGGGTGCCCAGATGGACATCGGAGAGGAAGAGCGCGCGGTAGGTCTGCGTCTCGATCCGGTCTGGCACTGGCATCCTATCGACCACGATTCCGGTCCCGAGGGTGTCGATGGGTTCGGTCTGCAAGCTGTTTGCCAGCCTCAGCCTATTTCATCAACTCGATTCGAATATCAACTATATGACACCGCTGTGGTCGATTCACGACCCCGGACCGCGGCATGGCTGTCGGCCGCTCCGTGCGGGGGCGGGCGGGGCGTCCTGAGCCGGCGAAACGGCCCGGCAGATCGCCGCGTCGGCGACCGCCGCAAGGGGGGTGACGGGACCGGCCGACGGTTGACTCTTGCGCCTTCGTCCGTAGTGATAGCGGCACGTTTTTCGCCAGTCGCGGTGGGTTTCGCCGCGCTGCACCGACCACCGAAGATCCTGTTCGACACCGCGGCGGCCAGGGCGCTCGCCTGGGTGATTGCCAAAGAGGACGCAGGAATGCGATCGATTTTGTGTGCGGCGCACGCCGGTGGCCAGGGCAAGACGACCCTGGCCCAGCTCGTCTACCTCGGACTGCAGCGTTCGGGGGCGACGTACAAGCTTGCGTCCGCCGACTTCGTCGACGACACCGGCCGTTCGAAAATCGGCAAGATGTATCCCCAGCGGGTCACCGAGTTCGGCGTCGGTGCCGAACTGTCGATCGCCAAGAAGGCGAACGACATGAACGCCTCCCTGAAATACTGGGACCGGCTCGGTCGCAGCCTGCTCGAAGGCGGCGTGGTGGTCGACCTCGGCGCCAACGTGGTCTCCCAGGTGACTGAATGGGCGCGGGCCCGCCGCGTCAGCCAGATCTTCCAGTCGCGCAAGGCCCCGCCGGTCGACGTCATGCTCGTCTGCCGCGCCGAGAAGCACGCCATCGACGACATTGCCGACCTCGTCCGCCAGTTCAACGACCAGGACGTGATGCCGATCTCGCGCATGTACATCGTCCTCAACGAGGCCGGCGGCAGCTTCTCGACCCTGAAGATCTCCCAGGAGCTCAACAAGATCGCCGAGAACCGCGCGCTGCACTACATCAAGCTGCCGCGCTGCACCTCCGAGCTGTGGCACCTGATGGAGCTGAACTTCGTCTCCATCGAGGACGCCCTGAACCTCACCGAGGACGAGGCGGCGGAGAAGTTCGACATCGACATCTGGGAGGCCACCTCCGGCGTCGCCGACCTCCGGATCTGGTTCGACCGCGTCTATGCGAACATGAAGGAAGAGGGCGTCTTCGAGGGCGCCTGATCCCCGCGCCGCAAGATCGTCGCGATCCGGGCCGCCGTCTCCGAAGGGGGGCGGCGGCCCGTTCGTTTCGGGCGCCGGCGGCGCTGCGGACGCACCTATCCCCAGGAGATGGCGCGGCCGCCCTTGAAGCGGCCCGCGCCGCGCGCCAGGTTTACCGGCGATGACAGTGCACATCCTGAAACTCTGCGTCGGCGCGGACACGATCGACGACCTGCGCGGTTGGGTCGAGCAGCGGGTCGACGCGCGCCGGGCCGCCGGCGAGGAGGCGGTGTCGCGCCATGTCACCCGGATGACGCCGAAGCGCGGCGACGAGATCGCCGGATCCGGGTCGCTCTACTGGGTGATCCGCGGCTTCATCCAGGTCCGCCAGCCGATCCTTCGCCTCGATCCGATCGTCGATGCCGATGGCGTCAAGCGCTGCGCGTTCGTGCTCGCCCCCGACCTGATCGAGACGCGCAAGACGCCGCGGCGGCCGTTTCAGGGCTGGCGGTATCTCACCCCTGCCGAGGCGCCGCCCGACGAGCTCGGGCTCGAGGGGGACGACGACATGCCGGCGGACATGCGCCGCGAACTCGCCGATCTCGGCCTGCTCTGAACGACCGGATTCGCCCGCCCGAACGGCCTCCGCGACACGACGCACTTTGCCTGTCGCGCCGGATGCGCCATCTAAGAGGGGTGAGCAACGACAAACGCCCCACCACCCGCACGCCCGTGCGCCCGACCGTGACCGCTTCGACCGGCCAGCCGCCGGCCGAACGGTCGACCCGTGCCGACATCGACGCCTTCGTGGCGCGATCGCGCACAGTGGCGACGTCCCCCGGCACCGGCCGGCGCGGGCGGCTGATGTTCGCTCTCGATGCGACCATGAGCCGTCAGGCGACCTGGGACCGCGCCTGCGCCATCCAGGCCGATATGTTCGACGAGGCGGGCAAGGTCGGCGGCCTCGACATCCAGCTCGTCTATTTCCGCGGCTTCGGCGAATGCCGGGCCTCGAAATGGGTGTCCGACACCTCCCGGCTGCGCGACCTGATGACGCGGATCGACTGCCGCGGCGGCCTGACCCAGATCCGCAAGGTGCTGCGGCGGGCGATCGAGGAGACGCGGACCGAGAAGGTCCACGCGGTGGTCTATGTGGGCGACTGCATGGAGGAGGCGGTCGACGAGCTCTGCGCCCGCGCCGGCGAGCTGGGCCTTCTGAAGGTGCCGGTGTTCGTCTTCCAGGAGGGCACCGATCCGGCCGCCTCCCGCGCCTTCGCCGAGATCGCGCGGCTGACGGGGGGCGCCCACCTGACGTTCCGCGCCGACGCGGCCGACGAGCTGGGCCGGCTGCTGCGGGCCGTGGCTGCCTATGCGGCCGGCGGCCGGGCGGCACTTGCCGACATGAGCGCGCGCGGCGAAGAGGGGGCGCGGCTCCTGATCGGGAAGATGAGCTGAGATGATCTGGCTGTTGCTCGGAACCCTGGCGTTCGGTGCCATCGTGGTGGCGAGCCACGGGTTCTCGCAGGCCGATCCGGCGGTGCTGGCGCGCCGGGCGCGGATCGCCGGCGGGATCGTGTGCCTGCTGGTGGCGGTGGGGCTGGCGGTGCGCGGCATCTGGCCGCTGTCGGGTCCGCTCGGCCTGTTCGGCCTGTCGCTGCTGGGCCTCGGTCCGCTGGCGGGCCTGCGCCGGTCGCGCGGAGCGCCGCGATCAGCCGGCCAGTCGTCCGCGGTCACCACCGACTTTCTGCATCTGAGCCTCGATCACGATTCCGGAGCGATCGAGGGGGAGGTGCGGGCCGGCCGGTTCGCCGGGCGAAGCCTCGACAGCCTGTCGGAGGCGGACCTGCGGGAGCTGCTGCACGAGGTCGGCGGCGACCCGGACAGCGTGACGCTAGTCGAAGCTTATCTCGACCGCCGGACGCCCGGCTGGCGTGAAGACCTCCACGAGGACCCGGGTCCGCGGCAGGACAGCACGGCGGCTGCGACTGGTTCCCTGAGCGAAGAAGAGGCCTACCAGATCCTTGGTCTTCAGCCAGGTGCTGGAGAAGGCGAGATCCGTGCCGCGCACCGTCGGCTCATGAAGGGGCTGCATCCCGACCGGGGCGGCAGCACGTTCCTTGCGTCGAAGATCAACGAAGCCAAACAGCGGCTTCTGGGCGGGCATAACTGACACGGTACGCATCCCCTCGGAGTTCCCCAGTTTCAGGTGCGCCGCAGTCCGCGGCGCAAGTCTCGCGGTGTTGTCGGAGCACCCGGATGGTGCTCGTCTACGACGACGGATTGAGCGCCCAGCAGGACACCTTCCGCTTCTTCAGCTCGCTGCACGCTTCCCAGGCCTCCGACTTGGAGGCGAACCCGGTGAAGCGGGCGCGGTAGAGGGTGGTCCCGTTGACGTCGACCCGCTCCGTGTAGATCTGCCGGCTGCCCAGGATCGCACCGTTCTTGCGCTGGGCGTCGAGCAGCAGCGACCGGGCGTTGCTTTCGCTTTCCGCCGCCGCGATCTGCACGTGCCAGCCGCTCGGTGCGGCCGCCGTCGGCTCGGGCGCCGCGGCGGTGTCGACCACCGAGGCCGTCGCGTCTTCGGCAAGGTCGACGCTGTCGGCCGATCCGATCGCCGCGACCTGTTCGATCGGGTCGTTGGCGACTTCCGCGGCGTTGACCGACGCGGCATAGGCGGCGATCAGCTCCGGGGTCAGGCGCTGGGGGGTGTCCGGGGCTTCGGCGACGAAGACCGGCATCTCCGGGCGCGACGAGGGGACCGGGATATCCTCGGCCGCGATCACGGCCATGCCGGCGGTGCCCTGCTTCGCCTTCGGAATGTAGGTCTCGATCAGGTCGGTCATGTGCTGGTCGCGGGTGCGGCCGGTGCGCCCGCCCATCACCACGGCCACGATGAACCGTCCGTCGCGCTTCACGGAAGCGACCAGGTTGAAGCCGGAATCGTTGATGAAGCCGGTCTTGATGCCGTCCACGCCGTCGACCTTGCCGAGGAGGCGGTTGTGGTTGCGGTAGGACTGGCCGCGATAGGTGAACGACCGGGTGTTGAAATAGCTGTAGTAGACGGGGAAGTCGCGCTGCACGGCCAGGCCGAGCCGGGCCAGATCGCGCGCCGTCGTGTGCTGGGCGCGGTTCGGCAGGCCGGAGGCGTTGCGGAACACCGTGGAGCGCATGCCGAGCCGGCGGGCCGTGCTGGTCATCCGCTCCGCGAACTTGGCCTCGGTGCCGCCGATCTTCTCGGCGATCGCCACGGCCACGTCGTTGGCCGACTTCGTCACCAGCGCGCGGATCGCATCGCGGGTGCGGATGGTCTGCCCCGGCTTGAAGCCGATCTTGGAGGGCACCTGCTTGGCGGCGAACGCCGACACCGGGATCGGGGTGTCCAGCGTCATCCGCCCGGCGCGCAGCTCTTCGAAGAGCAGATAGAGCGTCATGATCTTGGTGACGGAGGCAGGGTAGCGCTCTTCGTCGGCATACCGGGCGAACAGCGTCTCTCCGGTCGATCCGTCGACGACGATCGCCGCATACTTCGAATTGGCTTCGCCGCTGTGCGTTGAAAGTGCGAGGGCTGCCGCGCCGATCAGCACGACCGCCGCGAGACGGGCGAACCAGTTGGCCCCTCCCGCGTTGGCTGAGACTCGCCCGCTGTTCATTGTAAGACCCTTACTCGCTACGCGTGTTGCCGCCTCGTCCGGATCCCGCTCTGTGGCTGGACTTCCGGGCTCGTCACGTCGCACCGTAGGGGGTAGCGGTTATCGGGTCGTAAACACGATCTGAACTTTTTGCCCGATGTTGCGTTGCGGGGCTGCCTTGACGTGCATTGTGCAACGCACCACACTGCTCGCCTCAACTCCCGGGCGTTCCGTTTTCCGCAGCAGCAGGTGACCCATGACCAACGGCCTCGAGCAGTTTCAGGCAATCAGCAAGGACAATCTGGATACGGCGGTCAAGTCGATCGGAGTGGCCCAGGAGGGCTTCCAGGCGATCGCGGTCGAGCTTGCCGACTACTCCAAGAAGAGCTTCGAGGATGGCACGGCCGCGCTCGAAAAGATCATGGGAGCGCCCAGCGTCGAGAAGGCTGTCGAGACCCAGATGACCTACGCCAAGTCGGCATATGAAGGCATGGTTCACGAAGTCGCCCGGATCGGCGAGCTTTACGCCGCGCTCGCGCAAGGTCTTTACAAGACGACGGACGGCGTGACCGCGAAGATGTATGCGAAATAGGGCGGCTCGCTACATTCGAGCTCTTCTGTTCTGACGCAGTTCTAAAAAGCCCGGCGCCGAAGTGTCGGGCTTTTTTCATTCCCGGGGCACAACCCAAATAGTATGGCCCGGCGGATTGCGTCGTCGAGTGAGCGGCTTACAATAGTGCCAACGGCCTCTTACATCTGTCATCGAAAGGCACTGCAAAGGAGGCGCACCGGGCCGGCCCCGCGGCATCAGCCAAAAGCCGAGACGGTCCCGCGCCAGACTGAATCATCCGGGATCACCCGACCTCGACCCTGTTGCGAGTGACGGTTCCCATCGTGTGACTTCGACACGTCCTCCGCACCGGGCACCTTCGGGTCCCGGCTGGAAGGGCCCCGAAACGGACGAGCCGACCGCTTGCTGGACCGAGTTATTGCTAGTCACCACGGACCGAGCGCCATGAGGACCAGCCCCATTGCCCCGATTGTGATGACGAAATCCGACAAAGACGACGACCGGTCCGGTACGGTCGTCGTCACCCGCACGCGGCCGAAGACGAAACGGCCGAGCATGTACCGGGTGCTGCTGCTCAACGACGACTACACGCCGATGGAGTTCGTGGTGCACGTGCTTGAAAGTTTCTTCCAGAAGAGTCGCGACGAGGCGACCCAGGTCATGCTCCTCGTCCACCATCACGGGGTGGGCGAGTGTGGGGTCTACACGTACGAAGTGGCGGAAACCAAAGTGACCCAGGTCATGGATTTCGCCCGTAAGCACCAGCATCCTCTGCAGTGCGTCATGGAGAAGAAGTGAGGAACCCTCGTGCCATCATTCTCCCGTAGCCTTGAAAAGGCGCTGCACCAGGCGCTCGCCTATGCCAATGAGCGCCACCAGGAATACGCCACGCTCGAGCACCTTCTGTTGGCGCTCGTGGACGATCAGGATGCCGCGGCCGTCATGCGGGCCTGCAACGTCGACCTGGAGAAGCTGCGGCGCGATCTCGTCGAATACGTCGATACCGAGCTTGAAAACCTCGTGACCGACGCCGGCGACGATTCCAAGCCGACAGCCGGCTTCCAGCGTGTCATCCAGCGCGCGGTCATCCACGTCCAGTCCTCCGGGCGGGACGAGGTGACCGGGGCGAACGTGCTCGTCGCGATCTTCGCCGAGCGCGAAAGCCATGCGGCGTTCTTCCTGCAGGAGCAGGACATGACCCGCTACGACGCGGTGAACTACATCTCGCACGGCATCGCCAAGCGGGCCGGCATGTCGGAATCGCGCTCCTCGCGCGGAACCGACGACGACCAGGCGACCGTCGAGGGCGGCGAACGGGTCAAGCGCAAGACCGACGCGCTCGAGGCCTATTGCGTCAATCTCAACGAGAAGGCCTCGAAGGGAAAGATCGATCCGCTGATCGGTCGCGCCAACGAGATCAGCCGGACGATCCAGGTCCTCTGCCGCCGGCAGAAGAACAACCCGCTGCTGGTCGGTGATCCCGGCGTCGGCAAGACGGCGATCGCCGAAGGCCTCGCCAAGCGCATCGTCGACGACGACGTGCCGTCGGTGCTCGCCGACGCGACCATCTTCGCCCTCGACATGGGGGCGCTGCTCGCCGGAACCCGCTATCGCGGCGACTTCGAGGAGCGACTGAAGCAGGTCGTGAAGGAGATCGAGGAATACCCCGGTGCGATCATGTTCATCGACGAGATCCACACGGTGATCGGCGCCGGCGCCACCTCGGGCGGCGCGATGGATGCATCGAACCTCCTGAAGCCGGCGCTCGCCTCCGGCTCGATCCGCTGCATCGGCTCGACCACCTACAAGGAGTACCGGCAGTTCTTCGAGAAGGACCGGGCCCTCGTCCGGCGCTTCCAGAAGATCGACGTCAGCGAGCCGTCGGTGCCCGACGCGATCGAGATCCTCAAGGGCCTCAAGCCCTATTTCGAGGAGTACCACTCGATCCGCTTCACCAACGACGCCATCAAGGCGGCGGTGGAGCTGTCGTCGCGCTACATCAACGACCGCAAGCTGCCGGACAAGGCGATCGACGTGATCGACGAGACCGGGGCGTCGCAGATGCTGCTGCCGGAAGCCCGCCGCCGCAAGACGATCGGGGTGAAGGAGATCGAGGCGACGATCGCCACGATGGCCCGCATCCCGCCGAAGTCGGTGTCGAAGGACGATGCCGAGACGCTGCGCAACCTCGACGAGAACCTGAAGCGCGTCGTCTACGGTCAGGACGCGGCCATCGACAAGCTGTCCTCGGCGATCAAGCTCGCCCGGGCCGGCCTGCGCGAGCCGAACAAGCCGATCGGCAACTACCTGTTCTCCGGCCCGACCGGCGTCGGCAAGACCGAGGTGGCCCGCCAGCTGGCGAGCACGCTGGGTGTCGAGCTGCTGCGCTTCGACATGTCGGAGTACATGGAGCGGCACACCGTGTCGCGGCTCATCGGCGCGCCGCCTGGCTATGTCGGCTTCGACCAGGGCGGTCTCCTGACCGACGGGATCGACCAGCATCCGCACTGCGTCCTGCTCCTCGACGAGATCGAGAAGGCGCACCCGGATCTGTTCAACATCCTCCTGCAGGTGATGGACCACGGCAAGCTGACCGACCACAACGGCAAGCAGATCGACTTCCGCAACGTCATCCTGATCATGACGACCAACGCGGGTGCGGCCGACATGGCCAAGGCGCCGATCGGCTTCAACCGGGCAAAGCGGGAAGGCGACGACACCGAGGCGATCAACAAGCTGTTCACGCCGGAGTTCCGCAACCGCCTCGACGCGATCATCCCGTTCGGCAGCCTGCCCGCCGAGGTGATCTACCAGGTCGTCACCAAGTTCGTCCTCGAGCTCGAGGCCCAGCTAGCCGACCGCAACGTCACCTTCGAGCTGTCCGAGGCGGCCATCAAGTGGCTCGCCGAGGAGGGCTACGACGAACGCATGGGCGCCCGGCCTCTGTCGCGGGTGATCCAGGAGCACATCAAGCGGCCGCTCGCCGACGAGGTGCTGTTCGGCAAGCTCATGAAGGGTGGCACGGTGAAGGTCGACGTCGAGGAGAAGGACGGCAAGAAGCAGCTGTCGCTCGAAACGATCGCCGACGAGGTTGTCAGGCCGAAGCGTCCGGCCAAGCCGAAGAAGGCGCCGGCGCCGAAGAAGGCTCGCCAGTCGAGCGGCTCTTCGGGATCGGGCGGGTCTGGAGGATCCAGCGGATCCGGCGGGTCCGGCGGATCAGGTCCGGCCAGCGGTGCGCCGACCAAGCGGCCGTCCAAGGGCAGCCTCGTGCCCAAGGTTCCGCTGACCCAGTAGGCACCCCGTGCCGCCCGTGCGGTGCGCGCCTTCGAAACGACAAGCGCCGGCCCGAAAGAGCCGGCGCTTTTTTTGTGCCTCTCCCGGCCCTCGGGCGGCGCCCTCCGGCGCCTGCGGGCTCCCGCGCGACGGGTGCGGCCGCCATGGCCCGAACGGGACACGCGCTCGGCGCTTCGGTCGCCGCCCCAACTGTGGTACCCGCTGGAGGTGCCGACCTGCGTGTGAGTCCCTCGGTGATCGACGACCCTCCGTCTTCCTCTCTCTCCCCCGCCCGGTGGTTCCTGAAGGGAACGCTGAAGCTCGTCTCCGTTCCCGCGCTGGTCCTGATGACCGCCCAGGTCGGGTTCGCGGCGCTGGCGCGCGAAGTCGGCTTCAGCCTCGGGGAGGCGGTGCTGATGGCGGTGACCGTGTGGGCGCTGCCGGCCCAGGTGGTGTTCGCCACCTCGCTGGCGTCTGGCGCCGGCTGGGTGGCGACGGTGCTGGCCGTGTCGCTTTCCTCGATGCGCTTCCTGCCGATGCTGATGTCGTGGACCGCCGTGGTGCGCACCGAGCGGACCTCGCGCACCACGCTGCTGCTGCTATCCCACTTCGTGGCGATCACGTCCTGGGTGTTCACCATGGCGGAGATGCCGGAGCGGACGCCGCGGGCGTCGCGGCTCGCCTATTTCGCCGGCTTTGCCACGGCGCTGCTCGTCGTCAACGTGCTGACGGTGGCGGTGGCGTTCGTCGCCATCGGGACGATGCCGGACTGGGTTTCCGCCGCCCTGGTGCTCCTCACCCCGCTCTACTTCCTGCTGGCGCTGGTGGGTGCCGGGCGCGTTCTCGACGATCACGTGGCGCTTGCCCTCGGCGTGATCCTGGGGCCGATCCTCCACCAGCTCGGCATCGGCCTCGATCTCCTGTGGACCGGCTTCATCGCCGGCACGATCGCCTATCTCGTCGGGCGGGCGAAGCGGAGGCGCATATGACGTCGGGCGAAGCGCTGAGCCTGCCGGGTCTCGGCCCCTATCTGTCGATCCTGGTGGCGGCGGCGCTGCCGACCCATGTCTGGCGCTGGATGGGGGTGCTGCTCGCCGAGCGGCTGCCGAACGATTCGGAGGTCTTCATCTGGATCAAGGCGGTGACCACGGCGCTCGTCGCGGGCCTGGTGTCGCAGCTGATCCTGTTCCCCCACGGGGCGCTGGCCGACGTGTCCATCCCGGTCCGGATCGTGGCGGCGGGCGTCGGTGTCGGCGTCTATCTGGCGACGAAGAGGACGCTCGCGCTCGGCATCCTCTCCGCCGAGGCGATCCTGATCGGCGCCTGGTTCGTGGTCTGACGGAGCGATTTCCGGAATTGACCGCCCCATCCTCCGGCTGCTACCGATTGGTGTTCAGCAACCTTGGGGCGAGGTATGGTCATGCGGACGGTTGCAGCGGTTGTCGCGGTCGGGTGCCTGGTCCTTGCCGGCTGCGAGACCTATCCCACGGCGTCACCGGATTTCAGTTTCACCAAGACCAGCCTCGGATACCGCAATTCCGGCCTGCTGAGCGAGGGGCGGATCTACTTCTGGGACACGGAGACGAACGAGCTTCTCGATCTCGGTGATTCCGTCGAGCTCCGGACGATTGGCAAAGTGGGGCCTCAGAAGTTCGAGGCGCGGAATCTCGCCGGTTTCGAACTGGTCGCGTCGGCTGATCTCGCACCCGCCGCCAAAGCCGAGGTCTCCGCCTACATTTCAAGCAATTTCGCGTTTGAGGTTGAGAACGCCGAGAAGGAGGAAAGCGACAATCCGCTGGACGCCGTGCTTGCCAAATACAGGGATATCCAGCCTTCGAACGGCTACTATCGCTGGCGGGTTGCAGAGCTGACGTCGGACCCGCGGCGCTACAAGCTCGTGGTCATCAAAGACCCGGTCTATGCCACGAAGGAACTGATCAGCATCGACAACAACGCCGGTGCCTCGGGCTCCATCGACGTTCCGACCGATGCCGTCGGCACGGTGAAGGTGAAGATTTCGCGCACGGCGTCGGCCCTGTGCGAGGGCGCGCGGGCGCTGTGTTTCGTCAACGTGCACGTGGCGGAAGCCAGCCTCAATCAGACCGCAGGCGAGAAGACGCTGGACCTGCGAACCACCGATCGCATCTCCAGCGAAAATCTCTCCGCGGCCTTCCGCAAGCTCATCTGAGGTCGCATCGCGGGCCTGCCGCCTCGGTCCGGCGGGCGGGCCCGCAGGGTTGCCGGTTGCCCTCGCCGTGGCCGCGTTACCTGCCGCGGCCGCCTCAGCCCGCCGCCAGCGCCGCCTTCAGCTTCTCCGCCTGGGCTGTCAGCACGTCCTTGTCGGCCATGTCGCCCGTGTGGGGACGCAGCGCCACGCCCTCGTAGCGCGGCAGGATGTGGACGTGGGTGTGGAACACCACCTGGCCGCCGGCCGGCTCGCAGAAGTGCTGGACAGTCACGCCATCGGCCTCGAAGGCCGTCTTGGCGGCCCGGGCGAGCTTCTGGGCGGTGGCCATGGTCGCGGCCAGGTCCTCGGGCGCGATGTCGAGGATGTTGCGCGAGGCGGCCTTCGGGATCACCAGGCAGTGGCCGTCCGAGCGCGGCATGATGTCCATGAAGGCGAGGGTCCTGTCGTCCTCGTAGATGGTCATCGCCGGCATCTCGCCGCGCAGGATCTTCGCGAAGACGTTGCTGTCGTCGTAGGGCACGGTGGTCATGTCGGCTCCGGTTCGCATGGGGTACGGCCGACCCCGGATCAGGATGCGCCGGCAAGAATCGGCGCCTGGACATCAAACCCGATCGATCCGCGCATTCAAGCGCCCGATGTGTGTTCGCCTGCGCTCAGGTCTGCTCAGCAGGGATCGCCGCGGCGGAAGGGCACGTGCTCCGCCAGGATGCCGCGCTCCGTCTCCATGGCGCGGCGCTCCCGGTCCAGGTAGTCGGCGATCGCGCGCCTGAGCCCCGGGTGCAGGATGTAGTGGGCGGAGCGGGTGGCGTGCGGCTCGTAGCCGCGGGCCAGCTTGTGCTCGCCCTGGGCGCCGGCCTCGACGCGGGCGAGCCCGCGCGCCAGCGCGAAGTCCATCGCCTGATAGTAGCAGATCTCGAAATGCAGGAACGGGTGGTCCTCGGTGCAGCCCCAGTAGCGGCCGTAGAGCGTGTCGGAGCCGATCAGGTTCAGGGCGCCTGCGATCGCCCGCCCGTCGCGGCGCGCCAGCACCAGCGCCACCCGGTCGGCCATCGCGGCCCCCAGCGCCGAGAAGAACGCCCGGTTCAGATACGGCCGGCCCCACTTGCGGGCGCCGGTATCCATGTAGAAGCCGTAGAAGGCGTCCCAGTGCGCCTCGGTCAGGTCCGCCCCGGTCACCCACTCGATCTCCAGGCCGGCGGCCAGCGCGTCGCGGCGCTCGCGGCGGATCTGCTTGCGCTTGCGCGACGACAGGGCGCCCAGAAAGCCCTCGAAGTCGCCGTAGCCCCGGTCTTCCCAGTGGAACTGGACGTCGGTGCGCGGCAGGTAGCCGCGCGCCACCAGCGTCTCCCACTCCGGCTCGAGCAGGAAGGTCGCGTGCACCGAGGAGGCGTCGGCCTGGTGGGCGAACGCCGCCAGCCCGTCGGCGAGATGCGTGCGCAGCGCATCGGCGTCCGGGCCGGGCCGCACCAGCAGCCGCGGCCCGGTGGCCGGCGTGAATGGCACCGAGACCTGCAGCTTCGGATAGTAGGCACCGCCGGCGCGCTCGAACGCATCGGCCCAGCCGTGGTCGAACACGTATTCTCCCTGGGAATGGACCTTGAGGTAGCTCGGGGCGGCCGCCACCAATGCGTCGTCGGCATTGCGGATCAGCAGCGGGCGCGGATACCAGCCGGCCTCGGGCCCCACGCAGCCGGTCTCCTCCAGCGCGCTCAGGAAGGCGTGGTCGACGAACGGATCGTAGGGCCGGGGCGCTGTTCCGTCGTCCACCAGGCTGCCCGCCTCGCGGCGCCAGCCGGGGTTGGCCAGGCGGTTCCATTCGTCGCGATCGACCGCCGAAACGCCTTCGACGGCTTGCAGGACGAGGGCGGTCGGGTCGGTCGGCTCGACGGACATGGGCTCGATACTCGCAACGGACGCTTGGCGCGCTTGGGAGGACGCCGCACCTTGGGAGAGTCTGTCCATAGGGTAGGCATTGCGCGCTCCGGCTCAAGGGCCGGTCACCACGGCTCAGGCCCGAAAGCCCTCGAAGATCATCTGGTCGGCGACCCGTGCGGCCTTCTGCCGCTCCGCCTGGGTGCGCACCGTCCAGGTCAGCAACGGCACGCCGAACAGGCGGCGCAACAGCGTCGTGGACCCCGTCGGCAGATCCTGGATGCGGTAGGCGACGAAGTCGGGGCGCGTGCGCGGCGCGTGCAGGAGGTGGGTCAGCGCGAAGCGCTCCATCACCGAAAGGCGGGGAAAGTCGCGCGCGTTCGAGCTGTCGCAGGCGACGATCCCGTGCGGCCGGTCTGGCATCAGGCGCCGGCTTGCGGCCACCAGCTCCGGGTCGAACGACATGATGGCGACGGGCCCGTCGTAGCCGGCAAGCGCCTCCGCCGTGTGGCGGGCGAGCGCCGGATCGCGGTCGCGCTGCCATTCCGTCTTCAGTTCCAGGACCAGCGGCGTGCGCCCGGCGACCGTCGCCAGCAGGGCGGCCAGCGTCGGAATGGCTTCGCTGGTGCCGCGCAGGGTGACGCCGGCCAGCTCGCGGGCGGTCCAGGCCCGCATCGGGCCTTCCGCGTTGGTCATCCGGTCGAGGCTGCCGTCATGGAAGACCATCGGCACCGCGTCGGCCGACAGCTGCAGGTCGACCTCGATGGCGTAGCCGCCGTCGATGGCCGCCGCGGCCGCCGACAGCGCGTTCTCCACGGCGCCCGTCTCGGCGCCGTGGAGGCCGCGATGGGCGATCGGGCGGCTTGTCAGCCAGGCTGCGCCGGCCATGGTGGCGGGTTCCCTTGCCGCGCCCTCCTTCGAGGGACTACGCGACCTCGAAGATCGCCTCGACCTCGACGGCGACGCCGAACGGCAGCGACGCCACGCCCACCGCCGAGCGCGCGTGCTTGCCGCGGTCGCCCATCGCCTCGACGAAGAAGTCGGAGGCGCCGTTGATCACCTTCGGCTGGTCGGTGAAGTCCGCCGTCGAGTTCACGAAGCCGCCGACCTTCACCAGCCGCACGATCTTCTCCAGGTCGCCCAGCGCCGCCTTCGCCTGGGCCAGCACGTTGATGGCGCACAGCTTTGCCGCCGCCTGTCCCTGTTCCACGCCGTAGTCGGCGCCGAGCTTGGCCACGTGCTCCAGTCCGTTCGCCCCCATCGGGATCTGTCCGGAGATGAATAGCTGCGACCCCGAGCGCACGGCCGGCACGTAGTTGGCGGCGGGTGCGGCAGGCGTCGGCAGGGTGATGCCAAGCCCTTCGAGACGGCTTTCGATCGTGTCGGCCATGACGGGGGATCCTTCTGTCCGGTGCGGGTGCGTGCTGCCCTTTCATGTCGGATGTGCGCCGGGGCGGCAAGGGGCGTCGCCGGAGATGGCTCTGGCGGGTGAAGGGCGTTATCCTCGTTCAAGTGCCGTTGGCGCCTGCAGGCCGTCCGGTGTGGCCCGCCCAGCGAACCCGTGCCGTGGACGAAGGGTCTTGCATCCCTCATGCGAGACCGTCCACTCTGCCGGCGCGTTGCCGCACTGGCGACGGCCCATGATCGGAATGCGAGGATCCCCATGCGTCTCCTGGTTGCCGCCGTGGCATCCGTACTGCTCCTGTCGCCGCTTGCCTCGCCGGCTCATGCCACGGCGGGCGGCGCGGACCCGGCCGAGATCGCCAGGGGGCTGCTGCCGCATCGCGCGGTCTACGACATCAGCCTCGACGACGCCTCGTCGTCGTCGAACATCGCCTCGGTGTCGGGACGTCTCGTGTTCGAGGTCACCGGGTCGTCCTGCGAGGGCTTCACGGTCAACAGCCGCTTCGTCACCGAGGTCAACGACCAGGACGGCGGCCGGCGGGTCACCGACCTGCGGTCCAGCACCTACGAGAATGCCGACGCCGACAGCTTCCAGTTCCTCAGCCGGACCTTCACCGACCAGCGGCTCCAGGATGAGGCCAAGGGCTCGGCGCGCCGGACCGACGACGCGGTGGTGGTCGATCTGACCCAACCGCAGGAAGCCAAGCTGCGCTTCGACGGCGACGTGATGTTTCCGACCCAGCACCTGATCCATCTGATCGCCGCTGGCGAGGCGGACCGGCGCATCGTCGAGGCCGATCTCTACGACGGCTCCGACGCCGGCGCGACGATCTACACCACCACCGCCATCCTCGGCGCCATGTCGGAGGAGCCCGTCGGCACCGACCCGGACACCACGCTGGCCGATGCCGTCGGCACCGCGCGCCACTGGCCGGTGAGCCTGTCCTATTTCGATCTGTCGAAGGGGCAGGTGGGCGAGCTCACGCCGATCTACACCCTGCGCTTCCAGCTCTACGAGAACGGCGTCAGCCGCGGCCTGTTTCTCGACTACGGCACCTTCACGCTGACGGGAAAGCTCGTCGAACTCGACCGCCTCCCGCGCTCCACCTGCAAGTAGGCCCTTCCGTTCGGATCGGCTGGCCCGACCGGCAAACGCTCGCGGGCGCCGTCCTCAGCTGCTTTTTCACTGCTTGAAGCAGTTGTCCCGGTGCCACTGCAGGTAAACCGGGTGAGGGCGCTCCGCCGCCCGCTCGGGGGCGATCGCTCGTCCGCTCTTGTTGAGGAAAGCGCGGATCTCGCCGGGGTCGTTGGATTGCCGGGAGACCAGGATCTCCAGGTCGTCCGACAGGCTGATCAGGCCCCGGTCGAACATCCAGTGCGCGGTCCCCGACAGCGCCAGACCGTTGCGAACGGTGTCGGGGCCGTTTGCCTCGACGGGCCGAATATGGGCGGCATCGACCTCCGCACGTCCGCCGCCATTGATAAAGCGCAGGCCGCTGATGGCGCAGCGCTGGTCGTAGGCGCGCAACACCACCCGCCGGAACGTGCGGTCGCGGACGATACGGGACGTCAGCTGCACGAGGCGGTCGCGCGGCTCTTCGAAGGTGAAGGGCGCCTGCTCGTCGTGAAAGCCGTCCTTCGGGGCTGCATCGCCGAGGCGGGGCAGGAAAGGCTCCCGATCGTCCAGACCGCGGTCGATGATGCGGCGGAAATCAGCTGGCGACAGCGGGCGTACGGCTGCCTGGGCGCGGCCGGAGATCCGCCCGTCCTCGTTCAGCACCCCTTGCTCGACGAGCGCGCCGGTTGCATCGGCAAACGGAACCTGGGCGGCGAAATCCAGGTAGCTGCCGGGCTCGATCAGGGCGAGGTACATGCCCGCCGCCGTCGGGTCGGGGATGACCTTCTCGACCTTGGCGACGGCGAAGTAGCCTTTCGTCTCACGCACCTTGGTCGGCTCGTAATAGACGATCCAGTCGCCCACACAGGCCTCGACGCGACGCCGATACTGGCTGGGGAAATGATACTGCTTCTCGGGAATGTCCCGATAAATCGAATCTGCGCGGTGAATGAAGACGCCGAACCCCATGCACCTCTTTTAGCCCGGCCGCCGTCCGTTTTCCCAGCGGCTTTGCGCTGACAGCCGACGAACCCCGGTGACATGTGATCGAGGTCTCGGGGGCCTCTTCCGTGGGCGCGGATCATTCACCCTACCGCCGCGGCTTGCCGCCGTCCGGGCGGAAGGTGAGGCCGAGCTCCACCGAGCGGTCGCCGAACTTGCCGCGCAGCCGGTCGATGGCCAGTTCCGCCTGGGCGCGCTTGGCACGCTGGGGCTCCAGGAGGTCGGTCGGATCGGCGTTGATCACCGGCTCCAGCTCCGACACGCCGATGCCGATCAGCCGGAAGCTGCGCCCGTCGATCTCCCGGGTGAGCAGGTCGGCGCCGGTGGAGAAGATGCGGTCGGCGAGCCGCGTCGCGTCGGGCAGCTGGCGCGCCCGCGTCGTCAGCTTGAACTCCCGCGTCTTCAGCTTCAGCGTGACGGTCCGACCGGCGATCTCCTGTGCCTTCAGCCGCGCCGACACCTTCTCCGACAGTCGCCTGAGGATCGGCAGCAGCGTCGCCGCGTCGGAGATGTCGGTGTCGAAGGTGGTCTCGGCGCTGACGCTCTTGCGCCCGTCTGAGGGGTCGACGCGGCGCGGGTCGATGCCGTTGGCGAGCCGGCCGAGCCGCTGGCCCTGGGCGCCGAGGCGGCGCAGCAGCGTCTCCTCCGAGGCGGCCTGCAGGTCGCGCACCAGCCGGAAGCCGGCGGCGCGCAGCGTCCGCTCCAGCGCCGGGCCGACGCCGGGCAGCTTCGACACCGGCTCCTCGGCGAGCCGCTCCACCGCCTCGGCCTGGTCGATCACCACGAAGCCGCGCGGCTTGTCGAAGTCGGACGCGTACTTGGCCAGAAAGCGGTTCGCCGACAGCCCGACGGAGATGGTGATGCCGACCTGGCGCTCGACGCGGCTGGCGAATTTCGCCAGCGTCGCGGCCGGGCTCGCCCCGTGCAGCAGCTCGGTGCCGGCGAGATCCAGGAACGCCTCGTCGATGGAGATCGGCTGCACCAGCGGCGTCAGCTCGTCCATCAGCGCGCGGATCTCGCGGGCAACGGCGGCGTATTTCGCCATGTTGGGCTTGATGACGACGGCGTCGGGGCAGGCCTCCAGCGCCTTGAACATGGGCATGGCCGAGCGCACGCCGGAGATGCGGGCGATGTAGCAGGCGGTGGAGACGACGCCGCGCTTGCCGCCGCCGATGATCACCGGCCGGTCGGCGAGCGACGGGTCGTCGCGCTTCTCCACCGAGGCGTAGAAGGCGTCGCAGTCGACATGGGCGATGGCGAGCCGGGTCAGCGAGCGGTGCTGCACCAGGCGCGGGCTGCCGCAGGCGGGACAGCGCGTGCGGCGCGTGGCGCCGTCCTCGAAGCTGGTGTGGCAATCGCGGCAGAGACCGGGCATGCCCGTGCGATCCGTGGTCGGGGTGGGTGCGGACGGCCCGTGCGCGGCAAAGCCGGCGCATCAGGTTCACATCCGGCGTGCGAAGACTATCATGCGCCGGTTCGCGGTCGATTCGAAGACCCATGCGGCGGGCTGCACAGGGCAGCCGTCCGGGCCGCGCATTCCGGGGGATGCATGCCGAAACGGGTTCTGATCGTGGAGGACAACGAGCTCAACATGAAGCTCTTCCACGACCTGTTGGAGGCGTCCGGCTACGACGTCGTGGAGAGCCGCAACGGCACCACGGCGATCACGCTCGCCCGGTCCGAGCGTCCCGACCTGATCATCATGGACATCCAGCTGCCGGAGGTGTCCGGCCTCGACGTCACCCGCCAGATCAAGGCCGACGACGACCTGAAGGCGATCCCCATCGTCGCCGTCACCGCGTTTGCCATGAAGGGCGACGAGGAACGCATCCGCCAGGGCGGCTGCGAGGCCTATCTGTCGAAGCCCATTTCGGTCGACAAGTTCCTGGAAACGGTCCGCACGTTCATTGGCGAGGCCTGATTTTATGCCCCTCACGCCGAGTGCGCTGGGCGCACCGGCTCCGGGTGGGCGGCCTCCGGCCGGCGCGCGGTCGCGCGCTGGTGGGTGCGGGCGGCGAGGACGGAAGGCTGGGTCTCTCCGCCGTTGCCCCAAACTCCGCTCCTCCCCGCGAAGGCGGGGATCCAGGGCGGCAGGCCGCAGCCTCTCGGATCTCGGGGTTTGCCGTGGGCTGCGGATCACACCCCGAAGGTGATGCTGCCGTCGGCGCCGATGGTCCAGGCGGGGTTGAAGGCGATTTCCCAAGCGTGGCCGTCGGGGTCGGCGACATAGCCGCGGAGCCCGCCGTGGGGCGGCGCCTCGGCGTTGCGCAGGATCGTGCCGCCCGCCGCCGCGAGCCGGTCGAGCGCCGGCTGGACGTCGTCGGCCGCCGCCACGTTGTGGGCGAGCGCGAAGGCGCCCGGCCCGTCGGCGGGCGGCCGGTTGCTGTCCTCGGCCAGCGCCTCGCGCCGCCACAGGCCGAGCACGAAGCCATTCATCTGGAAGAACACGATCTCGCCGGCGATCTCGAAGACGGGCGTCCAGCCGAACCCGTCGGCGTAGAAGCGGCGCGACCGCTCGGGATCGGCGACCCCGAGGGTGACGACGGACATCTGCTGCTGCATGGCGGCCTCCGGAGAACGCAAAAAGCGCCGGACGGCGTGGCCGTTCGGCGCCTGGAGCCTGGCCCCGCCGGGTGACATCACCTGCTCGACGGGAAACGGCTGCGGATCGGTCGGGCAGGGGCCCCGTGCGGCGGACCGGAGGGTCCGAGCGGGGCCGCCCTCAGCGCGGCAAAAGGAGCCGGGCTATTTGATCTTCGCTTCGCGGAACTCGACGTGCTTGCGCACCTTCGGGTCGTACTTCGTCTTCACCATCTTCTCGGTCATGGTCCGGGAATTCTTCTTGGCGACGTAGAAGTAGCCGGTGTCGGCGGTCGACACGAGGCGGATCTTGATGGTTGTGGCCTTGGCCATGTCGGCAGTCCCTGGCGCTGGAGCATTCCCGGTGAAGCGGAAGCCGCTTCGCGTGTGCGAAAATGCGAGTGATGAAACGGTCGGTCGGCGCGCCGTTTCGGTCCGTTCACGGTCGGTCTGCTCGCAATCGGTCCGATCGGACGACGTCGGTCACGTGGATCGCGCGTGGCCCCGGCCGCCAATGGGCTCCGTGGGTGCGGAAATCGTGAAGCGCGAAACCTAGTCACCGGCGCGGCAAAGTCAAGCGGCGTTCGCGATCCGCCCGCCTCAGCCGGCCCGCGCCTGGGCAATGCGGACTGCCGCCAGGATCGCATAGGCGGCGAAGAAACCGGCCACCGCCACCGGCAGCCCGTTCGGCGGCCACAGATCCAGCCCGATCCCCATGATCGCCGGGCCGACCAGCATGCCGGCCGCGTACATCATCACGAAGGCCGAGTTGGCGGCGGCGAGGTCGGTGCCGGAGAAGCGGGCGCCGAGATGGGTGAGGCCGACGGTGTAGAGCCCGCCGGTCATGCCGCCCCAGACGAACAGCAGCGCCAGCAGGATGGCGAGATCGCCGGCGGCCAGCGGCATGGCCAGCGCCCCACCGACGCCCACCAGCGCGCAGACGAGCAGCAGCACGCGCCGGTCGACCCGGTCGGCCAGCAGCCCGAGCGGGATCTGGGTGACGACGTTGCCGAGCGCCATCGCCGACACCAGCAGCGCCGCCTCGCGCGGCGTGAAGCCGAGTTCCAGTCCATAGAGCGGCAGCAGCGCCAGCCCGCCCGATTCGACCGCGCCGAATGCCATGACGGCGAAGATCGCCGCTGGTGCCACCACCAGGAACGTCACGACCTTGGTCTTCGGTCGGGACAGGCCGCGCGGCGCCTGGTTGCGGGCGAGCGCCATCGGCACCAGCGCCACCAGGAAGATCGCCGTGCCGATCAGGAACGGCGTCGCCCCCTGGGTGCCGACCAGACCGAGGATCGCCGGGCCGGCGGCAAAGCCCAGCGACAGCACGGTGGCGTAGATGCCGATGGCCAGCCCGCGCTTGCCGTCGGGCGCCAGCGCGTTGATCCAGAACTCGCCCACCGCGAACGCCGTCGTCGCGGCCGCAAAGAACACGAAGCGCAGCGGAAACCACGCCCAGAACGCATCGACGAGATAGAAGAAGGGGAAGGTGACCGCCATCACCGCCAGCGCCGCAATCGCCACGCGGGCGGTGCCGAACCAGCTGACCGCCGCCGGCACCGCCAGCGGCACCAGCAGCGAGGCGATGCCGCCCACCGCCGAGTTGAGACCGATCATCGTGGTGGAGACGCCGCGGCTTTCCAGCACCAGCGACAGCAGCGGCAGGCCAAGGCTGATCGACAGGCCCACGGCCGCCATCGAGGCGATGGCGGCGGCGATGGCCGGCCAGTTTCCCGGGGCGGAACCGTCGACCGCCGAGCCCATTGCCGCTAGCTCGCGCTGCGGAGCGGCGGGACGCGGAGGGACAGCCAGGCCACGGTGCGGGGCATCAGACCGTCTCCCGGACGAAGCCGTTGCCGCGCCAGTGGTAGAACGACACCGGCGCCGCCTCGCGCAGGTCCGGATCGCCGTCGAGGCGCAGCAAGAGCTCGTCGATCACCGTCTTGGTGACGGTGGGCATGTCGAGATGGGCGACGTCGCGCAGCGGCACCCACTGCACGTCCTCCAGTTCGCCGGACGGGCCGGCGTTGCCCGGCAGCCGGTCGGCGATGTGGTCGGCGGAGACGGCGAAGAAGCGGGTGTCGAAGCGGCGCGGCCGGCGCGGTGGCGTGATGGCGCGCGCCAGCAGGCGGAACGGCGCCAGGTCGGGCAGCAGCGAGCGCTCGGCAAACGCCGCCCAGTCGGCACCGACGGGCTTTCGCGCGCTTCGGGCGCCGATCAGGATGCCGACTTCCTCGTAGGTTTCGCGGATCGCGGTGACGGCCAGCGCGCGAGCGCGGGCGGCCGATCTCGGCGCGCGCATCTTCGCCATCACCCGCATCCGCGTCGTCTCGTCGTAGTCGGAGGCCACCGGCACCCGGGAATCGCCGGGGTCGACGCGCCCGCCGGGAAACACGAATTTGCCCGGCATGAACACGTGCGCCTTGTGGCGCTTGCCCATCAGCACGTGCACGTCCTTGCCCCGGCGGTCGAGGATCAGCAGCGTCGCGGCGTCCTTGGGACGCCGGTTGGGATAGGTCGTAACCCGCTCCGCCTGGGTCAGGCGGAGGGTGAAGTCGGTCACTGACGCACCTCGGCCGCGGGATCCGGGATCGGTCCCTCGGGCGGCGCGTTCGGGTCGAACCCGTGCATGTAGAGGGCCCACTGATAGGCCACCAGCGCCCCCTTGATGGGCCGGAGCAGCGCCAGGCACGAGATCAGCGTCAGCGGTCCCCACAGCAGCGCGTGCACCCAGAACGGCGGGTGGTAGGCGATCTCGACCGCCAGCACGAGGCTGACGATGATGTGGCCGACGATCACGATGGTGAAATAGGGCGGCGCGTCGTCGGCGCGGTGATGGTGCAGGTCCTCGCCGCAGTGCGGGCACTGGTCGCGCACCGTCAGGTAGCCCTCGAACATCGAACCGATGCCGCAGGCTGGGCACTTGGCCTTGGCGCCGCGCAGCACGGCGGGCCAGATGTCACGGACCGGCAGGCCGTCGGAGCGGCCTCCGAAGGTGGATGGCGTCGACTGGGTCATGATGATGTACGCGCCTTTCGTCGTCCCTTGCTGGCGGTGGGCCGCTTGCGTCCGCCCGAAGCCGGGGGCTTCTTTTGCGGCCGGGACTTTGCTCCTTGATACCGGCCTTCGCGCAGAAGCTCAAACCGAAGGGCGCCCGCAAAGGGCGCTGCTTCAACGAGCCGCACGTCGACCCGGTCGCCCAGCCGGTAGCGCACCTTGGTGCGGCTGCCGACGAGGGCGCGGGCGGCCTCCTCGTAGCGGAAGTAGTCCTCGCCGATGGTGGATATGGGGATGAATCCGTCCGCACCCGAATCGTCGAGGGCGACGAACAGGCCGGACCGCGTCACGCCGACGATCCGTCCGGAGAAGTTGGCGCCGACATGGTCGACCAGCCACAGGGCGATCAGCCGGTCGACGGTTTCGCGTTCGGCCGCCATCGCCCGGCGTTCGGCCACGGAGATTTCGCCGGCCAGCACGTCCAGCCCGGCCGCCTGCTCGTCGGTCAGCCCGTCGGAGCCGAGCTTCGCGGCGCGGATCAGCGCCCGGTGCACCACCAGGTCGGCGTAGCGCCGGATCGGCGAGGTGAAGTGGGCGTAGCGCTTCAGGTTCAGCCCGAAGTGGCCGATGTTGTGGGGGGAGTATTCCGCCTGGGCCTGGCTGCGCAGCACCACCTCGTTGACCAGGTGGACGTTCTCGCTGCCCCGCACCTTGTGCAGCACGCCGTTGAACTGCGACGGCCGCAGGTTGCCGGTCTTCGGGAAGCTCATCTGGATGGTCGACAGGAACTCGCGCAGGCCGGTCAGCTTCTCCTGGCTGGGGCTGTCGTGGATCCGGTAGAGGATGGTCAGGCCGGCCTTCTCGCAGGTCTCCGCGGCGCACACGTTGGCCTGGATCATGAACTCCTCGATCAGCTTGTGGGCGTCGAGGCGGTCCGGCGTGATGACGCGGTCCACGGTGCCGTCGGGCTTCAGGAGGATCTTGCGTTCCGGCAGGTCGAGGTCGAGCGGCTCGCGGGCATCGCGCCCGGCCGACAGGATCTCGTAGGCCTCCCACAGCGGCTTCAGGATCGGCGCCACCAGTGGGCCGGTCTTGTCGTTCGGCATGCCGTCGATGGCGGCCTGCGCCTCCTGATAGGAGAGCTTCGCCGCCGAGCGCATCATCACCCGGTGGAACGAGTGGCCGCGCTTGCGGCCTGCCTTGTCGAAGACCATCCGCACCGCCATCGCGGGGCGGTCTTCGCCCTCGCGCAGCGAGCACAGGTCCGTCGACAGCCGCTCCGGCAGCATCGGCACCACGTGGTCGGGGAAGTAGACCGAGTTGCCGCGCTTCTCCGCCTCCATGTCGAGGGGCGAGCCGGCGCGCACGTAGAGCGCCACGTCGGCGATCGCCACGGTGGCGATCACGCCGCCCTTGTTGCTGGGGTCGGGATCGGGCTCGGCGTGGACGGCGTCGTCGTGGTCCTTGGCGTCGGCCGGATCGATGGTGATCAGCGGCAGCTGGCGCCAGTCCTCGCGGCCCTTCAGGGTCGTCACCGCCTTGGTCTTTTCCGCCGCGTTCAGCACGGCCTTCGGGAACACGTGCGGAATGCCGTGGGAATGGATGGCGATCATCGAGATCGCGCGCTCGGAGCTCATCGAGCCGATGCGGGCGACCACCCGGGCCGTCGCCGGGCCGTAGCGGCCGGCGCGCTTCACCTCGACTTCGACGAGCTCGCCGTCCTGGGCGTCGCCCATGTCGTCGGGGTCGAGCAGCAGCGTGTCCTTCTGCTTCTTGTCGACCGGGGAGAGGCGGCCGCCGCGGCCGGTGTCGTGCAGCACGCCGAGAATGCGTGCCGGCTTGCGATCGATCACCTTGATGATCTTGGCGGTCTGCAGCGGCGCGTCGTCGGTGGCTTCGCTGATGCGGGCGAGCACCCGGTCGCCGACGCCGGGCGCCGGTCCGGGCCGGCCGCGGCCCTTCCGCTCGGTGAGCACGACGACCTTGGGCGCCGGTCCGTGTTCCTCTTCGTCCCACTCGGTCGGCTCGCCGATAAGCTCGCCGTCCCTGGATTTTCCGGACAGGTAGAGGACCGTGACGCTGGGCAGCGTGCCGGGACGGTCGAGGCGCCGTCCCCGGCGCTCCACCAGACCGTCGTCCGACAGCTCGCGCAGCAGCTTCTTCAGGCCGATGCGCTGGTCGCCGGTGATGTTGAAGGCCCGCGCGATTTCGCGCTTGCCGGTTGCGCCGGGATTTTCGGCGATGAATTTGAGAATGGCCTCGCGAGAGGGCAGTTCGTTCGGTTCGATTGTTTTCTTTGCTCGGGCCACCTGGGCCTCGTCTCCAGATCACGGGGTGGGTCGGGTCCGACGGGACCGCTCCCCAGCAAGGTGATCGTTTCTCTTGCGCCGGCGCAAGGGGCGGGCGGGAAATCGGTTCCCGCTTGCCAGCCCCGCGCTAGCTTGATGTCTTGGAAGACCCTTTGGCGGTCTTCGCCGCAGGGGTCTTGCCCGATGCCTTCGTGGACCGGGACTTGGTTGACGTGGTGGCTTTCTTGGCCGTTGTCGAGGTCTTCGCCTTCGACTTGGCCGCGGATGCCTTCGGCTTCGCCGCCGACCGGGTGGATGCCTTCTTCGGCGCCCCGGCCTTGGCTTCGATCAGCGCCACCGCCTCGTCCATGGTGAGGGCCTGCGGGTCGCTGCCCTTCGGCAGCGTCGCGTTCACCTTGCCATGGTTGACGTACGGGCCGTACTTGCCGTCGCGCACGCTCACCGGTCCGCCGGCGGTCGGATGCTCTCCGAGCGCCTTCAGTTCGGCGGCGCCGGCGCGGCCCTTGCCGCGCTTCTCGCGCTTCTCCGCGATCAGGGTCACCGCGCGGTTGAGCCCCACGGTGAACACTTCTTCGGGCGAATCGAGGTTGGCGTAGGTGCCGTCCAGCAGGACGAACGGGCCGTAGCGGCCGATGCCGGCGGTGATCGGCTTGCCGCTCTCCGGGTCCATGCCGACTTCGCGTGGAAGCGACAGGAGCTTGAGGGCGGCTTCGAGATCGAGGGTCGCGGCACTCCAGCCTTTCGGCAGGGTGGCGCGCTTCGGCTTCTCGCCTTCGGCCGGCTCCCCGAGCTGGATATAGGGTCCGAACCGGCCCGAGCGCAAGGTCACGTCGAGTCCGCTGTCCGGATCGGTGCCCAGAACGCGCGGTCCCTCGGCCTCCGCCTCGCCCTCGCCGTTGGCCTGGGCCAGCTGGCGGGTGAAGCGGCAGTCGGGGTAGTTCGAGCAGCCGATGAAGGCGCCGAACTTGCCGAGTTTGAGCGACAGACGGCCGTCGGCGCATGACGGGCAGGCCCGCGGGTCGCTGCCGTCCGCCTTCTTCGGGAAGATGTGGGCGCCGAGGATCTCGTTCAGGGAATCGAGCACGTCGGTGACGCGCAGTTCCTTCGTCTCGTCGACGTTGGAGGAAAAGTCCTTCCAGAACTCGCGCAGCACGTCCTGCCAGGCGAGGTCGCCGTTGGAGATCTTGTCGAGCTTCTCCTCCAGGCTCGCCGTGAAGTCGAACTCCACGTAGCGCTCGAAGAACGCCGCCAGGAACGCGGTGACCAGGCGGCCCTTGTCCTCCGGCACCAGCCGTCGCTTGTCGAGGGCAACGTAGCCGCGGTCGCGCAGCACCGCCATGGTGCTCGCATAGGTCGACGGCCGGCCGATGCCGAGTTCCTCCATCTTCTTGATGAGGGTGGCTTCGGTGTAGCGCGGCGGCGGCTCGGTGAAGTGCTGGCGCGTCTCGATGGCGGTCTTGGTGGGCTTCTCGCCCGTCTCGATCGGCGGCAGCCGGCCGCCGCCTTCGTCTTCCTCGTCGTCCTTGCCCTCCTGGTAGAGGGTGAGGAAGCCGTCGAACTTGATGACCTGGCCGGTGGCGCGCAGCTCCGCGGCGCGGCCGCCGCCGGTGGCGGCAATCTCCACGGTGGTCCGCTCGATCTCGGCCGATTCCATCTGGCTCGCCACGGCGCGCTTCCAGATCAGCTCGTAGAGCTTCGCCTGGTCGGCGTCGAGCAGGCGGGCGACGTCCTTCGGGCGGCGCGACGCCTCGGTCGGGCGGATCGCCTCATGAGCTTCCTGGGCGTTCTTCGCCTTGGTCGCGTAGTGGCGCTGCTTCTCCGGCAGGTAGCGGTCGCCGTAGGAGGCGGCGATCTCCCGGCGCATGGCCTGGATGCCCTCCTGGCTCATCTGCACCGCGTCGGTCCGCATGTAGGTGATCAGGCCGACCGTCTCGCCGCCGATGTCGACGCCCTCGTACAGCCGCTGGGCGATCTGCATGGTGCGCGCCGACGAGAAGCCGAGCTTGCGGGAGGCTTCCTGCTGCAGCGTCGAGGTGGTGAACGGCGGCTGCGGGTTGCGCCGCTGCGGCTTCGCCTCCACCGAGGTGACCGCATAGGCGGCGCCGTCGAGGAAGGTGCGGATCGCCGTCGCCTCGTCGCCGGTCTTGATGGAAAGCCTGTCGAGCCGCTTGCCGTCGAGCCCGGTGAGGCGGGCGTCGAACGGCTCGCCGCCGGCGCTGATCATCTTGGCGAGCACCGACCAGTATTCCTGGGTGATGAACGCCTCGATCTCCGCCTCGCGGTCGCAGACGAGGCGCAGCGCCACCGACTGCACGCGGCCGGCCGAGCGGGCGCCGGGCAGCTTGCGCCACAGCACCGGCGACAGCGTGAAGCCGACCAGATAGTCCAGCGCCCGCCGCGCCAGGTAGGCGTCGACCAGCGGCGTGTCGATGGCGCGCGGGTTGCGCATCGCCTCGGTCACGGCCTGCTTGGTGATCGCGTTGAAGACGACGCGCTCGATGCGCTGGTCCTTGATCGCCTTCTTGTCGCGGAGCGCCTGCAGCACGTGCCAGGAAATCGCCTCGCCCTCGCGATCCGGGTCGGTGGCGAGGATCAGGACGTCGGCGTCCTTCACCGCGCGGGCGATGTCGTTGATGCGCTTCTGGGACTTCGCATCAACGGCCCACGACATGGCGAAGTCCTCGTCCGGACGCACCGATCCGTCCTTCGCCGGCAGGTCACGGACGTGACCGTACGACGCCAGGACGTGGTAGTCCGGGCCGAGATACTTGTTGATCGTCTTCGCCTTGGCAGGCGATTCCACGACAACGACGTGCATCGATACCTTCGCGTTCGTTGGATCTTCGAGAAGCGTGAAAAACCAGGGCCACCGCCGGGCGGAGCTGCCCCGGCGCGGCCCGGTCCGAGCGGAGCAGGGGCGTCGACCGAGGGGCGGACAATCCGGAATCCAAGGCGCCCTGTCAAATGGGGTCGTCTGCGGCGTACGCTACCCTATCGCACGGCAACAGCAACCAATGAGAGTATCTTCACCAAAACATGCACGTCATGATATATGTCGGCAGGCTCCCGTCCGCATCCGGGAGAGATCAGGAGGTCGCTGCCGATGTCGCCGACGGATCAGCATGGCAAGCGCGACGACGCTTCGGGCACCATCCGGCCCGAGGACGCCGCGCAGTATATCGAGGGCATCAGCGTCGAGCTGGCGACGATGGCGCGCGGCTCGGGGCTCGATTTCCTCGCCTACCTGCTGGACGTCGTCCGCGAGGAGGCGGCGGCGCGGGCCATGGAAGGGTCGGCCGGCCGCCGCAAGCTGACCTGAGCCGGGGCCCGGCGGGCCCGCTTTAACCCTGTCGGGGGATCGGGCCTTGCGGGGGCGGGCCGCCGTCGTCACCAATTCGCAGACGTGCGACACTGTGGGGGCCTGCAGGGAACTTACGGCTTCGAGCGCCGTTCCTTGGGTCGAGCGGGCTGGGGTCCTCAGCCGCATCAGGACGAGCGACGGAGACGACGATGGCTGACGTTGAAGCGAAGATGGCTGACGAGCGCGCCAAGGCTGCGGCCAACCAGGCCGGCCGGAAGACCGACGATATTTCCCGGGACATTGAGGCGCTGCGCGCCGATCTGGCGAGCCTCACCGATACGGTGCGGAACCTGCTCGGCGAGGAAGCCGACGCTCTCAAGGAGCGCCTGCACAGCGGTGCCGACCGGATGAAGCGCCAGGGCCGGGAATACCGCGACGCCGCCTACGACGAGATGAAGTCGTACGAGGAGGAAGCGGAAGCGGCGATCCACCGCAATCCGTTCACCGCCGTTCTGGTGGCGCTCGGCTTCGGCCTGTTCCTCGGCTTCCTCAGCCGCGGACGATGATATCCACCCTGCTGACCGAGCTGACGGCGACCGCCAGGCTGTCCGCCATGATGACCGTGCGGAGCATCGTCCGCATGGTCGTCCTGTCGCTGGCAGCCCTTTTGGCGGCGCTTGGCATGGTGATCTACCTCGCCAACGCGCTGCACCGGCTCCTCGCCGAGCGCTACGACCCGGTCACCGCCGACCTGGTGCTGGCCGGCGCCTTTCTGGCGCTTCTGGTGATCATCCCGCTGCTTCTCGGCAGGCGGCGACGGAGGGTGGTCGTCCGCCGCCCTTTATCTGAACCGCCAGCGGCCGCAGCGCCCCTGGCGGGACCCTCTGAAGCCGGTCCGTTCCCCGGCGTCGGCAGCGTCTGGCCGCCGAAGAAGCCGGTGGTGTTCGGGCTGATGTTCACCGCGATGGCGGTGGGCTTCGGCATCGGGCGCCGGAAGGGGTAGGCCGCCGGCGCGTCCGGCGGCCCCGCTCACTCCACCGCGGTCACTCCACCGCGGTCACTCCACGGTGACGGTCACCGAATCCGACTGGCCTTCCGGGTCGAGCACGGTGATGCGCACGACGCCCGGATGATCGATGGCGATCTGGGTGCCGCGCCGGTGCGCCGGCACCGTGATCGGCCGCCCGTCGACCAGCCACACCAGCCTCTCCGCCGCCCCCTCGACCTTCACCGACAGCGGCTGCCGTCCGCCACCCGGCTCCGTGAGCGACACCGTGGCGCCGTCGGGCGGGAACGCGATGGTCAGCCCCGGCCGGGACGGATCCACCTCCGGCCGGCGCGGGTCGCGGAACCGCCGGAGCGGGATCGGCAGGCTGCCGGTGTCGGCGATCAGCGTCCCCGGCGGCGGCGCCCGCAGCGGCGTGCGCGCCGGCGACACCCGTGCGAACGCGTCGAACAGCAGGGGGGCTGCCGCCGTGCGGCCGGTCAGCCCCGGCACAGGTGCCGCATCGGCCCGCCCCACCCACACGGCCACCACCGTCTTTCCGTCGAAGCCGATCGACCACGCATCCCGGTATCCGTACGAGGTGCCGGTCTTGTAGGCGATCTCGCCGCCGCGCGCGTTCACCGGCGGCGGCGTGCCGCGCAGCACGTCGGATACCAGCCACGCCGCGCGCCGGTCGAACAGCCGGTCGCCGGCGCCGCGCGCCGGATCGGCCCCGTCGGCCACCGGCAGCGCGTGCAGCCGCACCGGCGCGCCGCCGCGGGCAAGCGCCACGTACAGGTAGGCGAGATCCTCCAGCGTCAGCCCCAGCCCGCCCAGCCCGATCGCCAGCGACGGCGCCTCGATGCGCGGCAGCTTCAGGGTCGCGCCGGTGCCGCGCAGCCGCACCGCCAGCCGGTTCGGGCCGATGGCGTCGAGGACGGCCACCGCCGGCACGTTCAGCGAGCGCTCCAGCGCCTCGCGGATGGTCACGGTGCCGTGGAACACGTCATCGAAATTTTCCGGCCGGTAGTCGCCGAAGCGGATCGGCCGGTCCTCGATCAGGGTTTCCGGGTGGGCCAGTCCGGCTTCGAAGGCGAGCCCGTAGATGAACGGCTTCAGGGTCGAGCCCGGCGAGCGGATCGCCCTTGTCATGTCGACGTGGCCCTGCCGCATGGTCGACAGGAAGTCGGCCGAGCCGACGGAGGCCAGGATCTCGCCGCTCTGCTGGTCGGCGACGAGGATCGCCGTGGAGATCGCCGGGCCCAGCGTTTCCGCGCGCTCCCGCGCCAGCGTTTCCAGCTCGCGCTGCAGCCGCGCGTCGAGGGTGGTGCGGTGGATGGCGGCCTCGGGCTCTCCGGCCACCAGCCGCCGCGCCAGGTGCGGTGCGAGCATCGGCACCGGCCGGCGCGCCGTCGGCACGCGCTCGCGCTTGGCCTCGTCGGCCTCGGCCTGGGAAATGACGCCGGCCGCCGCCACCCGGTCGAGCACCCGGTCGCGGGCCGCCTTTGCCGCCTCCGGGTGCCGGTCCGGCCGCCGTCCTTCCGGCGCCTGGGGCAGCGCCACCAGCAGCGCCGCCTGGCCAAGTGTCAGCCGCGCCGGCTCGCGGCCGAAATAGGCGAGGCTCGCCGCCCGCACCCCTTCCAGATTGCCGCCGAACGGCGCCAGCGCCAGATAGCGCTTCAGGATCTCGTCCTTGCTCAGCCGCCGCTCCAGCTGCACGGCATGGACCATTTCCACCAGCTTGCGGTCGAGGGTGCGCTCGTGCCGGTCCTCCAGCAGCCGCGCCGTCTGCATGGTCAGCGTCGACCCGCCCGAGACGATCCCGCCGGTGGTCACCGCCTGCCAGACGGCGCGCAGCATCGCCCGCGGGTCGACGCCGAAGTGGTCCCGGAACCGCTTGTCCTCATAGGCGAACAGCAGCTCCAGATAGCGCGCGTCGACCGCGTCCACCGCAACCGGCAGCCGCCAGCGGCCGGCCTGCGTCGTGAACGGCCGCAGCAGCGTGCCGCTGCGGTCCAGCACCATCACCGACGGGCGGCCGGTCGGATCGAGGGTCGGCGGATTGCGCGCGTCGAACACTGCCGCCGCCACCGCCCCGGTGGCGACGAGCCCGCCGACGGCCACGGCCGCGAAGGCGAGGCGGCGGCCCCGCCGGCGCCGCCGCGGCGTCCCGGATGCGGTCATCTGACCGGACGCACGGTGGCCGATCCCGGCGCGGTGCGCGCGAAGCGGCCGGGCCGGTACATGTCCTCCACCTGGGCGGCCGGGTGGGCGAACGTGCCCGGCGACACCGCCCGCACCATGTAGGCGACGATCATCGGATCGGTGCTGTCGCCGGAGCGCGAGAACGCCGCGATGAACCGGTCGTCCCGGAAGCCGAGATGGTCCGGGGTGACGTCGGTCTGCAGCCACGGGAAGGCGGCGAGATCAGCGCTGGTCACCAGCGCCGGGTTCTCGATCTCGAAGCCCGCCGGCAGCAGGTCGGCGATCAGTAGCTCGGCCGGCCGCGCCTCCACCTCGGTCGCCGTCAGCACCACCACCATCCGGTCGTTCTGGGCCACCTGGCGCGGATCCACCGGCTCGCCGTCGAGGCTGTAGTACTGTCGCTCGATGGACAGCCCGTTGGCGGCGGCCGGCAGCGGCAGCCGAGGCGTGCCGGTCACCGTCACCGCCACCTGGGCCGTTTCGTGGCCGCGGTTGGCGATGCGGATCGGGTCGCGCTGCAGGGCCGGCACCGACATGGAGCGGAACACGGCGCCGCCGTGGGGCAGTCCGTCGACGGTCAGGTCCAGCCCGCCGTCGGAGCTGCTGAGCGCATGCGCCGCCATCAGCTGCCAAGCCATCTCCTGGGTCGACAGCCCGTCGGTGTGTGCCTCGCTGGCAACCGCCACAGCCCGGGTGAAGGCCGGCAGGCCGCTCACGTCGATGCTGGCTTCGGCGGCAAGCGTCAGGCCGGCCGCGGCGTCGCGCAGCGGCGAGCCATAGTCGCTGCGGTTGGGCAGGTCGTCCTGGCCGATCGGCGGCAGTCCGTCCGCGGCGGCCGAGAAGGCCCGGTCGGCGCGCTGCCGGTCGCCGGAGAACGCCACCGCGGCGGCGACCTGCGCCTTGGCCAGCGGCGTCCCGAAATCGTCCAGCCGCTCGTCGATGAAGTAGCGCAGGTCGCCGATCGAGGCGCGGCCGTTGCGGGCCAGCACATAGAGCCCGTAGGCGACGTCGGCGCCCTCTCCAGCCTGGAAGTCGGAGCTGTAGGAGAGCGTGTTCTGGATGTTGTCGAGCGCCAGCGTCATCGACAGCGCCGGCACGGTGTAGCCGGCCTGCCGGGCGCGCGTCAGGAAGTCGGTGACGTAGGCGTTGAGCCAGAGATTGCCGCCGACCGGCGCCCACAGGCCGAACCCGCCGGAGGAATCCTGCATCGCCAGCACCCGGCGGATCGCCTTGTCCACCCGCTCCTTGATCGCCGGATCGGAGGCGATGCCCACGTCGGCGGCCACCTGCGCCAGATAGAGCAGCGGCATGGCCCGGCTCGCGGTCTGTTCCGCGCAGCCGTAGGGGTAGGTGTCGAGCGCCGCCAGGATACCGGGCACGTCGATCGGCGCCCCACTGGTGACGGCCAGCGTCACCCGCGCGTCGTCGGGCAGCACCGATGCTGCAAGGCCGGCGTCGATGGTCGTCTCGCCGCCCGAGGCCAGCGCCTGCAGCCGACGTTCGCTGACCGGCGGTGCCGCCGGTCGGACCGGCAGGGTGAACGACTGCGCGAAGGAACGGCCGTCGGGCCCCGAAAGCGTCGCGGTGATCGTGCCGGTGCCCGGCTCATCGGCCGACAGGCCCACCTCCACCGTCGCGGTCTGCTTGGCGTCCAGCGTGAGCGAGGCGGTCGACTGGTCGAGCACCACCGGTCCCGTCGGCACCAGCGTCAGCTCATAGGCGCCGGCCGGTCCGTCGACGTTGTCGAAATCGAAGCGGATGCGGGTGGCGTCGCCGGGGGCGAGGAAGCGCGGCAGGCTGCCGGTCACCACCACCGGATCGCGGACGATCAGATCGGCGTCGGCATTGCCGACCTTCCCCTTCGTCCAGGCGATCGCCATGACCTTCAGCGTGCCGTTGAAGGCGGGGATGTCGAACGGCACCTCCGCCTTGCCGTCGGCACCGACGGTGACGATGCCGGAGAACAGCGCCACCGGTTCCTGCGTCGGCGGCGCGGCCTGGAAGGCACCGGCGTCGGCGCCGCCGCCCGAGCGGATCTGGCCGCGCACGGCGCCCAGCGAATCGATCAGGTCGCCGTAGAGATCCCGCATGGAGATGCCGAGCTGGCGCTGGCCGAGATACCATTCGGCCGGGTCCGGCGGCTCGTAGCCGGTGAGATTGAGAATGCCCACGTCGACGGCGGCCACCGTCAGGTAGGCGGTCTCGCCCGGCTCGATGCCGTCCACCGTCACCGGCACCACCGTCGTGGTGCGGGGCTCGGCGACGTCCGGGAGTTCGAAGGAGACGTCCAGGGTGCGCGCCTGCCGGTCCAGCGACAGCCAGTCGAGGCCGATCGCCCGCGACGGCATCCGCCCTGCGCTGACGTCCATCGGGCGGAACAGCATGGCCGTCACGTAGGCGCCGGGTCCCCAGCTCTCGTCGACGGTGAGGTCGACGGACGTGCCCTCGGCGGGCACCTCGACGGTCTCGGAATAGAGCAGCCGGTCCGTCACCACGGAGATGACGGCGGTCCCGGCGAAGCGGGGATCCAGGCGCACCTTGGCCGTCTCGCCGGGGGTGTAGTCGGCCTTGTCGAGGCCGACTTCCAGGACGTCGGGCGTGTCGGCCTGGGCCGACAGGCTCACCCAGCCGGCGGAGAAGGTCACGCTGGTCGCGGTGGTGGCGCTGCCCGGATCGGTGACTTCGAGCCGGTAGCTGCCCCAGTCGACGGCCGCGGAGATGCGGGCGGTGTCGCCGGTGGTGAGATCGACGGTGCCGTTGGCGACCCGCTGGGTGGACACGATCGGCTCGTAGGTCCAGTTCGAGCCGTCGCGGTACCACTGGAAGCGGCGGTTCACCTTGAGCAGTTCCCAGTTTGCGCCGGCAAGGTCGATGCGTTCGCCGGAGGTCCCGATGGCGATCACCTCGAACCCGGCGGTGGCGCCCTCGCTCACCTGGTCGCCGGAGAACAGCGGCTTCACGCCGATCATCGGCGCGGAGGGGGCGACGGCCCGGGTGATGCGTTCTTCCACGGCGCGGCCGGAGGCCTCGCGCACCCGCACGGTTACCTCGGCCTCCAGCGGCCGGGTGGTGGCGGCAAACGTCGGGATGCCGGCGGAGATGGTCGCCCGGCCGTCGGGGCCGGTGAGCGGCAGCTCCACCAGCGGTGCGCGCTCCGGTGTCAGCTGGTCGTCGTCCAGGCCGAACGAATAGCCGGCAAAGCCGGGCACCTCCTCGGCGGGCTTGATGACCGTCTCGCCTTCCAGCGTGAGGCCGGCAGCGGGCGCGCCGTAGAGATACTGGGCGTCCACGTCGATCGCCAGCTGGCCGCCCGCGGTGACCGGGCCTTGCGCGGCCTCGAGGCTCACCTCGATGCGCTCGGGCACGTAGTCCTCGACCAGGAAGGTGGTGCCGCCGATCGCCTGGGCCTTCGGGTCCACGTAGGCGGACACCCGCCAGGTGCCGGTCATCGCGCCTGCCAGCAGGCCGATGTCGGTGGCGAAGCCGCCGGCGCGGTCGCCGGTGAGCACGATGCGGCGGTCCTCCATGCCGTCGGGGCGGCGGACGATCAGGGTAAGCGGCACCCCGGTGGTGGCGACGGCATCGTCGGCGCGCAGCAGCGTCGTCAGGTGCACCGTCTCGCCGCCCCGGTAGATGCCGCGCTCGCTCACCACGAAGGCGTCGAGGGGGCCGGGGGCCGGGCGGCCCTGGTCGCCCCGGTCGGTCAGCTCGAAGCCGGCCGCCGTCAGGTCCAGGAAGGCGTAGTCGCCGCTCTCGGTCTCGGCCACCAGCAGCGCCGGCGTCATGCCGTCGCCGGCCTGGGGCGCGGCCTGGGTTTCCAGCAGCGCGTGGCCGGTCGCATCGGTCTTGCCGGTGGCGAGGATCTGGTCGTTGCGGGCGATCAGCCGCACCTCGACGCCCGCAAGCGCGTCGGCAGTGGCGATCGAGCGCACGAAGGCATCGACGCCCGCGGTGCCCGACATGGCGGCAAGGCCGAGGTCGGAGACGATGAACCACTGGGTGGCCAGCTGGCCGTAAGTCTCGCTGTCCTCGATGGGCTTGGCGGTCATCACGTAGACGCCGGGCTCCAGCGTGCCGATCGCCTCGGACACCGGGAAGGCCGTGGTGATTTCCTCGTTGAGGGACATGGTCACGTCCATCGCGCCGGACCAGACGCGGGAGCCGGTGCCGCCGACGATGTTGTCGACCTCCCAGGACGACAGCTGCCGCTTGAAGTCGCCGCCGCGGATGGTGCCGGCCAGCCCCCGGTCGCCGATCCGCAGGATCTCCACGGTGAGCTCGCGGGTGTTGACGGTGGTCACCGGAATGCCGACGGCGCCGGTGCGCGGCAGCACGTAGGCGTTGCCGGAGAAGCGGGCGATCGGCGCCTGGTCGCGCACGTAGATGGAGAACGGCGCGGAGTTCGCCAGCGTCTCGCCCACCGTGGAGGGCAGGCCGGCGCGCACCGTCACGTGGTAGCGCTCGCCGTGCTTCAGCCCGTCGATGCAGAGCTGGCGGTCGTCGACCGAGACGACCGGGTCGCGGATCTCCTCGACGCTGACATACTTGGCGAGCTCGGCCGGGGCGCCCTGCAGGTTTTCGGAGAACTGCACGCACATGCGCGGGCTTGCGGCGTCGGAATCCACCGAATAGTCGAGGATCCGGAAGCCGTATTCGTCGCGCAGCGCCTCGAAGCGCTGGCGCGTCGCGGGATCGTCGACGATGGAGAGGCTCGCCTTCATCGCCTCGATCGCCGGCCGCCACAGCGACTGGCGCTGCAGGGCGTCCGACAGGGTGGCGAGCGCGGTCGCCTGCTGGGCGGCGTCGGTGGCGCGCGTCAGGCCGAGATAGGCAGAAGCGGCGGCCTGCTGCGGCAGTTCCTGCTGCTGGCGCCAGTCGTCGGTCTTGATCTGCAGGAGGTCGCGGGCCTCGTCGGTCCACGCCCAGCCGGGGCCGTCGGTGAGCTGGCGGGCGTAGCCGGGGTTGAAGCGGCCGATGGTCTGGCCGGTGCGCATGGCCGCCAGCGCCTGGGCCCTCAGCCGCGTCGCGTCGCGCACCGTGTCCTCGGGCAAGAATGACACGTCGGGCAGCGGCAGTGGCTCTGCCTGGGCGGCCTGGCCGCGGTCGACCGTGCGGATCTCGCCCGACAGCGCGCCGACGAAGCGCTCACGCGGCCCCACGTCGGACTTCAGGAAGCACCACTGGGCGCGCTCGTTGTAGGTGAAGGCCCGGCACTGGGTGTCGGCGATGCAGGCGGATTCGCAGACCGACTGCGGCACCTCCTTGAGGGTCTGGTAGTCGAAGCCGGGCAGGTCGGTGTCGCGGTAGGTGACGATTTCGCGATCCTGGGCGGCCGCCGGGCCGGCGGCCATCGTGGCCGCGCCCATCGCAACGGCCGCCGCCGCGGCCACGCGCATCATCCCCCGGGGAAATCCGAGCCAACCCATACGTCCCACTCCCTCGTGCCCGCCGCCGAGCGCCATTCGGCCGGCGCTTCCCGTGCGGCACCCGATGCTACACCCTCGGCCCTGAAATTTCATGAACGGATCGGGCGTGTCGAGGCGGCGGATTGCGCGAGGTGGGTGCGGCGCGCTCAAATCTACGCTATGGGCGGACAGGGATGCAGGAGGTGTCAGCCCGCGTGAGCGAGAAGACGACCGAGACGGAGGGGGCTGCGCGTGCGCAGCCACAAACCACGCGAATAGCGCGGATTCGCGCAGTTCTGTCCGCGCTTTATTACGGCGATACGCGCGCTGCGCAGCGCTTCCGCGTTGCGCTTCTGGTGCTCGATCTGGCGCTGATCGCCTATTTTCTGGTGACGTCCACGCTGGAAATCAGCCATTTCTGGCACCTTGTGGACTATTTGATCGGTCTCCTCGTCGTCGCGGACTTCGCAGCGCGCACGCTGATCGCGGATCGCCCGCTGCGCTTTCTGCGCTCCTTCACGGCGATCTGCGACCTGATCGTCATCGTCAGTCTTTTTGCCAGTGCCTTCATCGACAATCTCGGCTTCCTGCGCGTCATCAGGATGCTGAGGCTGCTGCGCTCCTATCATGTCGTCAAGGATCTGCGTAAATACTCGAAGTGGTTTCTGCGCAACGAGGAGGTTATACAGTCCGCGTTGAATCTCACCGTCTTCATCTTCGTGGTGACGGCCGTGGTGTTCGTCCTGGAAGACCAGCGAAATCCGCAGATCCAAACCTATTTCGACGCGCTCTACTTCACCGTTACGACGCTGACGACGACGGGCTACGGCGACATCGTCCTGACCGACACCATCGGCCGCGTGCTCGCCGTTCTCATCATGATGTTCGGGGTCGGCCTGTTCCTGCGCCTCGCGCAGACGATCTTCCGGCCGACGAAGGTGCAGTATTCCTGCCCGGACTGCGGCCTGAGCCGCCACGATCCCGATGCGGTCCACTGCAAGCACTGCGGCGAGACGCTGAACATCCCGACCGAGGGGGAGTGGTAGGCCGGCCTGGCCGCACGTCAGCGCTGGGCGTCGATCGCCGCGGTCACCAGCCCCACCGCCTCGGGAGCATCCCATTCGGCCGGTCCGCTGAGCACGCCGGCGGCGCAGCCCTGCTGGTCGACGATCATCGTGGTCGGCATGCCGAGCGCCAGGCCCTCCTTCTTCAGGGCTGCGAACAGCTTCATGGTCGGCTCGATGAAGAAGGCGAGGTTCGAAATCCCTGTTTCCGCGTAGAAATCCTGGGCGCGGCCGTCGTCGTTGGTGTCGACGGAGACGGCGACCACCTGGAAATCCTCGCCGCCCAGCCGTTCTTCCAGCGCGTCGAGCGCCGGCATTTCGGCCCGGCACGGTGCGCACCAGGTCGCCCAGAGGTTCAAGAGTACCGTCCGGCCAGCGAAATCGGCGAGACTGACGGACTTCCCGTCGCCATCCTGGAAGGTGAGCGCGGACAGGTCGACCGGGGTCGCGAGCGGCTTGAAGCCGGCCACCGTGCCCTGGGCGGCGGTGTCGAGCCGGCCGGCCATCGATGCGGCCGCCGCGCATTGGCCGTCGCCGCCGTTGCCAGCAAACCCGCCGGTCACGTATACCGCGCCCACCCCGGCCACGATGCCGACCAGCACCACGGCGGCAGCGACAGCCGCACGGCGGCGCGGGCGAGGGGACTTGCAGGTTGGTTCGGACATGGGTTCGGGTCGTCCCTGGCGGGTCAAAGATCAATGCGACGGCGATGAAAGCAGTGCGGACATGAGCAATCGGATGTGGGGCGGGCGGTTCGAGAGCGGCCCCGACGCCATCATGGAGGAGATCAACGCGTCGATCGCCTTCGACAAGGCGCTGTACGCCCAGGACCTGGCTGGCTCGCGTGCCCACTGCCGCATGCTCATGGCGCAATCCATCATCGAACGCGAAGATGGAGAGGCGATCCTCAAAGGTCTAGACGCAATCGAGGCCGAGATCCGCGACGGATCGTTCACCTTCTCGCGCGCCCTCGAAGACATCCACATGAACATCGAAGCGCGTCTGGCCGAACTGATCGGTCCGACGGCGGGGCGGCTGCACACCGCGCGCTCGCGCAACGACCAGGTTGCGACCGACTTCCGGCTCTGGGTGCGCGACGCCATCGATACCATCGACGCGGCGCTCACCGAACTCCAGACGGCCTTCCTTGACCAGGCGGAGGCGCACGCGGCGACCATCATGCCCGGCTTCACCCACCTGCAGACGGCGCAGCCGGTGACGTTCGGTCATCACCTGATGGCCTACGTCGAAATGATCGGGCGCGATCGCGGCCGCTTCGCCGACGCCCGCGCGCGCCTCAACGAATGCCCGCTCGGCGCGGCCGCGCTGGCCGGCACGGCGTTTCCGATCGACCGGGCGGCGACGGCGGAAGCGATGGGCTTTGCCCGTCCGACGGCGAATTCGATGGATTCCGTCTCCGATCGCGATTTCGCGCTGGAGGCGCTGTCGGCCGCCAACATCTGCGCGCTGCACCTCTCCCGGCTGGCCGAGGAGATCGTGATCTGGTGCTCGGCGCCGTTCGCGTTCGTCAAGCTGTCCGACAAGTTCACCACCGGCTCGTCGATCATGCCGCAGAAGCGCAATCCCGACGCTGCCGAGCTGGTGCGGGCGAAGACCGGCCGCATTCTCGGGGCGCTGACCACGCTCTCGACGGTGATGAAGGGCCTGCCGCTCGCCTATTCCAAGGACATGCAGGAGGACAAGGAGCCGGTCTTCGACGCCCTGCCGACCCTGTCCCTGAGCGTGGCTGCAATGGCCGGCATGGTGCGCGATCTGGTGCCCAACGAGAAGGCCATGCGGCGCGCCGCCGGCCAGGGCTATTCGACCGCGACGGATCTGGCCGACTGGCTGGTGCGCGAGGCCGGGCTGCCGTTCCGCGAAGCCCATCACGTGACCGGCCGCATCGTCGCGATCGCGTCGGACAGCGGGCGGTCGCTCGATGCCCTGACGCTTGAGGAAATGCAGGCGGTCGACGCGCGCATCGACGAGCGGCTGAAAGGCGTCCTATCGGTGGCCAAGTCGGTCGCCAGCCGGACCAGCTACGGCGGCACCGCGCCGAAGAATGTGCGTTCGCAGGTGAAGCGGTGGCGGCGACGCCTTGACCAGCAGGGGCGCTCCGGAGGATCAAGGGACTGACGGTTCGGCGAATGGAACGGACGGACGGCCGGCGGCCCGATGCGGGCGCCGCGCGAGCGGGGAGATCGAGCGTGGTTCGAGCGGATCGGCGCGTGATTGTGGGAGCGGCTCTTGTGGTGAGCCTGGCGCTGGGTCTTTCGGCCTGCGGCAAACGGGCGGGCCCCTACGCGCCGCCGCCGCCGGATCCCGCCACTCATCCTCAGCCGGAGCTCGGCCCTGATGGCTCGCCGAAATTCCTGCTCGATCCGATCCTGAAGACGTAAGGCGATTTCCTTCCGTTCAGACCGGCCCGGTCGGGACCAATGCCGGGTCCCTGAGTTCGCATGATCGGTGCCGCGCGCGCGCAAGACGCGTTTTCGTAATCAGCCTGGGTCCGGCCGCTGCCGACCCCGATCCCGGAGCCCTCGGGTGCATCATTTCGACTACCGCGACGGTGTCCTCCACGCCGAGGACGTGTCCATTCCGGCGATCGCCGAGGCCGTCGGAACGCCCTTCTACGTCTACTCCACCGCGACCTTCACGCGGCACCTGACCGTTTTCACGGAGGCGATGGACGGACTGCCGGCGCTGGTCTGCTACGCCATGAAGGCGAACTCGAACCAGGCGATCCTGACCACCCTGGCGCGGCTCGGCGCGGGCATGGACGTGGTCTCCGAGGGCGAACTGCGCCGGGCGCTTGCCGCCGGCGTGCCGGGCGACAAGATCGTCTACTCCGGCGTCGGCAAGACCGACCGGGAGATCGCCGAGGCGCTTGCCGCCGGCATCCTATGCTTCAACGCCGAATCCCAGCCGGAACTCGCCCGGATTTCGGCGGTGGCGACCGAAATGGGCCTGGTGGCACCGGTGTCGCTGCGCATCAACCCGGACGTCGATCCGAAGACCCACAAGAAGATTTCCACCGGCCAGCGCGAAACCAAGTTCGGGATTCCTTATGACAAGGCCCGGGCGGCCTTTGCGGACGCCGCCCAACTGCCGGGGCTGAAGGTCGTGGGCATCGACATGCACATCGGCTCGCAGATCACGGCGCTGGAGCCGTTCGACCAGGCGTTCGACGTTCTCGGCACCCTGGTGGACCAGTTGCGCGCCGACGGGCACACGATCAGCCATGTCGACCTCGGCGGGGGTCTCGGCGTGCCCTATGACAGTACGCTGGAGGTTCCGCCGCGCCCCGAGGCCTATGCCGAGGTGATCCGCAAGCACGGCAACCGCTTCGGCTGCCAAATCATTCTGGAGCCGGGCCGGATGATCGCCGGCAACGCCGGGATCCTGGTGACCGAGGTGATCTATCGCAAGCGCGGCGAGGAGAAGGACTTTCTCATCGTCGACGCAGCCATGAACGACCTGATCCGCCCGACGCTCTACGACGCCCACCACGACATCCTGCCGGTGGACGAGACGGTCGCGGCGCGCAGGGCCGTGCGTACCGACGTGGTCGGTCCGGTCTGCGAGACGGGGGACTACCTGGCGCTCGACCGGATGCTGCCGGAGGCCGAACGCGGCGAGCTTCTGGCGGTGATGACGGCCGGCGCCTACGGCGCGGTGCAGGCCGGAACCTACAACACCAGGCGCCTCGTGCCGGAGGTGCTGGTCAACGGCGGGGCCTTCCACGTGGTCCGCCCACGGCCGACTTACGAAGAATTGATTGGGCTCGACAGCCTGCCGCCCTGGCTCGACTGACCCGCGAAAGCCCCCAAAAGGTACGGTTTCGCTGCAGAGAGCCGCATTCCGCGGCCTCGATGGCCATTGCCTTGCCTTCAAATCGCCAGTCGGCTCGGGTCTTTTTGGATGCGTGCCTTAAATGACCTCATGGCACGGGGCGTGCTAGCCTCATGCCGTGGGGATCGGTTTGCGTGGAGCGGCTGCATGGAGCGGGAATGACCAGAGGGTCCGGACCGGACGAGACGAGGGCGACGACCGCCGAACCGGCAACCGATCCGGTGGCGATGCGCGTCGACCGCCTCGTGCGCCGGGCGCGGCTGTCGCTGCTGTGGGAGCGGCTTTGGCCGGCGCTGGCGCTGCCGCTCTGCGTCGTCGGCCTGTTCCTGGCGCTCTCCTGGCTGGGCCTCTGGCTGTCCGCCCCCTACGGATTGCGCGTCGGCGCCCTGGCGGTGTTCGGCGTCGGGCTTCTCGCCTCCCTCGTGCCGCTGGCGCGGCTGCGCATCCCCGGTCGACGCGAAGCCATCCACCGCCTCGAGCTGCAGTCGGGCGTCCCGCACCGACCGCTGACCGCCTACGAGGACGATCCGGCGCTCGACACCACGGACCGTGGCACGCGCGCCCTCTGGACCGCCCATCGGGCCCGCATGGTGGGCGCGCTGGAGCAGGTGTCGGCGCGGCTTCCGTCGCCGAAGCTCTATCGGCGCGATCCCTACGCCCTGCGTGCGGTGGTCGGCATCCTGCTGTTCGTCGGCCTCGCCGCCGGCTCGGGCGAATACTGGTCGCGGATCCGCGCGGCGTTCGTCGTGCCGCCCGAGGCGACTACCGAACCGTCGCTGCGGCTCGACGCCTGGGTGTCGCCGCCGGCCTACACCGGCATGGCGCCGCTGTTCCTGACCGGCACGGCCCGTCCTCAAACCAACGAGATCTCAGTGCCGGCGGGCAGCGAGCTGGTGCTCCGCATCCAGGGCGCGCCGGACGTGACCGTCGACGTCGCGGCCGCCGGCGCGGTGCAGTCGGTCGAGACGGCGCCGGTCGGCGCCGCCGCGGAGGGGGATCCGAACGCCGCTGCCGACGGTCCGCGCGAGGCAACGGTGGCGCTGACCGAAAGCGCCCGGGTGGAGGTGAAGAGCGGCGGCAGCGTGATCGAAAGCTGGCCGTTCTCGGTGGTGGCCGACGCGGCGCCGACGATCCGCTTCACCGACGATCCGACCGCCACCACGCGCGGCGCGCTGGAGCTTCATTACGAGACCGGCGACGACTACGGCGTGAGCGAGGCGCGCGCCGAGTTCACGCTGGTGGAAAACCCGTCGTCGGTGGAAACCGCTGCCGCGCCCCGGCCGCTGATCGATCCGCCGGGCTTCCCGCTGGCGCTGCCGAGCCGCCGCGACGGCGCCGGTGCCGCGCGCACCCAGAAGGACCTGTCCGATCACCCGTGGGCGGGGGCGCTGGTGGAGGCGACGCTGGTTGCCACCGATGCGACCGGCCAGGAAGGACGCAGCGAGCCCAGGCGGTTCGTGCTGCCGGCGCGCAGCTTCTACCAGCCGGTTGCCCAGGCGCTGATCGAGCAGCGGCGTATCCTTGCCTACGACGCCAACGCGCAGCCGAACGTCATCGACGCCATTTCCTCCTTCATGCTCTACCCGCAGGCGATCTTTTCCAGCGACGGGCACTATCTGGCCGTCGACTCGCTCTATCGCGAGCTGGTGGCGGCCCGGGACGACGCGGCGCTGACGGAGGTCGTGGAATCGCTCTGGAACGTCGCCGTGATGATCGAGGACGGCGAGCTGTCCGATGCCCAGCGTGCCCTGAAGGCGGCCCAGGAGGCGCTGCGCCAGGCGTTGCAGAACGGCGCCTCGGACCAGGAGATCGCCCGGCTCACCCAGGAGCTGCGCGAGGCGATGAACCGCTACATGCGCGAGCTGGCCCAGCAGGCGATGCGCAATCCTCCGTCCGCCCAGCAGATGGATCCGAACGCGCAGATGCTGTCGCAGCAGGATCTCGACCGGATGCTGTCGCAGATCGAGGAGCTGGCGAAGTCCGGCGCGCGCGATCAGGCCGAGCAGCTGCTGTCGGAAATGCAGCGGATGATGGAGAACCTGCAGGCCGGTACGCCGCAGATGATGCCGCAGAGCGGCATGGGCGAGATGGAGCAGATGCTCGATCAGCTGGGCAAGATGATCCAGCGTCAGCAGGAACTGATGAACGAGACCCACCGCCTCGATCGCAACGGTCAGCCGGGCCAGCAGGGTCGGCGCCAGCCGGGAGGCGAAGGCGGCGAACAGAATGGCATGGGCCAGACCCCGCAGGAGCTCGCCGACCAGCTGCGCCGGCTGCAGGAGGGCCAGGGCCAGCTCGGCCAGCGCCTGCAGGAACTGATGGACCAGCTGGCCGACCAGGGCCTGCAGCCGAACGACCAGTTCGGCGAGGCGGGCGAGGCGATGGGCCGGGCGGAGAACCAGCTCGGCCAGGCGCGCCCGGGCGAGGCGCTGGGCGATCAGGGCGAAGCGCTCGACCGGCTGCGCCAGGGGGCCCAGTCGCTGGCCAACCAGATGGCCGGCAACGGCAACCAGCCGGGCGGCAATCAGCCCGGCCAGACGGCCCAGGGGCAGGAACGCGACCCGCTCGGACGCTTCCGGCGCAACGAGGGCTCGGACATGACCAGCCGGGTGCAGATCCCCGACGAGATCGACGTGCAGCGGGCGCGGCGCATCCTGGAGGAACTGCGCAACCGGCTCAGCGACCCGAGCCGGCCGATGATCGAGCTCGACTATCTGGAACGGCTGCTTCCCGGCAACTGAGGACCGTCGGCGGGGCCTCCTCCAGGCCCCGCGGAAGCGGGAGCGATGGGCGGCGCCTTGATTTGACGGCGCCCTGTCCACAGGATTGGCGCGCGATCGCGGCGTCTGATTCGATCCGTGTCAGCACTTCATTTTCGTTCAGGTCGGACCGGTCCGACAGGTCGGACCGATCCGGGCGACAAATGCTCCAGGAGCCGATGTGATCCGCTTCGAGAATGTCGGGCTGCGCTACGGGGTGGGACCGGAGGTCCTGAAGGACGTCAGCTTCCACATCCCGCCGCGCTCCTTCCAGTTTCTGACGGGACCTTCGGGCGCCGGCAAGACGTCGTTGATCCGGTTGATGTTTCTGTCACTGAAGCCGACCCGCGGCTTCATGAGCGCCTTCGGCAAGGACGTGACCCGCATCTCCTCCACGGAGTTGCCGGGCCTGCGCCGGCGGATCGGCGTGGTGTTCCAGGACTTCCGCCTGCTCGACCACCTGACCACCTTCGAGAACGTCGCGCTGCCGCTTCGCGTGGCCGGCAAGGAGGAGAGCGACTATCGCACCGACGTCGTCGAGCTGCTGCGCTGGGTCGGCCTCGGTCACCGGATGCACGCCTTTCCACCGGTTCTTTCGGGCGGCGAGAAGCAGCGTGCGGCGATCGCCCGGGCGCTGATCACCCAGCCGGAGATGCTGCTCGCCGACGAGCCCACCGGCAACGTCGATCCGCCGCTCGCCCGGCGGCTGCTGCGGCTGTTCCTCGAGCTCAACCGGCTCGGCACGTCGGTGGTCATCGCCACCCATGACATCGGGCTGATGGACCAGGTCGACGCGCGTCGGCTGATTCTGTTCGACGGACGGCTGGAGGTTTCCGAGTAGTCCGATGGTGCGCTTCTTCCGCCGCAGGACCCGGGACGAGGACGACGACGCGTTCGCCGATGCCGACGGACGCGACCCCAACGGCGGGACCATCGGGTTCGACAGCACCTCGGCCACCAGCCCCATCGTGCCGGCGCGCTCGGTGGCCGGACGGGCGCTGCTGTTCGTCATCGCCATCATGACCTTCCTGTCGTGTCTGACGGTCGGCGCGGTGACGCTGGTCAACGCGGCGGCGGGCGACTGGCAGTCCGACATCTCCCGCGAGATCACCATCCAGATCCGCCCGGTGGACGGGCAGGACATGCTGGCGAAGCTCGACGCCGCGGTGCGCATCGCCGAGGCGCAGCCGGGCGTCGATAGCGCCAGCGCGCTGTCGGTGGCCGATACCAACGCGCTGCTGGAGCCGTGGCTGGGGTCCGATCTCGATCTCGGCGAGCTGCCGGTGCCGCGCCTCGTGGTGGTCACCCTCGGTGATCCGGCGCTGCTCGACATCGCCGCCTTCCGGGCCGCGCTAACGGCCGAGGTGTCCACCGCGACCGTCGACGACCACTCGACCTGGTCGGGCCAGCTCGCCTCGGTGGCGCGCACGGTGGTGATCGGCGGCTTCTCCATCGTCGCGCTGATGCTGATCGCGTTGGCGCTGTCGATCGTCTTCGCCACCCGGGCGGCGATCGCATCCAACGTCCAGGTGATCGAGGTGCTGCATTTCGTCGGCGCCGAGAACGGCTTCGTCGCACGCGAATTTCAGAAGCATTTCCTGCTCAAAGGGCTGATCGGAGGGCTGCTGGGTGGCGGCTCCGCGGTGGCCGTGTTCGTCGCCATCGAGCTGGTGGCGGGCGGTGCGCGCGGAACCGCGTCGGTGGCGCAGGCGCAGGCACTGCTCGGACCGCTGACGATCGGACTTCCAGGATATATTGCCGCACTCGCGATCGTATTCGCAGTGGCGATCCTGACGGCGCTCACGTCACGCATCGCCGTCCACCGGCATCTCACCAATCTCGATTGAGCCGTTTCGCACGGCTCTCGCTGCAAGGTTGAAAGAAATGCCTTCCCAGTGCCGCATTCGAGGCTAATCTCTACTGCCATGACGGACCGGTTGATGGACAACGCCCCGCCGATGAGTGCGAAGGCCGAGCGGAGGAGCGGGAAAAGCCGCTCCGCGGGCTCGAGCGCACTGTCGCGTGCGGGCCTGTTCACGTTCAGCGTGCTCGGTGCGTTCATCGTCGCCGGCTTCCTGTGGTTCGCCGACCAGGTGTCCGCCGCCCGGCAGCCGGTCGACCCGCACGCCGACGGCATCGTCGTGCTGACCGGCGGATCCCAGCGCATCAACGGCGCCATCGCGCTCCTGGAAGAGGGCCGGGCCAATCGGCTGCTGATCACCGGGGTCAACCCGGCCACCACCGAAGGCCAGATCGCTTCGGCGATTTCCGCCCGCCGCGACATCTTCGACTGCTGCGTCGATATCGACCGCGAAGCCCTCGACACCATCGAGAACGCCCAGCAGACCCGCAACTGGGCCCTGCCGCGCGGCTTCGAGCGGCTGATCGTGGTGACCAGCGCCTATCACATGCCGCGCACGCTCGCCGAGCTGAAGCGCGAACTGCCGGACCGCCAGCTGATCCCCTTCCCGGTGGTCCACGAGGATCTCGAGCTGAACCACTGGTACCGCGACAGTGCTGCGATGAAGGTGATGGTGCGGGAATACGCCAAGTTCGCGCTGGCGCGCCTGCGCCTCAGCCTGGAAGAGAGCGAGCCGACCCGGGAGCTGATCCGGATGGCCGCCGTTCGCCGCGACCTCTGAGCGCGACGCGGGATCGCATCCGCCGGACTTTTCTTTTCCATCGTCCTCCTGCATGTGCATGTCTGACGTCGAGGGATGCGTGCCCGCCAGGGCGGCGCCCTGCGCGGCGGATGGATGATGTGGGCCGACCGCCGCCGGCTTCGGGCCCGCCATGGATCAGGTGTCGATGCTGCTTGCCCGCTCAATCGCCTTTCAGATCGCCTTCTTCCTGAACGTCGCGGTCATCACGGTCGCCTTCATCCCGTTGTTCGTCCTGCCGCGGCGGGCCGGTGTCGAGCCGATGAAGCTGTGGGCGCGCTCGTCGCTGTTCTGGCTCCGCGTCATCTGCGGAACCCGGATCGAGGTGCGCGGCCGCGAGCACATCCCGGCGCAAGGCGCACTGATCGCCTGCAAGCACCAGGCGGCATGGGAGACCTTCGCCCTGATGCCGCTGATGCCGGATCCGGCCTACATCCTCAAGCGGGAGCTGTTCTACCTGCCGCTCTGGGGCTGGTATGCACGCAAGTTCGGGATGATCGGGATCGACCGCAGCTCGGGTACCAAGGCGCTCTCGGAGATCGCGGAGAAGGGCCAGGCGGCGATCGATGCCGGCCGGCAGGTGATCATCTTTCCGGAGGGCACGCGCACCCGGCCGGGCGCCACGCCTGCCTACAAGAACGGCACGGCGCATCTCTACCATCGGCTGGCACGGCCGGTGGTCCCGGTGGCGCTGAACTCCGGCCTCTACTGGCCGCGCAACACCATCAAGCGCTATCCGGGGACGATCGTGGTGGAGTTCCTGCCGCCGATCCCGCCCGGCCTCGGCCTCAAGGCGTTCCGCAACCGGATGACCGAAGAGATAGAGACGGCCTCCGACCGGCTCTATCTGGAGGGGTGCCGCGAGCTCGGGTTCGCGCCGGCTGCTCGGGAGCCATGATCGGCGCAACGGATGTCGCCCAGGGGACGGACTGAAAGCCGGTTCGCGCATCACCGCGTCCCGCCCCGGTGCGCCTTGGCGGTCCTCGCACGTCCAGAAGGCCTCACGCGGGCGTCTTAAGCGCCTCCGACAGCCAGTGCAGCATGGCGTCGCGCATCCCGATGTCCTCCAGGTGGGCGACGGTGGCGTGGATGTATTCGGGATTTGGCCCCGACTGCCCCTTCGCATCGCGCACCACCTCCAGCAGCCGGTCGCGCGGCAGCAGCCCCGCATACTGGCGGTGGCTGCGGTCGACCACGTAGGTAAGTGCGTCGATCTCGCGGCCGCTGCCATCCTCGAGGCGCCCGCGCAGGACCTTCTCCAGATAGACCGCGGTGACCTGCTCGCGCTCGCGGAGATAGGCGATCGTCGGCTCCCGGTCCTCCGCCGCGACCCGGAACGCCCGGCCGAGGCAGGAGCCCCCGCGGTCGAGGCCAAGCACGAGGCCCGGATGCTCCGGCGTGCCGCGATGCACCCAGGAATAGACGCAGAGCCGCCGGTGGCGCCCCTTCAGCCGGGCCGGCGCCGCCTCGACGAACGGAAAACCCGGCCGCCACATGAGCGAGCCGTACCCGAATACCCACAGATCATCATTCATCGTCGTTCGGCCAAAAATCGTTCACAGAAATGGCGTCTGAGCCATGCAGCGGTTCCGCGGCGGTGAGATCGCTCCGGTGCGAGCGCGGCCGCCTTCGAAGCTCCTCTCGGAAAGATCGAATCGATCCAACCGGGAGAGGTCGCCCACCATATCGAATCCGGAACCCGTTCCTGTCCATCGGGTGTTTTCCGCGACCGGAACCACCGCCCGGGGGAGGGGCCCTCATCTGCCATCGTCGGCACCCGAAAGAAGCCGTTCGTCGCATGCGTCGTTCTGGCCGCCCCGGGCGTTCTCGACTTGGAGTATGGCGTAACTTATGGGATCGAGGTTCGGCATCCCGCCTGGACCGCAGCATGGGGTTGCGGCCCGCCTTGTCGGCGTTGGTCCGGGCGACCCGATTGCGGCGCGGTGCCCAGGGAAGGCCGAACGGATTTCCGTACGAAGCAGGAGCTCGACCGTGGCACGTGCCGATCAGACCGAACCGAGCAAGGCTCCGTCCCGCATGAAGCGGCGTATCCTGATCCTGGGATCGGTGCTCGTTGCCGTGGCGGTCGTCTGGTCGGTGTTCTGGTTCATCGCGGCCGCCTATGCCGAACGCGCCTTCCTGAAGGTGGTCGACGACGGGATCGAACAGGGCATCGCTCTCGACTGCGTCGATCGGCGCATCGACGGCTATCCCTTCCGCATCGAGCTGCGCTGCGGCGAAGGCACCAGCGTGACGATGCCTGACGGCGTGGTCACGCTGTCGAGCCTGACCGCCGTCGCGCTCATCTACAATCCTCGGCATGTCATTGCCGAATTCGGATCGCCTGCCGTGATCAGCGAAACGGCGTTCCCCGAAACCCGCGTCGAATGGTCTCTCGCCCACGCCAGCGTCGTGCTGGACGGCGACCAGATCGGCCGGCTCGCCCTGTCGATCAAGGAGCCGCGTGTCGCCTCGTTCGGGCTGCCGCCGGTCGCCGCGACCCTCGCCGAGCTGCATCTGCGCAGCGATCCGGCCGCCCCCGACGCGGTCGACATCGCGGTGCGGCTCGACGGTCTGGACGCCATGGCCGGCCAGCCGCCGGTGGATTTCCAGGCGATCGCCGTCCTTCGGAACGCCCAGACGCTCGTCGCCGCCATCCAGGGCGGGCCGATGATGATCGCGGCTGCCGGCGACGGGTTCCCGATCGACCTGAGGCGGCTGTCGCTGACGGCCGGCGATGCGGCCGTGTCGGCCGCCGGCGACCTTACGGTGCGACCCGACGGGGCACTCGACGGCGCGGTGAACGTCGCCGTCACCACGGGAGAGGGCCGTCTGCCCTATCTCGACGGGGTCCTGTCGCCGCAGGAGGCCGACACCCTGCGCAGCGTCATGCAGACGGTCCTGAACTTCGGCCAGAAGACCGAGATCGACGGCAAGCCGGCGCGGTCGTTTCCGCTGTCGATCGCGGCGGGTCGGGTGTCAGCGGGCCTGTTTCCGATCGGCCGCATTCCTCCGGTTCCCTTCGCCCTTCTCTTCGGCGGCTGATCCGTCCCGCGTGGCGGGGCGGCGGCCGAAGTCCGGCGCATCGACCTCCTGGCCGGCATCGATGATGCCGCGGCGGATGGCGCGCGTCCGGGTGAATGTGTCGAACAGCATGTCGCCCTCGCCCCACCGGATCGCGCGCTGGAGCGCGGAGAGATCCTCGGAGAAGCGGCCGAGGGCCTCGATGACGGCCTCCCGGTTGTGCAGGAAAACGTCGCGCCACATGGTCGGGTCGGAGGCGGCGAGACGCGTGAAGTCGCGAAAGCCGCCGGCGGAGAACTTGATCACTTCCGACTGGGTGACGTCTTCCAGATCGTCCGCCGTCCCGACAATGTTGTAGGCGATCAGGTGCGGCAGGTGGCTGGTGACGGCGAGCACCAGGTCATGGTGCTCGGGAGTCATCGTTTCCACGTTGGCGCCGAGCCCGGTCCAGAACGCCGACACCAGTTCGATGGCCCGACGGTCGGTCTCCTCGGTCGGCGTGACGATGCACCAGCGGTTCTCGAACAGTTCGGCGAAGCCCGCCGACGGCCCGGAATTCTCGGTGCCCGCGACCGGATGCGCGGCGACGAAACGGGACGGATACGGAAGCTTCGGCAGCATCTGGCGGATGACGCTCGCCTTCACCGAACCGGTGTCGGTGATCAGCGTCTCCGGGGTGACCACGGAGGCGAACTCCTCGGCGACGCTGCCTGCAGCGCCCACCGGAACGCAGGAGACGATCAGGTCTGCCCCGCGCGCGGCATCCGCCGCGCTCGCCGCGTAGCTGTCACCCAGGCCGAGACGCTCCGCCTCGGCCAGCGCGTCCGGGTTGGCGTCCGCGATGGCGATATGTCCGGCCAGGCCCTGCGCGCGCACCTTGCGGGCGATGGACGAGCCGATGAGGCCGATGCCGACGATGGCGACCCGGCCGAAGAGGGGATCAGCCATCGGCCGGCTGCCCCCCGGCCTGCGCCATGTACCGCGTGAGGGCCGCAACCGTCGCCTTGTTGGCGGTTTCCGTGCCGACCGACATGCGCAGCGCGTTCGGCAGCCCGTAGGGATCCAGACGGCGCAGCACGATGCCTTCGTCCAGCAGATACCGGTCGGCGGCGGCGGCGCTGATGCCGGGCCGGTCGGGGAAGTTGAGCAGCAGGAAGTTGCCCTGGCTCGGCGTCACCTCGATGCCGAGCCCGGTGAAGGCCTCGGTCAGCCACGGCAGCCACGTCGCGTTGTGGTCGACGGCCGCCTCCATGAAGGCGCGGTCACGGATCGCGGCGGACGCGGCGGCCAGCCCGGGGGCGTTGACGTTGAACGGCCCGCGGATGCGATTGAGCGCATCGACGATGTGGTCCGGTGCGTAGAGCCAGCCGACCCGCAGCGCGGCGAGGCCGTGGATCTTCGAGAAGGTCCGCGTCATCACGACGTTCTCGCTCGCCCCGGACAGCTCGATGCCCGCCTCGTAGTCGTTGCGGCGGACGTATTCGGCGTAGGCGGCGTCCAGGACCAACAGGACGTGCGGCGGCAGGCCGGCGTGGAGGCGGCGCACCTCCGACTGGGGCAGGTAGGTGCCGGTCGGGTTGTTGGGGTTGGCCAGGAAGACGACGCGGGTGCGCTCGGTGACCGCGGCCAGGATGCGGTCGACGTCGGCGGTTTTGTCCGTCTCCGGCACGACGACGGGCACGCCGCCGGAGGCCAGCGTCACGATGCGGTAGACTAGGAAGCCGTGCTCGGTGAAGATCGCCTCGTCGCCGGGACCGATGTAGGCGTGGGCGATCATGCCGAGGAGATCGTCGGAGCCGTTGCCGCAGACGATGCGGGCCGGGTTGAGGCCCATCGCCTCGCCGATCGCCTCGCGCAGTGCTGTGGAAGCGCCGTCAGGGTAAAGCTCCAGCGCCTTGCCGACAGACTGATAGGCCTCGATGGCCTTCGGGCTCGCGCCGAGCGGCGTCTCGTTGGAGGACAGCTTGTGGTACTCGCGCACCTTGCCGCCCTTGGACTTGCCGGGGACGTAGGCGTGGATTGCCAGAACGCCGGACCGCGGGACGGGGCGGGTTGCGGGCATGCCCTGACTCATGACTTGGGCTCCTTGTGGACCGTCATTGCGCCGAAACTGGCCGCCGTGACCAGCCCCGGATCGTATTGGCCGACCGCGGCGATCGCCGGCAGTGGCGCGTCGCCCGCCCGACGCCACTGGTCGAGAAGGACGTCGGCCGAAGCGGGGGTGGCGACGAGCGCGAAGGCGTCGGTGCCGTCGCGGGCGGTGGCGAGATAGTCGGCGTCGTCGAGGGCGGGCGGCGTCGCCGGGCCCTGCCAGCTGACGGCAAAGACGTTGGCGCTGCCGGCCGCCGGACCGACCTTGGCGCCGGCGATGAGCAGGCAGTCGGCGGTCTCGCCGGATGGCCGGGCGAACCGCGCCACCACGTGGACGCCATCGGCGGCAAGGCCGCGCCACCAGGGGCCCGATGCCGACAGCGGCACGAGGCCGAGATCGCTCTCGGCGCGCTGCAGCACGCGCACGGCCACCGCCGCATCGGCCGGCTCGGCCAGCGCCGGCACGAAGCCGAACCAGAAGCGCGCCAGGTCGCGCATGCCGCCGTCGGCACCGGAGAGGCCGACCACATGGACACGGAACGTGCGCTGCAGATCGCAGAAAGCTGAAATGACGCAGCGCCAGATGTGGGTGATGATCGCCGGCGGGAGCGGTCCGTGATGCGCCTCCAGGCGGCGCTGCAGGACGGTGCCTTCGCGGGCGGGCTGGATCACCACCGCGGACGGCGTCGGCCCCTTGGCGGCGACGATGTCCGTGACGGTCTGCGCCCGCTCCATCAGGAGGGCATGGATCTCGGCATCGATGGAATCGATGCGGCTCCTGAGCGATTCGAGCGTCACCGGGGCCGGAGCCGATGACCCCCGGGAGGCCGAGTTTGACATGAGGAACACCACGAAGAGCGCGCGGTATCGTTGGCCGCGCAAGCCGACACACTTAGAAGAGCGCCGGGCCAAAATCAAAGAAAACATTGACACCCGGCGAGGCCGTTTCCTAGCTAGCCCTCCAATGCGCGGGACATGGTTGCGCGCGGGACGAAGTTGCGTGTCCGGGACCCTATGACCCACCTGCCAGATCATGACGACGCCGTCGGTCTCGCCCGGCTCCGGGAGGTCGATGCGCCGTCGAGCATGGTCGAGGTGTTCGGCGAGGACCAGCCGCTGGCCCTCGACGCCGGGCGGGCGCTGGCGCCGTGGCAGATCGCCTACACGACCCACGGGACGCTGAACGCCGAGCGCTCGAACGCCATCCTCGTCTGCCACGCGCTCACCGGCGACCAGTATGTCGCCTCGCCGCATCCGATCACCGGCAAGCCCGGCTGGTGGAGCCTGATGGTGGGGCCCGGCCGGCCGATCGACACGGACCACTTCTTCATCATCTGCGCCAACGTGCTGGGTGGCTGCGCAGGGACCACGGGGCCGGCCTCGCGCAAGCCCGACGGCGACAGGCGCTACGGGCTGGACCTGCCGCTGGTGACGATCGCCGACATGGTGCGCGCGCAGGCGATGCTGCTCGACCGGCTCGGCATCGACAAGCTGTTCGCCGTGGTCGGCGGCTCGATGGGCGGCATGCAGGTGCTGGAGTGGGCGGCGAGCTATCCGGAGCGGGTGTTCGCGGCGCTGCCGATCGCCGCCGGCGCCCGGCATTCGTCCCAGAACATCGCGTTCCACGAGGTGGGCCGGCAGGCGATCATGGCCGATCCGAACTGGCGCGGCGGCTGCTATCTGGAAGAGGGCGTCATCCCCAAGAAGGGCCTTTCCGTCGCCCGAATGGCGGCGCACATCACCTACGTCTCGGAGCCGGCGCTGCATTCGAAGTTCGGACGGGCGCTGCAGGACCGCGAGCAGATCACCTTCGGCTTCGATGCCGATTTCCAGATCGAGAGCTACCTGCGGCACCAGGGCTCCACCTTCGTCGACCGGTTCGACGCCAACTCCTATCTCTACGTCACCCGCGCCATGGACTACTTCGACATGGCCGTCGATCACGGCGGGGTCCTGGCGAACGCCTTCCGCCGGTCTCCGACGCGCTTCTGCGTGATCTCGTTCACCAGCGACTGGCTGTTCCCGACCAAGGAAAGCCGGGCGGTCGTGCACGCGCTCAACGCCGCCGGGGCGAACGTCTCCTTCGTGGAGATCGAGACCGACCGGGGGCACGATTCCTTCCTGCTCGACGAGCCGGAACTGTTCCGGGTGACGCGCGGCTTCCTGACCGGCGCGGCCCATGTGCGGGGCATCGAGCCCCCGGGTCCGGCGGCTGCATGACCGAGATCGCCCTGAAGCGTGGACGGTTCGACCTGGAGGTCGTCGCCGATCTGGTCGAGCCCGGGTCGCGGGTGCTGGACGTCGGCTGCGGCGACGGCGGGCTGATGGAGCTGCTCGCCACCCGCAAGGGCGTCGATGCGCGCGGCATCGAGCTGTCCCAGGCAGGCGTGAACGAGTGCGTGGCGCGCGGCCTGTCGGTGATCCAGGGCGATGCCGACGCCGACCTGTTCGGCTATCTCGACGATTCGTTCGACTACGTCATCCTGAGCCAGACGCTGCAGGCGACCCGCGATCCGAAGAGCGTGCTGCAGAACCTGCTGCGGATCGGCGGCAAGACGATCATCTCGTTTCCGAACTTCGGCCACTGGCGGATGCGGCTGCAGCTCCTGTTCCAGGGCCGGATGCCGGTGACACCGCATCTGCCGGAGCCCTGGTACGTCACCCCCAACATCCACTTCTGCACCATCCGCGACTTCGTCGCCCTGTGCGAGGAACTCGACGCGACGGTGGAGCAGGCGATCGCGCTCAACGGCGTCGGAAGCCGGATGCCGATCAGCGCGCCGTGGTGGTTCTGGAACCTGTTCGGCGAACAGGCGGTGTTCCTGCTGCATCGCTGAGACAGGCACGGGCGCCGGCCGTCGGGCTCGGGGCCAGCGCCGGCGCGAACACCGGCACCCGCCGCTTGCGGCCCGAGACGATCGGCTGGGTCATGCGCTTCTCCGCATCGACCAGCACGACGCCGGCGAGCTTCGGCCAGAAGCGCGCCCCCATGCGGTCCCAGCCCCGCGCCGATCCCAGCACCGAACGGGTCGTGGACGGCGGCACGAACAGCGCGTGCTCCACCCGCGAGGGGGTGAAGGACAGATCCTCCACGAGGCGGGTGATCTGGCCGCGGGTGAACGGCCGGCCGACGCCGAACGGCGTGGTCTCCAGCCGGGCCCACAGGCCCGTGCGGTTGGCCACGACCACCAGGACGCGTCCGCCGGGCGCCAGCACCCGCCAGACCTCGCGCAGCAGCGTGTTCGGCGCGGTGGTCGCCTCGAGCGCGTGGACGATCAGCACGCGGGACACGCTGGCATCAGGAAGCGGCAGGCAATCGTCGACCACCAGCGCGGTGGCGGACGGCCCTTCGGGCGGCCAGGCGAACACGCCATGCTGGGCGAGCATGAAGCCCATCACCCGTTCCGCGTCCTCCTTCAGCGGCCGCAGGAAGGGCGTGGCGTGGCCGAGCCCGAGAACCCGCTCGCCGCGCAGGTCCGGCCAGATGTCGCGGATCCGCGTCCCCAGGAGCTGGCGGACGATCCGCCCCTGGGGCGAAAGGTAGAAGTTTCGGATCTCGATCGCTTCGAGATGCATGGAGGGTCACATCCGTCCGAGGGTCGAAATTCCGTGTTCACGCCTTAAGTCGGGATGATAGGACACTTTGGCAATGAAAACCGGGAGACAGCCATGGCCGACGCCGACATCCGCCTCATCCCCTGCCGCTCGGACAACTACGCCGTGCTGGTCCATGATCGCGACAGCGGGACGACGCTGCTGGTCGACGCCCCCGAGGCCGCGCCGATCGCCAAGGTGCTCGACGACGCCGGCTGGACGCTGACCCACATCCTGATCACCCATCATCATCCGGACCATGTGGAGGGCATCGGGGCGCTGAAGGCGCGCGACGGGGCGACCGTGATCGGGCCTCACGACGAGGCGAGCCGGATCGACGGCCTCGACGAGCTGCTGAACGACGGCGAGAGCGCGACCATCGGCCCGTGGGCCGTGCGGGCCATCTCGACGCCCGGGCACACCTCCGGTCCACTCTCCTATTGGCTTCCCGATCCGGGCATCGCGTTCACCGGCGACACCCTGTTCGCGATGGGCTGCGGACGCCTGTTCGAGGGCGATGCGGCGACCATGTGGGCCTCGCTGTCGACGCTGCGGCAGGTGCTTCCCGACGACACCCGGATCTATTGCGGCCACGAGTACACCCAGAAGAACGCCGAGTTCGCCACCAGCGTCGACCCCGGCAACACCGCCCTTGCGGAGCGCCGGCGGGAGGTCGAGGCGGCGCGGGCGAGGGGCGAGCCGACGGTGCCGACGACGATGCTGCGGGAGAAGGAGACCAACCCGTTCCTGCGGGCCGACGAGCCGGAGCTGGCCCAGGCGCTCGGGATGGGCGGCGCCGATCCGGCCGCCGTGTTCGCGGAGCTGCGAAGCCGCCGCGACGTCTTCTGACGACGGACGCTGCAACCACGAACGAAATCGAGACGGATAGCGCAATGCACTCATTGACGGCCGAGGCGATCGTCGAGCATCTCGACCTGCTTCCCCACCCCGAGGGCGGATATTTTCGCGAAACCTTCCGCGACAGTCGGGACCACGGAGGACGGCCCCATTCGACGGCGATCTACTACCTCCTGCCGGCAGGGGAGGTATCCCATTGGCACCGGGTGGACGCTGCCGAAGTGTGGCACTGGTACGCCGGGGGGCCGCTCGAACTGACGATCTCACCGGACGGCGCCGACAGCGCGACCCACCGGCTCGGCCCCGACCTGCTCAACGGCGAGCGGCCGCAACTGATCGTGCCAGCCCACGCCTGGCAGACCGCCCGGCCGTTGGGCGACTGGACCCTGATTGGCTGCACCGTGGCGCCGGCCTTCCAGTTCGAGGCGTTCGAACTCGCGCCCCCGGACTGGAAGCCGATCCCGCGGAGATAGGGACAGGGCGCCGGAAGCGGAAATTCGCACCTTTCAATTCGCGATGACCGCACCGATCTAAGAGGGCGCGCGGGCCCGCGCGCAACCTTGTCGCCCCGACGGTTCCTTCTCCAAGCGGTCATGCATGATTTTCATTGAAATTGCGGTCGGGGTGCTCGGCCTTCTCGGCGGCGGCGAACTTCTCGTGCGCGGCGCCTCACGGCTCGCTGTCCGCCTGGGCATGTCGCCGCTGGTGGTCGGGGTCACCATCGTCGGGTTCGGCACCTCGGTGCCGGAACTGGTGACCTGTCTGGAGGCCGCCTGGAGAGGCGCGCCCGGCATTGCGGTCGGCAACATCGTCGGCTCCAACATCGCCAACATCCTGCTGATCCTCGGTGCCGCCGCCGCGATCCGGCCGTTCATGTGCTCGCGCGCCGCCGTGGTGCGCGATGGCGGGCTGGTCATCGCCACCGCGCTCGCCTTCACCGTCGTGGCCATGACCGGCGAACTGGAGCGCTGGATGGGCGCGCTGTTCGTGGCGGGCCTGGTCGCCTACCTGGGCTGGCTGTACATGAGCGAGCGCAACACGGGCGGCGAATTGGCCGCAGCCGGGGACGTGCCGTCGGTCGCCGAGATTTCCGGCGGCGACGACAGGTTCTTCTTTCGCTTCCCGTGGATCGTCGACGCCGCGCTGGTGATCGTCGGCATCGTCATCGTCGTTATCGGTGCCAATTTCCTCGTCGACGGCGCGGTGAGCATCGCCCGCATGTTCGACATTTCCGAGGATGTGATCGGTCTGACGCTGGTCGCACTGGGCACCTCGCTGCCCGAGCTCGCCACCTCCGTCGTGGCGGCCGTGCGCAAGCAGTCGGAGATCGCGCTCGGCAACGTGCTGGGCTCCAACATCTACAACATCCTCGGCATCGGCGGCATCACGGCCCTCGTTCATCCGATCCCGGTTTCTCAGACGATGCTGATGTTCGATTTCCCAATCATGGTGGGCGTGTCGATCGCCATGGTGGTGATGGCGCGCAGCCGGGGCCGGATGTCGCGTGGCGAGGGCCTACTGCTCCTCGGCGCCTACGTGGCCTATATCGGCGTGCTGTACAGCGGCATGGCCTGACGCGGTATCGCGCAGGTCAGAGCGGCCAGACCAGCAGGATCATGGGGACGGCAACCGCGATGATGATCAGTTCCAGCGGCAGCCCCATCCGCCAGTAGTCGCCGAAGCTGTAGCCGCCCGGCCCCAGCACCAGCGTGTTGTTCTTGTGGCCGATGGGCGTGAGAAACGCGCACGACGAGGCGACGGCCACGGCCATCAGGAACGGATCGGGTGACACGCCCAGTTGGGTGGCGATCTGGTAGCCGGTGGGGGCGGCCACCACGGCGGTCGCGGTGTTGTTGAGAACATCCGAGAGCGTCATCGTCACCACCATCACGACCGTCAGGATCACCGCCGCCGGCAGGCCGTTGGTGGCGGTGACGATGCCGTCGGCGATCAGGGCGGTGCCTCCGGCCGCGTCCAGGGCCGCTCCGAGCGGGATCATCGACCCCAGCAGCACCACGACCGGCCATTCGATATGATCGTAGACCTCGCGGATGGGCACGATGTCGAGCGCGACGTAGAGCGCCGTGACCGCGGCGAGCGCGATCGCGAGATCGATAAGCCCGAAGCTGGCGGTGGCGACCGCAACCGCGAACAGGCCCGCCGCCAGCCATGCGCGGTGGCCCTGGGTGACGCTCAGTCCGCGCGCGGCGAGGGGCAGCGCGCCCAGCCACGACGTCACGTCGTCCATGCGTTCGGCCGGACCGTAGAGCAGCAGGATGTCGCCGGCGCGCAGCGTCAGGCCGGGAACGCGCCCGTTGATGCGCTTGCCCTGGCGCGAGACGCCCAGAAGGCTGACGCCGTGGAAGCGCAGCAGACCGATCTGGGCGACGGAGCGGCCGTCGACGCGGCTTTCGCGGGTGACGACGGCTTCCGACAGCGTCATGTCGCTGCCGCCGAGGTCTTCGATCACGCTGCTGCCGACCACGGACAGCTCGTGCTCGCTGCGCACCCGGTCGAGCGCCTCAGGCGCCCCTTCGACGAGAAGGAGGTCGCCCTCCTCGATTTCAGCGGCGAGCGCCCGCCCTGGAAGCGGCTTGCCGCCGCGCACCAGCCCGAGCACCTCCACGTCCATCTCGCGCGCGTCCGTGCGCAGGTCGTGGACCCGGCGGCCGATCGACTTGGAGCCCTCCGGGAGCTCGAGCTCGGCGACGTAGTCGTTGATGGCCGCCAGCGCGTCGGGGGCGGCGCCCTCGCGCTTCGGAATGAGGCGCCAGCCCACGAAGGCGACGAAGGCCAGCCCGACGATCGCACAGACGATGCCGACGGGCGCGAAGTCGAACATGGTGAAAGGCGTCCCCTCCACCTGACCGCGGTACTGGGCGACGATGATGTTCGGCGGGGTCCCGATCATGGTGACGAGGCCGCCGAGTATGGTGGCGAACGAGAGCGCCATCAGGGTGGCACCGGCGGGACGACCGGCGCGCTTGGCCGCCTCGATGTCGACGGGCATCAGCAGGGCGAGGGCTGCGACGTTGTTGATGAACGCGGACAGCGCGGCGCCGATGCCGCCGATCGTCACCACGTGGCGGGGGACGTTGCCGCCCGTGCGCCGGATGGCACGGGTGATCACCGTGATGGCGCCAGCGTTGACGAGACCGCGCGAGACCACCAGCACCAGCGCCACGATCAGGGTCGCAGGATGTCCGAACCCTGTGAATGCCAGATCGGTCGGAACCGCGCCGATGATGACGCCGATGATGAGGGCGGAGAAGGCGACCAGATCGTAGCGGAAGCGCCCCCAGATCAGAAACGCGAAGACGACGACGAACAGGCCAAAGAGCGCACCCTGCTGATAGGTCATCGTCGGTGACGGTCCCTGGGAGGAAGAAGGAAAGCGGCGTGGCGACCGTTGTCGCCAAGGGGCGCTGGTCCGTCAACAGCCGAGCGGGCGCAATGCATCCATGCGGCGGACCGGGCTCGCTTCTTCCGGGACGGATCTCGGCTGGCCTCAACGGCTAGCCGGATGCGACGATTGCGGCGTGGGCAAATCAGCCGGGATATGTCGATGGGCAGGGAGGACCGCTTGAAGCGCGACACCGAAATTCTGTTCTGGCGACGTACGGACGTGGCGGGCCTGGAGCGCATGGCGCTCCGCGTCGGCGCCGAGGCCGTGACCGCCGAGGCGACGGTCATATGCCTGGACGATGGTGGCTTCGAACTCGCCCATCGCTGGCGGCTCACCCCCGACTGGCGCGCGCTCTCGGTGCATGTCGAAAAGGTCGGCCCGGCGGGCCGCACATCCCTGATGCTGGAGCGGGTGAGCGGCGGCTGGACCGTCGACGGGACACGCCGGGCGGAGCTCGACGGCACGGACGAGCCCGATCTCTCCGTCACCCCCTTCTGCAACACCCTGCCGATCCGGCGGATGGTCGGGGAGAAACGGCAGAGCCTGACCCTTGAGACCTGCTACGTGGATGCCGCCTCGATGACGGTGGCACGCTCCCGCCAGAGATACGACTGGCTGGGGCCGGCGCGCCTGCGATACGTCGATCTGGGGTTATCGGCAGGCTTCGAGGCGGATCTGGAGGTCGACGGACGGGGACTGGTGATCCGCTACGAGCATCTGTTCGAGAGGGTGGCGGCGCTCTGAGGGCGGCGCCGCGTTTCAAGCGCTGCGGCAGGGGTTCCCGGTCCAGATGCATCGGGCGCTCATGCGAGCGCCCGGTCAGGCCGCGAGGAAAGCCGGCTCAGCCGAACTTTCCGTGGCAGTGCTTGAACTTCTTGCCCGAACCGCACGGGCAGGCCTCGTTGCGGCCGACCTTGCCCCAGGTCCGTGGATCCTTGGGGTTGCGGTTGGCGGCGGGAACCGTGTCGACCGGGGCAGGGGCGGCCCTGCCGCGCGTTGGCGCCGCGCCGTTGCCGCCGCGGGCACCTTCGTAGGCGAGCTCGGCGTCGGCGAGCTCCATCTCGTCCTCTCCGGTGGTCGGATCGGCGTGATGGGCGTGCATCTCCGGCATGTCGGCATCGGTCGGGGGCGGCGGGGCCTGCTGCAGCTCGATGCGGGCGAGCTGGGTGGTGGTCATTTCGCGCAGGCTGGCAAGCATCGCCTCGAACAGCGAGAACGCCTCGGTCTTGTACTCCTGCAGAGGATCGCGCTGGGCGTAGCCGCGGAAGCCAACCACCGAACGCAGGTGATCGAGAGTGGCCAGATGTTCGCGCCAGAGGTGGTCCAGCATCTGCAGGATCACCGACTTCTCGACCTGGCGCCAGAGGTCCGGGCCGTACTTGGCGACCTTTCGGGCGGCGGCCTGATCGACGGCCTTGACGAGCCGGTCCTTGACCTCCTCGTCGGCGATGCCCTCTTCCTTGGCCCACTCGTCGACCGGCAGGTCCAGGTTGAGGATGTTCTGCACGGCCTCCTTGAGGCCGGCAGTGTCCCACTGTTCCGGGTAGGCCTTTTCGGGAATGTGCTTGGCGACCAGGTTCTCGACCACGTCGTAGCGCATGTCGGCGACCGTCTCCTGGACGGTTTCGCCGGCCATCAGCTCGAGCCGCTGCTCGAACACGACCTTGCGCTGGTCGTTCATCACGTCATCGTACTTGAGGACGTTCTTGCGCTGGTCGAAGTTGCGGGCCTCGACCTTCGACTGGGCCTTTTCCAGCGCGCGGTTGATCCACGGGTGGACGATGGCCTCGCCCTCCTGCAGACCGAGGCGCTGGAGCATTCCGTCCATCCGATCGGATCCGAAGATCCGCATCAAATCGTCCTGCAGCGACAGGAAGAACTTGGAGTGGCCGGGGTCGCCCTGGCGACCGGAGCGGCCGCGCAGCTGGTTGTCGATGCGCCGGCTCTCGTGGCGTTCGGTGCCGACCACGTAAAGGCCGCCAGCGGCAAGCGCCCGTTCCTTCAGCTTGGCGACGGCGGAGCGGATCTCCTGTTCGCGCTGCTCGCGCTCGGGGCCCTCGGGCACATCGGCGAGTTCCTGGGCGATCCGCAGGTCGGCGCTGCCGCCGAGCTGGATGTCCGTGCCGCGGCCGGCCATGTTGGTGGCAATCGTCACCGCGCGGGGAATGCCGGCCTGGGCGATGATGTGCGCTTCCTGCTCGTGATAGCGCGCGTTGAGGACCTGGAAGACCTTTGCGGACCCCTTGGCGTCGGGGTCGTAGAGGGCGGAGAAGTCGCGCTGGCGATAGCCGGCCTTCTTCAGCGTTTCGGCGAGGATTTCCGACTTCTCGATCGAGGTCGTGCCGACGAGCAGCGGCTGGCCGCGCTCGTGGCAGTCCTTGATCAGCTCGATGATCGCCGCGTATTTCTCGTTGGCGGTGCGATAGACCTCGTCGTCGTCGTCGATGCGCGAGACCGGCACGTTGGTCGGGATCTCGACGACTTCGAGATTGTAGATGTCGAGAAACTCGTCCGCTTCCGTCAGCGCCGTGCCGGTCATGCCCGCCAGCTTGTCGTACATGCGGAAGTAGTTCTGGAAGGTGATCGACGCGATCGTCTGGTTCTCGGGCTGGATCGCGACGTTTTCCTTCGCCTCGAGCGCCTGGTGCAGGCCGTCGCCATAGCGACGCCCGGGCATCATGCGACCGGTGAACTCGTCGATGATGACGACTTCGTCGGTCTTCACGATGTAATCGCGGTCGCGCTGGAACAGCTTGTGGGCGCGCAGCGCCTGCTGCAGGTGGTGGACGACCGAGACGTTCTCCACATCGTAGAGGGACTCGCCCTTCAACTGCCCGGCGGCGCTGAGCAACTGCTCCAGCTTCTCGTTGCCGGCTTCGGTGAAGGAGGCGGTGCGCTGCTTCTCGTCGAGCTCGAAATCCTCGTCGGTGAGCTGCGGAATGAAGGTGTCGATGGCGGTGTAGAACTCGGAGCGGTCCTCCAGCGGACCGGAGATGATCAGCGGCGTGCGCGCCTCGTCGATCAGGATCGAGTCCACCTCGTCGACGATCGCGAAGGCATGGCCGCGCTGGGCCATCGAGCCGAGCTCGTACTTCAGGTTGTCGCGCAGATAGTCGAAGCCGAATTCGTTGTTGGTGCCGTACGTGATGTCGCAGGCATAGGCGGCGCGACGCTGGTCGTCCGACATGCCGTGGACGATCTTGCCGACGGTCAGGCCGAGGAAGCGGTAGACCTGCCCCATCCAGTCGGCGTCGCGGCTGGCCAGATAGTCGTTGACGGTGACGACGTGAACGCCCTTGCCGGTGAGCGCGTTCAGGTAGGTCGGCAGCGTGGCGACCAGGGTCTTGCCCTCGCCGGTCTTCATCTCGGCGATGCCGCCTCCGTGCAGCACCATGCCGCCGATCAGCTGCACATCGAAATGCCGTTGTCCGAGCGCGCGCCTCGCGGCCTCGCGGACGGTGGCGAACGCCGGCACGAGCAGATCGTCGACCGACTTGCCGGCCGCAATCTCGTCGCGAAACGCCTGGGTCCGTGCCCTGAGCGCGTCGTCATCCAGAGCCTGGATTTCGGGCTCCAGTGCATTGATGGCCTGCACGCGGACGGCAAAGCTCTTGAGCTTGCGGTCGTTCGCGGTACCGAACATCTTTCGGGTCAGTCCGCCGAGCCCGATCATGGCCGCTCTAACCTCCGAGGGGGACAGTGAATTTCTAAAGCCGGCTGGGTGCCTCGCCGGAAGCCCCGGGGTCGACCTCATCGACCGATATGGGAATACGCTTGCCGGACGGGGAGGACCGATCGCGGGTCACACGAGGTCCGAGGCGGCAGCCGAGACATAAGAGGGGGTCTGGTGGTTGTCAACGTGACCGCTTTCGGACAGTGTGCGCCCGCTTCGGGTGGCGACGCTCGATTTCGGAAAGGTAGAATTCATGCGCATCACCCCCTTCGCTCGCTCGTGCCTGCTTGTCGCAGCGCTCGCGCTCCCGACCGCCACTGCGACGATGGCGCAGGATGTCGCCCGCGTGGGCGACGTGACGATCACCGACGCCGACGTGGCGCGCGCCAGCGAGATGCTCGGTCCGCGCCTGGCCCAGGTGCCCGAGGCGCAGCGGCGCGAGGTCGTGATCCAGGCGCTGATCGACCTGCAGGTGATGGCCAACGCGGCCCGCGCGGCCGAACTCGACAAGACCGAGGCCTATCAGACCGAGCTGTCGTTCCTTCAGGCCCAGGCGCTGCGCGACATCTATTTCGAGCAGAAGATCGAGCAGGCCGTGACCGAGGAAGACGTGCGCGCCCGCTATCAGGAAGAGATCGGCAAGCTCGAACCGCAGGAAGAGATCAAGGCGAGCCACATTCTGGTGGAGACCGAGGAAGAGGCGAACAAGCTGATCGCCGAACTCGACGGCGGTGCCGACTTCGCAGAGCTCGCCAAGGAGAATTCGACCGGTCCGTCCGGCCCGAACGGCGGCGAGCTCGGCTTCTTCTCCAAGGGCCAGATGGTTCCGGAGTTCGAGGCGGCCGCCTTCGCGCTGGAGCCGGGCACCTATACCGAAGCGCCGGTGAAGACCCAGTTCGGCTACCACATCATCAAGGTCGAGGAGAAGCGCACCCAGGAGCCGCCGGCATTCGAGGACGTCCAGGAGCAGTTGCACGACGCCATGGTCCGTGAGGCGCTGACCGAGCGTCTTGCCGCCCTCAAGGAAGAGGCGACGATCGAGCGCCTCGACGGCGCCCCGGCCGACGCGGCTCCGGCGGACGGTGCGACCGACGGTGCCGACGCGCCGGCGTCCCCCGGCACCAACCAGTAAGGTCGCGAGGCAGAGCCATGTCGAGCGCCGTTTCCCCGTTCGCTCCGGCCCGGTTCCCGGACCTGCCGGCCATCCCGGGCGTGCGGATGGCAACGGCGCAGGCCGGGATCAAGTATCCCGGCCGGACCGACGTCCTGCTGATGGCGTTCGATCCCGCGACGACGGTGGCGGGCGTGTTCACCCGCTCCAAGTGCCCGTCGGCGGCGGTGGACTGGTGCCGCGCCAACGTCGGCAACGGGACGGCGCGGGCGCTGCTCGTCAATTCGGGCAACGCCAACGCGTTTACCGGCAAGAAGGGGCTGCAGGCGGTCACCATCTCCGGCGACCTGGTCGGCGAGGCGCTGTCGGTACCGGCCAGCGACGTCTTCCTGGCGTCGACCGGGGTGATCGGCGAGCCGCTCGATCCGTCGAAGTTCGAGGCGGTGCTCGGCGGCTGCGTCGAGCAGCTGGCGGGCGACGGCTGGGAGCTCGCCGGCCGTGCGATCATGACGACCGACACCTATCCCAAGGGGGCGAGCCGCACGGCCGACGTGGGCGGCGTCACCGTCACCATCAACGGCATCGCCAAGGGCGCCGGGATGATCGCACCCGACATGGCGACGATGCTCTCCTTCATCGCCACCGATGCGGCAATCGCGCCCGGCGCGCTGGAGCGGATGCTGCAGGCGGGCGTGAAGGACACCTTCAACGCCATCACCATCGATTCCGATACGTCCACCTCGGACACTGTGCTGCTGTTCGCCACCGGTGCCGCGGGCAACACGCCGATCGAGAGCGCGACTTCGGCTGCCGCGCGCCGCTTCCGCGCCGCCCTGAACGAGGTCCTGAAGGATCTCGCCCACCAGGTCGTCAAGGACGGCGAGGGCGCTCGCAAGTTCGTGACGGTCACCGTCGAGGGCGCCCAGTCTGCCGGTTCGGCGCGTACCATCGCGCGCTCCATCGCCAACTCGCCGCTGGTCAAGACGGCGATCGCCGGCGAGGACGCGAACTGGGGCCGGGTGGTCATGGCAGTCGGCAAGGCCGGCGAGCCGGCCGAGCGCGACAAGCTGGCCATCTGGTTCGGCGACATTCGCGTGGCCGTGGAGGGCGAGCGCGATCCGGACTATTCCGAGGACGCTGCCTCCAGGGTCATGCAGCAGCCGGAGATCACCATCCGCGTGGATCTCGGCATCGGCCGGGGCTCCGGCACGGTGTGGACCTGCGATCTGACCAAGGAATATGTCGCCATCAACGGTGACTACCGGAGTTAGGTCATGGCCGTCGAAGGGAGCGCTCCGGCCCGCATGGTGCTCGTGGTCGCCTGCGCGCTCGTCGACGTCGATGGCCGCGTGCTGATGGCGCAGCGGCCCGAGGGCAAGGCGCTGGCGGGGCTTTGGGAGTTTCCCGGCGGCAAGGTCGAGGCCGGCGAACGGCCGGAGCAGACCCTCGTCCGGGAGCTCGACGAGGAGCTCGGCATCATCGTCACGCCGCCCTGCCTGGCACCGCTCACGTTCGCCAGCCATGCCTACGACGACTTCCACCTGCTGATGCCGCTCTATGTCTGCAGGCGCTGGGAGGGCGTGCCCGAGGGCCGGGAAGGTCAGCCGCTGCGCTGGGTGCGGCCGAAACGGATGCGCGAGCTGCCGCTGCCGCCGGCCGACGAGCCGCTGGTCGCCCACCTCATCGATCTGCTGGGCTGACCCGACACTGCCAGGTGGCTGCTTTCCCGCGGAAGAGCGGAATTCAGCCGTCTCGCGTGACCTCCGTCACCCTTTCGTGCGTTGTCACCGCCGGTTTCCCGCCCGCGTGACGGGCGTCACTTCGTCGCAGCCGCTCGCTCCCCATTCTCTCGTCATCGGCAGGAAGGGTCCCGCCGGACAGGAGGAGAGAGAGCCATGTTTGCGAAGAAGACGATCATTCTGATTGCCACGACGTTCGCCATTGCCGGCGGCTCGATCGGGGCGAATGCCGCGCCGCTGTCGGGGGCGGGTCTCGCCACCACGGTCGAGAGCCGGGCGGTTCTGGTGAAAAAGGGCGGCGGTCACGGCGGGCACAAAGGGCACCACGGCCACGGCGCCCATCACGGCGGCCACTACGGCCCGGGTTATTACGGTCGGGGGCCGGGCTATGTCGGCTTCTATCCGCCGCGCCGCTGCCGCATCGAGCGGGTACGGGTCTTCGACCCCTATCTGGGACGGCGGGTGTGGGTGAAAGAGCGGGTCTGCTTCCGGGCCTACTGACGACCCTCGCTGATGACTTGGGCATTGCGGCTGCCCCCGGGATCCAAAATCCCGGGGGCGTCGTGCGTTCTCAGGACCGATGTGGCGAAAGGCTGCCCTTCGTGGCTAGAATGAAAGCTCCCACCGCTGTTCAGGTATCCCCAATGCCCGTTTCCCGCGCCGACCTGCTCGCCCGGCTGTCCAGCCTCGGCATCGATGCGCCGACCATGGACCACCAAGCGGTCTTCACGGTCGGCGAGTCGGAAGATCTGCACCAGCGGATCGCCGGCGGCCATTCAAAGAACCTGTTCCTCAAGGACAAGAAGGACCGGGTGTTCCTCGTTTCGGTGCTTGCCGATGCCACGGTGGATCTGAAGCGGATCCACACGCTCATCGGTGCCCAGGGGCGGGTGAGTTTCGGCAAACCGGAACTGCTGATGGAGCTTCTCGGCGTGGCGCCCGGCTCGGTGACGCCGTTCGGGATCGTCAACGACAGCGAGCGCCGGGTGACCGTCATCCTCGACGCCGGCCTGATGGCGCACGAGATCGTCAATTTCCACCCGCTTGAGAACACCGCGACCACCTCGATCGCCCGTGACGATCTGGTCGCCTTCCTGACCGGCGAGGGGCACCCGCCGCAGATCGTGGCCGTCACCGAGGAAGCCATCGCCGCCGGTTTGTAATCGGTCGGAGCGGGACCCATCTTTCGGGGCGAGAAGCGGTCTTCGTCCGGTCCGGTCCCATCGAGACGTGTAGCGCGCGTGTCCAGAGGTGCATGGAGACGCGGGGCGGGTGACAGCCGAGGTCCGATCGTGGTGTAAGTCCGGTCAGGACGAAGACACGTCGAACGCTCGGCAGGAACAGGGACAATCCATGAGTGACACTCCGATCCTTCTCGGAAGCGACGGTCGCCAGATTGCGAGCGCGACACCGGCAGGTGCCGGCGCGGCCGCAGGCGACGGCGTCGTCATCGATGCCACCACGCAGACCTTTGCGCGCGACGTGCTGGAAGCCTCGCGCGCCGTTCCGGTGCTGGTCGACTTCTGGGCGCCGTGGTGCGGCCCGTGCAAGCAGCTGACGCCGATTCTCGAAAAGGTCGTGCGCGAGGCCGGCGGCACCGTCCGGCTGGTGAAGCTCAACATCGACGACGACCCGCAGATCGCCCAGCAGCTGGGCATCCAGTCGATCCCGGCCGTCATCGCGTTCAAGGACGGCCGGCCGGTCGACGGGTTCATGGGCGCCCTTCCCGAAGGCCAGGTGAAGCAGTTCGTCGAGCAGATTGCCGGCCCCGGCGGCCCCGGTGCCGCGTTGGCCGAGGCGCTGGCCCAGGCCGATGCGCTGCGCCAGTCCGGCGAGCTGCAGGGTGCCGTGGAGCTTTATCTCGACATCCTTCAGCAGGATCCCGGATCGGTCGAGGCGATCGCCGGGCTGGCGCTTTGCCAGGTGGAAGCCGGCGACGTCGAGGACGCGCGGCAGACGCTGGCGATGATTCCGGAGGAGCTTGCGGGAGACCCGAACGTTGCGGCGGTGCACGCGGCGATCGCGCTGGCGGACGAAGCCGCTGAAGCCGGCGATGCCGCTGCGCTCGAGGCGCAGGTTCAGGCCAATCCAGACGATCACCAGGCTCGGTTCGATCTCGCCGTCGCCCTCGCCGGCAGCGGGGCACGGGAGAAGGCCGTCGAGCACCTGCTGGCAATTCTGCGCGCGGACCGCGAGTGGAACGATGCTGCGGCGCGCACCAAACTGCTGTCCTTCTTCGAAGTCTGGGGGCCCAAGGACCCGGCGACGATCGTCGGTCGCCGGAAAATGTCGTCGCTTCTGTTTTCGTGACCTATATCCGGGGAAGAACTCGGAATCGGGGGCGACCCGACCATCGAGAGGGTCAGAAGCGATGCGTGCAGGCAACAAGAGTTACGAACGACCGGCCGATGTGCCGGTGGTGGTGCCGGTCTTCCCACTGACGGGGGCCCTGCTGCTGCCGGGGGTACAGATGCCCCTGAACATATTCGAGCCGCGGTATATGGCGATGATCGATGCCGCCCTCAGGGCGGATCGCGTCATCGGCATGGTGCAGCCCCGGTTCGACGGCGACACCGACGAGACCGACGACAATCCGCCGATCTGCGAGGTGGGCTGCCTCGGCCGCATTTCGGCGTTCCAGGAAAGCGGCGAAGGCCGCTACCTGATCACGCTGTCGGGCATCACGCGCTTCACCGTCGAGGAGGAGCTGACGACCACCACGCCGTTCCGCATGTGCCGGATCTCCACCGAGGCCTATGCCCGCGACCTGGGCATGGCGCGCGGCGAGGACGGGGTTGACCGGGACGCGGTGATCAAGGCGTTTCGCGACTATCTCTCCGCCAACGATCTCCAGGCCGACTGGAAGAGCGTCCGCGAAGCCTCGAACGAAATCCTCGTGAACACCCTCGCGATGATGAGCCCCTACGGCCCTGCCGAGAAGCAGGCGCTTCTCGAGGCACCGGATCTCAAGGCGCGCGCCGAAACGCTGGTCGCCATCACGGAGATGGAGCTTGCCCGGTCCGGCGGTGACGACAATCCGACCATCAATTGAGTGAGGCGGGCGAAGGCTGCCCTGGCCCCCGAGAGTCCTGGAGCGAACGATGAGTGAAGCGAAGCAGAAGGTCGATCCGAAACTGCTTGAAATGCTGGTGTGTCCGTTGACCAAGACCACCCTGGAATACGATGCCGCCGCCCAGGAACTGATCTCGCGGGCGGCAAAACTCGCTTATCCGATCCGTGACGGCATCCCGATCATGCTGCCGGACGAGGCGCGTCCCCTGGAGATTTGACGACCCGCCGGTTTGTTCCCTCGGCGCGTCACTTTCTTTTCGCAAGGTGCACCCTCGACAAACGGGACCGAGGGCCCATGTTGACCTGATCGGCTGACCGGCTATCAGGGACGGAGGGTGACCGTGAGCGGATCGACAGCCAATTTCCGCGCCGTCAAGGCGGCGGTGTCGGAATCGACTGCCCTGTTCGAGCGAACGCGGGCGCGGACACTCTCGCTGGTGGACGGCCTGACGGCCGAAGATCTGGTCGTCCAGTCGATGGAGGACGCCAGCCCGGCCAAATGGCATCTGGCCCACACCAGTTGGTTTTTCGAGCAGTTCGTCCTGAAGCCCCACGTGCCGGGTTACAGCTTCTTCGACGAGCGCTACCTCCATCTCTTCAATTCCTATTATGTCCAGGCGGGCACGCGCTTCGCACGGCCGAAGCGGGGTCTCGTGACGCGGCCGAGCGCAGCCGAGGTGCTCGACTACCGTGCCGCGGTCGATCGCGCCGTGGCCGAGCTCCTGAGCCAGCCGCCCCAGGAGCGCGCGGCGGAAATCGCCGCGCTGATCGAGCTCGGCTGTCATCACGAGATGCAGCACCAGGAACTCCTGCTGACCGATCTCCTGCACGCGTTCTCCTTCAATCCCGAACTGCCGGCCTACCGTGCCCCGGAACCGCTTGCGGTGACCAGCCGCTCGCAGGACCTCGACTGGCAGGCGTTCGATGGCGGCCTGGTCGAGGTCGGCCACGACGGCGATGGCTTCGCCTTCGACAACGAGGGCCCGCGCCACAAGGTCTATCTGGAGCCGTTCGAACTGGCCGGCCGGCTTGCCACCAATCGCGAGTGGCAGGCGTTTATCGCCGACGGTGGCTACGAGCGGCAGACGCTGTGGCTCTCCGATGGCTGGGCCGTGCGGGAGCGGGAGGGATGGACGACGCCCCTCTACTGGTTCGACAAGGGCGGCGAGTGGTGGAGCTTCGGGCTGCGCGGCGCGCAGCCGATCGACCTTGACGCCCCAGTGAGCCACATCAGTTACTACGAGGCCGACGCGTTTGCGCGCTGGGCGGGCTGCCGGCTGCCGCGCGAGGCGGAGTGGGAGCATGCCGCGGCCCGGGTCCCGGTCGACGGTCACTTCGTCGAGGGCGGGCACTTCCGGCCGCGGCCGGCGCCGGGGGGCGGGCTCACCCAGATGTACGGCGACGTCTGGCAGTGGACCCAGTCGGCCTACACCGCCTATCCGGGGTTCGTGCCGCCGGAAGGCGCGATCGGCGAATACAACGGCAAGTTCATGGTCAATCAGTGGGTGCTGCGCGGTGCCTCCTGCGCCACCTCGCGCGCGCATGCGCGCGCCAGCTACCGCAACTTCTTCCACCCGCACCAGCGCTGGCAGTTTGCCGGGCTCCGGCTCGCGCGCGACGGCTGACCGGGGCGGGAACCCCACCATTGCCTGCAAGTTTTGACGGAGGTGCCGGTTGAGCCGGTGCCGCCGCTTTCATTGACCGGAGGACCGCCGATGGCACTCGCCCAGACCGTACCCGACGACGAGGCCTTCGAAGGCGCGTCGTTCGACGAGGATTTCGCCGTTTCCGTCATCGCCGGCCTGTCCGCGTCGCCGAAGACGCAGGAGCCGAAATGGCTCTACGACACGCTCGGCGCCAAGCTGTTCGAGGCGATCTGCGAGGTCGACAGTTACTATCCGACCCGAATGGAAATGTCGGTGCTGGCCGAGCGTGCCCGCGAGATCGCCGACAGTCTCGGCGACGACCTGATCCTGATCGAGCCGGGCAGTGGCGAGGGCGTCAAGGTCCGCCTGCTGCTGGAGGCGCTGGGCGATCGGGCCGCGGTCTACGTGCCTGTCGACATCGCCGCCGATCAGCTGGTGGCCCTGGCCCAGTCCATCAGCGCCGCCTATCCGCAGATGCTGGTGGCGCCGGTGGTCGCCGATTTCACCGGCGCGTTCACCTTGCCCGGCGACCTGCCGGCCGGCCGGCGGGTGCTGTTCTTCCCCGGCTCGACGATCGGCAACTTCGAGCCCGACGCCGCGGCCGGGCTCCTGGAGCGGCTGCGGCTGGAAAGCCGGGCCGACGCCATGCTGATCGGCATCGACACCTGCAAGGACCCCGAGCGCCTGGTCGCCGCCTACGACGACCCAGCGGGCGTGACAGCGTCGTTCAACAAGAACCTGTTGAGCCGCATCAACCGCGAGCTCGGCGGCACGTTCGATCTGGACGCATTCCGCCACGAGGCGCGCTTCGTGCCGGAGAAGGGCTGCGTGCAGATGCACCTCGTCGCGCAGCGCGCGCAGACGGTCGAGGTGCTCGGCGAGCGCTTCAGCTTCGCCGAGGGCGAGAGCATCCACACAGAAAGCTCCTACAAGTACGCGCCGCAAGAGTTCGCGGCGCTGGCGAAGCGGGCCGGCTGGACGCCTGAGACCTTCTGGACCGACGACGAGGGCCTGTTCAGCCTGCACCTGGTGCGTGCGTCCACCTGAGGCGGCTGTTGACGAGGGCGGGCTGCGCGGGCGGGGACGGTCCCCGCCTTGCCCGAGTTGCTCTGAGCCTAAGCGATCGTCGGGGCGGGCAGTCCGCGCCGGCGACACGCCGCCATCACCGTGTTGACCAGCAGGAAGCCGATGGTCATCGGCCCGACGCCGCCGGGCACCGGCGTGATGGCACCGGCAACCTCTTTCGCCGCCTCAGTGTCCACGTCGCCGACGATGCGGGTCTTGCCCTCGCCGCGCTCCGGCGCCGGGATGCGGTTGATGCCCACGTCGATGACGGTGGCGCCGGGCTTGATCCAGTCGTTCTTCACGTAGGCCGGACGGCCGACCGCGGCGACCAGGATGTCGGCGCGCCGGCACAGGTCGGCAAGGTCGCGGGTGCGCGAATGGGCCATGGTGACGGTGCAGTTCTCGTTCTGCAGCAGCAGCGAAACCGGCTTGCCGACCAGGATGGAGCGGCCGATGACGACTGCGTCGAGGCCGGAAAGGTCGCCGCCGCGCGCCTGCCTGGCGAGATCGACGCAGCCCTGGGGGGTGCAGGCGACCAGGGCGGAGCGGCCGAGCACCAACAGCCCGGCGTTCATCGGATGCAGGCCGTCGACGTCCTTGGCCGGATCGATGGCGATGACGACCTTGTCGGTGTCGATGTGCTTCGGCAGCGGCATCTGCACCAGAATCCCGTCGATCTCCGGATTCGCGTTGAGCGTGGCGACCAGCGCCAGCAGCTCGTCCTCCGGCGTGTCGGCGGGCAGGCGGTGCTCGATGGAACGCATGCCGGCCGCCTCGGTCCGCCGCACCTTGTTCGAGACGTAGATGTCGCTCGCCGGATCGTCGCCGACCAGCACGACGGCGAGACCCGGCGTCACGCCGTGCGCGGCCATGAGGCCGGCCACGGCCTCGGTGACTTTGGCGTCGAGGGCGGCGGCGCGGCTCTTGCCGTCGATGATGGTGGCGCTCATGGGATGCTCCGGTCGGTCGGAAGGATGCAGTCTTCCTAGAACATGCGGCGATGACGAGAAATCACCCCCGCGCAAAATCAGGAACTTTGATCCGCGACAGTCTGGCGGCTGATCGTCCTTCTCTCAGGCTGCGGGGAGGGCTCTGCAGGTGGCTTCGATCGCATTTGGATCGCCTTCCAGCCGCACGGTCTTGATCCGTGCCGTGTGGCCGGAGCGCAGCGAGACCGCCGATTTGGGCAGCCCGAACGTGGCGGCGAGCAGCGCCTCGAGCGCCTTGTTGGCCTTGCCTTTGTCGGCGATCGCGCGAACCCGCGCCGCCAGCACTTCGCTTCCGTCGGACAGCGTGCGGACGCCGTCGACGGCATCTCGGTCGGCCCGGGGCGTCAATCGGACGCGGACCGTTACCGAGTCGTCGGTTCGCTCGAAGAGACGGTCGGACGCGATGGCCGGCCCTCCTTGTCGCATGGGCCGCGTCTGTCCAGGCGCCGATCTAGAGGATCAGCGGCACCAGATTGTTGACGATCAGCTGCTGCAGGAAGAACAGCAGCAGCAGCAGGACGATGGGCGAAATGTCGATGCCGCCCAGATCCGGCAGAATGCTGCGGATCGGGCGCAGGACCGGTTCCGTCATCCTGTAGAGCGCGTTGCCGATCATTGCGATGAACTGGTTGCGCGGATTGACGACGTTGAAGGCGTAAAGCCAGGAGAAGATCGCAGCCCCGATAATGATCCACGTATAGATCTTGATCGCGAGCAGGAGAACCTGAATGAGCGACAGCATGCTGGCTCCAGCCGGTGTGGTCTCGATGGTCCGCGCGCCGACAAGCGACCGGCGGGACAGTTGGCAACAGACCGTCACATAACGGTCGCCCCCGCCCGCCGCAAGAGACGGCGGGGCGGGGTCGGGTTCGGCCTCAGCCGCGCAGGACGCCGCCGGTCGCCTTGGCCACGGCGGCGACGACCTTCGCGCCGACCGCATCGATCTGCTCGTCGGTCAGCGTCTGGTCGCGCGGCTGCAGGGTGATCTCGATCGCGACCGACTTCTTGCCGGCCTCGATGCCCGTGCCGCGGTAGACGTCGAACACGTCCACGCCGGAGATCAGCGTCTTGTCGGAACCGCGGGCGGCCTTGACGAGATCGGCCGCCTCGACCGCTTCGTCGACGACGAAGGCGAAGTCGCGGGCCACCGGCATCAGGTCGCTGATGGCGATCGCCGGCTTCACCTTGGTCGGCTTCTGCTTGGCCGGCGGCACCGCGTCGAGGTGGATCTCGAAGGCTGCGACCGGACCGTCGGCGTCGAGCAACTCCAGCACCTTCGGATGCAGCTCGCCGAAATGGCCGAGCACGATCGGACCGAGACGGAGAGTGCCGGAACGGCCCGGGTGCATCCAGGACGGCGCATCGCGGCTGATCTGCACGCGTTCCGATGGTGTTCCGATGGCGGCCAGCACGGCGAGCGCATCGGCCTTCGCGTCGAAGACGTCGACCGGCCCGGAATTGCCCGACCAGTGCCGCCCGGCGCCGGCCGGCTTTGCGGTTCCGCGCCGCAGGCCCGTCGCCGCCGTCTTCTGGTCGTCCGGCCGGTCGCCCAGGAACACCTGCCCCACCTCGAACAGCGGCTGGTCGGGCATGCCGCGGTCGGCGTTCTTCTGCAGGGCACGCACGAGACCGGGTACCTGGCTCGGGCGCATGTCGGACAGGTCGCTGGCGATCGGGTTGGCGAGCGCCAGCTCCGGCTTGCCGCCGCCGAACGCCTCGGCGTGGGGCCGGGAGACGAACGACCACGTCAGCGCTTCGACGAAGCCGCGCGCCGCCAGCGTGCGCCGGGCCTGGCGCGTACGCACCTGCATGGGCGTGAGCACCTTGCGGGACACGGGCGACAGCCGGGGCATCGGCTGGGACGGGATCTCGTCGACGCCGACGATGCGGATGACTTCTTCCACCAGATCGGCCTTGCCCTCGACGTCGGCACGCCAGCTCGGCGCGGTGACGTCGAGAACGTCGCCGGAGCCGGCGACCTCGAAGCCGAGGGAGGTAAGAATTCGTTTGATACGGGTGCTGATCGCCGCAGTTGCGTCGCCCTTAGGGTCTACGGATTCGCGTAGCGCCTTTTCTTCGGGTGTCTCAAGGCTAAGGCCGGACAGGCGCTTCACCTCGGCGACCGGAAACGCGATCGTGCGGCGGTCGGCCGGAACCTCGCCGGCCAGCACCACGTCCGACGCGGTACCGCCGCACAGGTCGAGCACCATCTGGGTGGCGAGCTCGAGCCCGGACAGGGTGAAGGCGGGATCGATGCCGCGTTCGAAGCGGAAGCGCGCGTCCGAGACGATGTTCAGGGTGCGGCCAGTGCGGGCGATCGCAAGCGGATCCCACAGCGCCGATTCGATCAGCACCTCGGTGGTGTCCTCGGAGCACCCCGTCTCCTCGCCGCCCATCACGCCGCCGATCGATTCGACGCCGTTCTCGTCGGTGATGACGCACATGGTGTCGTCGAAGGTGTAGGTGCGGCCGTCGAGGGCGAGCAGCGTTTCGCCGGCGCGGGCGCGGCGGACTGTGAGGTCTCCGTGGACCTTCGCCGCGTCGAACACGTGCAGCGGCCGGTTGCGGTCGTAGGTGAGGAAGTTGGTGATATCCACCAGCGCGTTGATCGGACGCAGGCCGATGGCGATCAGGCGGCGGCGCAGCCAGTCGGGCGACGGGCCGTTCGTGAGGCCGCTCACCTTGCGCATCGCGAACGCCGGGCAGATCGGGTTGCCCTCGGGGAACGACAGCGTCACCGAAACCGGGCACGGGCCGTTGCCCGCGACGGGCGCGATGGCCGGGTCCTTCAAGGTGCCGATCCCGGCGGCGGCGAGGTCGCGCGCGACGCCGGACACGCCCAGGCAATCGGCGCGGTTCGGGGTGATGGCGATCTCGATCACCGGGTCGTCGAGGCCGGCCCAGGTCGCGTACGGCGTGCCGACCGGCGTATCGGCGGGCAGGTCGATGATCCCAGAGTGCTCGTCGGAAAGGCCGAGTTCGCGTTCCGACAAAAGCATGCCGTGGCTCTCGACGCCGCGGATTTCGCCGACCTTCAGGTCGACGCCGGTGCCGGGCACGTGGGTGCCGGGCGGCGCGAAGACGCCGATCAGGCCGGTGCGGGCGTTCGGGGCGCCGCAGACGACCTGGATCGGATCGCCGGTGCCGGGATCGACCATGCAGACGCGCAGCCGGTCCGCATTCGGGTGCTGCTCGGCCGAGATCACCCGGGCGATCACGAACGGCGCCAGCGCCGCGCTCGCATCGGTGACGCCTTCGACCTCCAGGCCGATCATCGTCAACGTCGTGACGATGGTGTCGAGGGAGGCCTCGGTCTCGAGATGATCCTTGAGCCAGGACAGTGTGAACTTCATCGTGGGAGCACTTCGACGGTGGAAAACGGGTCGATCCGGTTCGGGCCTGATCTAGAGCATTTTTGCTTCGCCTGTCACCCGGGGATAAGAAATGCGGGCTGGCCACCGGCGGGACGTCCGCTTCTTCCGGCCCGAACGGAACCTTCCCAGATCACCCATCGGCCTGCGAGCGCCGCCTCCGGAGACTGCGATGAGCGTCGAGCTCGGCCTGCTTCACCCCGACGGCGGCCTCCAGATGGGCATCGTCCTTTGGATTGCCGGGGTCTTTCTCCTCGCCGGCGGCATCAAGGGCATCGTCGGCGTCGGTCTGCCAACCGTGGCGATCGTGCTGCTCGCGCCGACGCTTGGGCTGCCGGCCGCCATGGCGCTCCTCGTCGTCCCGACGCTGGTGACCAACGTCTGGCAGGCGCTGGTCGGTGGCGAAGCCGGATCCACCTTCCGGCGCATCTGGCCGTTCCTGGTCGCAGCCGCACTCACGGTCTGGGTCGGGGCGGGGGCGTTGACACGGGTGCACCTGAGCTATCTGACGGCGCTGCTCGGCGTGGTTCTCATCGCCTATTCCCTGATCAGCCTGCTCGGCCTGAGGGTCTCGGTCCGGCCCGACCTGGAACGGCCGGTCGGCATTGCCGCCGGCCTTCTCAACGGCATGGTCACCGGGATGACCGGATCGTTCGTGATGCCGGGCCTGATCTACCTGCAGGCGCTGGGGTTGAGCCGTAACCAGCTGATCCAGGCCATGGGCATGCTTTTCTCCAGCTCCTCGCTGACGCTGACGCTGTCGCTTGCCGACCGCGGCATCATGACCAGTTCGTTGGGAATCGGTTCGATGATCGGGCTCGTTCCGGCACTGATCGGGCTGGCTCTCGGCCAGAGCGTCCGCAATCGCCTGCCGGAAAAGACGTTTCGGCGTCTGTTCTTCGGCGCGCTGTTGGCGGCCGGGGCCCTGATCCTGGTGCGCTCGCTGGGCTGAGGCGCGGGCAGATCGCGCCCGACGTTGATGCGCGAATCCCGCAATGCTGGATTGTCGCCCCGGTCCTTGATCGTCGGCGGGCAACGCGCGACAAAGGTCGCCCTGCCGGCCGACCTCCACCCCTTCCGCTCCGCCGCCTCCAACGACGATCGGCCGCTTCCAACGACAAGAAGAAGATCAGACGGCCGATGTTTGCGGATCCCCTCTACACGCTCCCCGTCGTTGCAGCACTGCTGGGCCTTTATGTGGTCGGTGGATTCGTCAAGGGTGCCGCGTCGTTCGGCCAGCCCATGGTGACGATTTCGGTTGCCGTGCTGTTCGTTCCGGTGCCTGCGGCCATCGCCATCGCGGTGGTGCCCTCGTTCCTGGCGAACCTGGTCCAGGGCTATGCCAACCGGGAATCTGCGCCGCAGCTGAAGCCCTACTGGCCGTTCTATGTGTGCCTCATCGCGGGAATCCTGATCGGCCTGAGGATCTTCGCCTTGCTCGACCAGAATGCGCTGCAGGCCATAATCGGGATGCTGCTGGTCGTGTTTTCGGTAACCCAGCTGGCGGGCCTGTCCCCGCCGCTCAGCCCGCCGCCGCGCGGCATGGTGCTGGCGGCCTCAGGCCTGATCTCGGGACTGGCGGCGGGTACGACATCGTTCGTCGCGTTTCCCTCGCTGCCGGTCTTCATCGCCTACCGGCTGGACCGCAAGCTGTTCGCCCTCGTCACCTCGGTGATGTTCTTCATCACCATGCTGATGGTCGGCGGAGGGCTGACGCTCCTCGGCCTGTTCGGGCGTGGCGAGCTGATCATGGGGCTTGCCTGCTGCGTTCCCTCCTTCTTCGGCCAGAAGCTGGGTCTCGGCATGCGCGACAGGATGTCGGTCTCGGCGCTCCGCCTGTTCGTCAACATCGTGCTCTGCTGCGTCGGTCTCGGCCTGATCCTGAAGTATCTGGGCATCGGCTTCGGCTGAGCGCTGCCGGTTCCGGATTGTGCCGGGTCAGTTGGTGACGCTCAGCCGGTCCATGGCGATCTCCAGCAGCCCGAACCGGGTCGGGATCTTGATGCGGACGGGTACCAGGAACACGGTGTCGGTTTCGGGTTCGGTGAGCGGCGCCAGCCAGACCTCCATGCCGGTGTTGTCGCGCAGTTCGCGGATCTCGCGCTTGTTCTCGCGGTGGCCGGCGACCGGTGTGTAGTCGATCCGGCAGACGATGACCGGCCCCTGATAGGCCTTGTCGCCGCCGTCGAACCTGTCGCGCCGTTTTGGCGACAGCGTCACGTCGTAGCGCTGTTCACCGTCGAAGATCGGCACGGTGCGGGCGCACGAGCCGGTGTCGGCCGGCGCCTTCACCTGCCAGACGAGGGCGGAGACCGGATCGATGATGCCGCGCTTGTCGGCGTCGGTCAGCACCACCCGGTCGGGTTCGGGATCCTTCTTCGGCGGTTCGGGCGTCACCGTCAGGCTGGAGACCGCGTTGCCGCGGATGGTCATCGCCAGGCGTTCGTCGTCGTCGCCCTCCATCCACCGGTAACCGTAGGATGCCGGCACGGCGCGCTCGCCGGCGATCCGGCCGGAGGCGGTGGCGGTGCCACGGGCGTCGGTGATGATGCGGCTGAGCCCGCTCGCCTTGCCCTCGCCGGAGAGGGAATACGCGGTGTCCGTCACCTCGGCGGTGACGCTGGATTCACCGATCTTGTAGCCGGCGATCGAGATGTCGAACCGGCTTTCGAAGGTGGCGGCGGAGGCGGGCGCGGCGACGAGCGCCGCAACGAGCACTGCGGCTGCCGGAACGGCGCGGCGCGCGGGGCTGTGCGAAAGGAAAGCGTCTCGGTTGCTCATTGCGGCGCTGCCAATGACCCTGCTGGTGTCGATCCTGGAAGGATCATCTAAGCTGGCGTTCCCGTATATCCAGGGCGGATCGGCGGCGCCCGGTATATGGTGCGGCTTTTCATCCTAGGTCGCCGTCGGGTGCCCCCTCGAGAAAGGTCTGTTGCGATGCTCACGCTCTATTACGCGCCGGGAACCTGTGCGCTCGCCGTCCATATCGCGCTGGAGGAAGCCGGCGCGACCTACGATCTCCGGCGGGTCGATTTCGCCAGCGGCGAGCAGCGCTCCGCCTCCTACCAGAGCGTCAATCCCAAGGGGCGCGTGCCGGTCCTGGTGACCGACCGGGGCCATCTCACCGAGACGCCCGCGATCCTCGCCTGGGTCGCCCAGGCCTATCCGGAGTCCCGGCTTGCGCCGACCGAAGATCCCTTCGACTTCGCGCGGGTCCAGGCCTTCAACAGCTATCTCTGTTCGACCGTGCACGTCGCCCATGCGCACCGCGTGCGCGGGAGCCGCTGGGCCGACGACCCGGCCGCGATCGAGGCGATGCAGAAGAAGGTGCCGGAGTCCGTCGGCGCGTGCTGCGAGATGATCGAGGCCCACATGCTCGAGGGCCCGTTCGTGTTCGGCGCGGCGTACACGATTTCCGACCCGTACCTGTTCACCATCTCGCGCTGGCTGGACGCCGATGGGGTCGCCATCGACCGCTTCCCGAAGCTGGCGGCCCATTTCCGGGCGGTGTCCGAGCGCGCGGCCGTGAAGATGGCGCTCGAAGCGGAAGCGCTTTGACGCCGTTGACCGATCATCGGAGCGTGCAGGCCACGGTGCGGGCGTCTGCCCGCGCCGGCAGGCCCAGCCGTCACAGGCCCGCTGCTTCGATGCCGATGCGTCGGTACATGGCCTCGACGAAGGCATAGAACGCGAAGGCGACGAGACCGAACGCGATTGCCAGAAGGGCGACCCAGCCGAACGGCCATCCCTGGATCCAGGCAAGCGCGTCCTTCAGGCCCGGCGCGTCCCCCGCATCGTAGATGCCGCCGCCGTAGAAGGCGAGCAGTCCGATCACCATGAAGATCACGCCGCGCGCGATCAGGCCGAAGGAGCAGATCGGCTTGACGAGGCCCAGCTTGTTGAAGTCGGGGCGGAGATATTTCTCAAAACCCGCCTTCCAGCCCTTGCGGATGTGGGCGAAGCCGATGCCGACCGGCACCAGCGTCAGGGCAAGCGCGACGTAGCGGCCCCACGCATGGCCGAACAGCCAAGACAGCCAGCCGCTGGTCGGATCGCCACCGCCGCCGCTGCCGCCGCCGGAGAGCCCCAGGCTGAAGACAAACCCCGCGGCGAAGATCGCCAGGCCGATATGGATGAGGCCGCTCGCGAGCATGGAGAACCGGATCAAAATCCCCTTGCCGTTGCTGCCGTGATCGTCGGGATCGCCGAATGCCTGAATGAAGCGCCAGCCGGCAAAGGCCAGGAGGCCGAGCCCGACCACGGCAAGCAGCAGGCTGCCGAACGGTTGCTCCAGCAGCTTCTGCAGGGCGCCGCGCGTGTCCTCGGTGCTGCCGGATCCGACCGCGGCGAGGATCGCGAAGAACCCGACCACCATGTAGACGACGCCGCGTGCCGCATAGCCGCCGCGCGCTGCCCATTTCAAACCGTTCGATACGTCCATGAAAAAGCCGGCCTCCCCGCAACCTCCTGCGACCAACGTTCCGTCTGCCGAGGGGTTCCGTGTCGGGCGCAGGGGGCGCATTCCGAACACTGGTCAGAAAAGATAACTTTCTTCTGATTTTTTCCGTAGCCGGAAGACCCTCCGACGGTCAAAATGAGGATGACAAGAGCTGGATGATCAGCTGGGGGCTTGCGACGCCGGGCGGCGATCGAGGAGGAATTCTACCATGTGCAACGAGCATCAAACTGGCCTGACGCGCCGCGGCCTTCTCGGTGCTGGCGCGTTTGCGGTGACGGCCGCGGCGGCGGGCGGCCTCGTTCTCCCGGCTGCCGCGCAGACGGCGAGCAGCACGCAGGCTCCGAACGATATCAGCCCGGACGAGGCGCTGAAGCGCCTGATGGACGGCAACGCCCGCTACGCCGCCAACACGCCGCAAAACAAGGATTTCTCGGTCGGTCGTGACGCCCGGTCCAGCGCCCAGTATCCGTTCTGTGGGCTGCTGTCCTGCGCCGACTCGCGCGTTTCGCCCGAGCTGGCCTTCGACCAGGGCCCCGGCGAGCTGTTCGTCGTCCGCGTCGCCGGCAACTTCGTCGACGTGAGCGGTCTTGCCAGCATCGAGTATGGCGTAGCCGTCCTCGGCATCCCGCTGCTGGTCGTGCTTGGGCATTCCAATTGCGGTGCGATCGACGCGACCATCAAGGTCATCCAGACCGGCGCCGAGCTGCCGGGGCACATCCCGTCGCTCATCGATGCGCTGAAGCCGGGCGTCCAGAAGGCCCTCGACACGACCCCGGCGGACCCGCTGGTGGCGGCGACCGCCGAGAACGTCCGCTACAACGTCGAGAAGCTGAAGACCGCGACCCCGATCGTCGCCGAGGCCGTCTCCTCCGGCAAGGTCAAGGTCGTGGGCGGCGTCTACAACATCGCGACCGGCAAGGTCGACCTGGTCTGACGCGGCTCCTGGCGAAGCGCACACCGGGTCGCCATCCGGAGAAGCGGTCGGGATATCGCTGACCGCGATGGTCGATGCGAGCGTCGCGGCAGCATCACAAGCCTACAGGGGTCCGGTCGCGTGCGACCGGACCCCTTTTCGTTTCTCAGGGGCGGGGAGGGATTTCCAGTCCGCGCTGCACGGCCGGCCGCGCCATGCAGCGATCGAACCAGGCGGGCACGTGCGACAGACCGTCGTAGCCGACGAGCGCTCCCGCCTCGTAGAATCCGATGAGGCCGCGCACCCAGCCGACCATCGCGATGTCGGCGATGGTGTACTCGTCGCCCATGATCCAATCCCGGCCCTCGAGCCGGGTCTCGATGACGCCGAGCAGGCGCTTCACTTCGGTGACGAACCGCTCGAGCGGGCGCTTGTCCTCGATGTCCTTGCCGGCGAACTTGTAGAAGTAGCCGAGCTGGCCGAACATCGGGCCGATGTGACCCATCTGGAAGAAGACCCACTGGATCGTCTCGTAGCGCAGCGCCGGATCGGCGGGCACGAGCTTGCCGGTCTTGTCGGCGAGATAGACCAGGATCGCGCCGGACTCGAAGAGCCCCAGCGGCTTTCCGCCCGGCCCGTCCGGATCGATGATCGCCGGGATCTTGCCGTTCGGATTGAGCGCCAGGAATTCCGGGCCCCAGGTCTCGTTCTCCATGATCGAAACCGTGTGGGCCTCGTAGGGCAGCCCGGTCTCTTCCAGCGCGATGGAGATCTTCACGCCGTTGGGCGTGGGGAACGAATAGAGCTGCAGACGGTCGGGATGCTTGGCCGGCCAGCGCTGGGCGACCGGAAAGGCGGAGAGATCAGTCATTGATGGCTCCGGTGGGTATCGGAAAGAGGCGGAACGCGAGCGGTCCCGCGCGGTCGCCGCAGCCTACCAGAACTACTGAGATCGGATAAGGATAGGCGGTAGCTGGCTGTGCGACCGCGTCAGCTCCGGGCCGTCGCGGTCGCGGGTGAGGGCGGCGAGAAGCCCTTGAGCGGCTTGTACATGATGGTGGTGGCATCGAGCCGCGCGCCCGCCGGGTCCAGGCAGTAGCCGGGGATCGTGCCGGCAGCCACGTAGCCCATCGAGGCATAGAGCGGCTCGGCGAAATCGCCGGTCCGCGTGTCGAGGGTGATGAGCGTTCGTCCAAGCGCGCGGGCGCGCTCCTCCGCTGCGCCCATCAGCGTTCGCGCGATGCCCCGGCGCCGGGCGTCCGGATGCACCAGCAGCTTGGCGATTTCGGCGCGATGCCGCTGGTTGGGCGGGGTGTCGGCGTCGAGCTGGACGGTCCCGACGATCCGTCCCGCGGTCTCCGCGATGAACACCGTACGGGTCCCGGCGCGCACCGCCGGCAGCACCTTGCGCTCCCAGAAGGCGTCCGCCTCGGCGGGGACGAACGGCCAGACGAAGTTGACGCTCGCACCGGCGGCGACGCAGGCGTGGAGGAGGGCGCCGAGCTCGCTCAGCCTTCCTTCGAGAGCCTCGGCGGACAGCGTCGAGAGGGCAACGTCGGCGGACGATTGCATCAGCGGACCTCACACCAGGAAGAGGAGATAGCGCCCCCCTTCGTCGGGTGGCGTGGCGAATACGCTTGGTCCGTGAAGCTGGTAGCGCAGGCAATCGCCGGGACCGAGCGTGTGGCTGTCGTCGCCGACCGTCAGCGTGAGCCGTCCATCCAGCATGACCAGGTGATGCTCGAGGCCCGGGCGCGGCGGGGCGTCGTAGGCGAGGCGGCTGCCGGGCGGCAGGGTTCCTTCGAGGACTTCGCCGGCGAGCGTCTGCGCTGGTGGCGAGACCGACCGGCGCTCGAAGCCGCTCTCCGGGTCGGTCCAGCCCGGCTGGGCGTCCCGGCGCACGAGTGGTGCGAAGTCGCCTTCCACCAGATGCATGAGCCGCGAGAGGGTGACGCCGAAGGACGCGCACAGCCGGCCGAGCACGTTGGCGGTCGGGCTGACCTCGCCGTTCTCCAGCCGCGAGAGGGTGGCGCGGCTGACGCCCGTCTGCGCGGCGAGCTGGTCCAGCGACCAGCCCCGTTCGTGGCGGAGCGCCTTCAGCCGGCTGGCAATGCGCAGGTCGAGTTCGGACAACTTGGGAGAAATTTCCATATATGAGAAAGTAAGCCGGAAGACTCGCTTGTCAACTCTCGATGGTTCAGGCCTGTCGCCTGTGGTCCCGCAGGGGTAGGCTCGCCGCCCCGGGCGACGCGTTCTCTTCCCGGTCGGGTGATTGTTGGAGTTTGCAATGACAATGAAAATGAGGGTTTCCGGTGGAATGAGGGTTTCCGGTGGAATGAGGGTGATGGCTTGTGCCGTCGCCGCCGCGATGGCGTGGGGCTCAACCGCCCAGGCCTGCACGGGCATCACGCTCACGGCGGCGGACGGATCCGTCGTGCGGGCGCGCACGATGGAGTTCAACGTCAATCTGGAATCGAGCGTGATCCTCGTGCCTCGTGGCTTCGCGCGCACCGGTTCGACGCCGGATGGTTCGCCGGGTCTGACCTGGAAGACGAAGTATGCCAACGTCGGAACGAATCCGATGGGGCTTCCGCTCATCATCGACGGGCTCAACGAGAAGGGCCTGTCCGTGGGCCTCTTCTATTTCGACCAGTCGGCCGGCTACCAGCCTTACACGGCGGATGACGCTGCCAAGACGATGGCGCCCTGGGAGCTGGGCTCCTACATGCTCGACAGCTTTGCGACCGTGTCGGAAGTGAAGGACGCGCTCCCGGACGTTCTCGTCGCCCCGGTCGTCTTCAAACAGTTCAACCTCGTGCTGCCGGTCCACTACGTCGTCACCGATGCGTCCGGCGCGTCGATCGTCGTCGAGTACGTCGACGGCAAGCTGAACATCCACGATGACGGCATCGGGATCATCACCAACAATCCGCCCTTCGATTGGCACATGACCAATCTGCAGAACTACGTGAATCTCGGTCTGGAGAACGTGCCGCCGCAGAAGCTGGGCGACGTCACCATCACCGGCCTTGGCCAGGGAACGGGCCTTCTCGGCATGCCGGGCGACTTCACCTCGCCGTCGCGCTTCGTGCGGGCCGCGATCTTCGCCCATGGCGTGGACCCGACCACGACCAGTAAGCACGGGATCTTCCAGGCGTTCCACATCCTCAACAACTTCGACATTCCGAAGGGCGTGGCGCGCGAGGACGAGAAGGACAAGGAAGGCAACATCGTCTCCGACTACACCCAGTGGACGAGCGCCAACGATCTCGCCAACAAGCGGTTCTACTTCCGCACCTACGAGAACAGCGATATCCGCGTGGTCGACCTGACGAAGCAGAACCTCGATGCCAAGGACATCCAGACCTGGTCCATGGACGGTTTCGAGGTTGCCCACGAACTCGGCGCGCCCGACGCGCCGAAGTAGGCGCCCGGGTACCGCAGCGAATTCCTGCCCGGGACGGCCGGGCAGGCCTTAGCTGCGGGCCGCGATCGGTGCACCGCCCGGTCGGTGTTGGAGCCTGGGCCCCGTGCTGCTACCCTTCCGGCGTGTTCGCTGCAATGCGACTCGTCCGGCCACCGTGCGGCGAATGAGCCAGCAATCGCGCGGGACCTGACCATGTCGCGACGGGACGGGCCATGGACGACGTTCGCGACAGGTTCTTTGCCCTTTATGAGCAGACGGCGGTGCTCGTGGCCGCCTATGACGGGTTCGATCGCCTGCGCTACGCCAACGCTGCGTTCCGTGCGGCCTTTGCCGTCGAAGAGGGCGAGACGCCGTTCTGGGCGGACATCATGCGGCGCAACCATCGGGCCGGTCGCGGCACGATCATTCGCAATCCCGATTTCGAAGGCTGGCTTACCAACACCCAGTCGCGGCGCGGCAAGACCGGCTATCGCGCCTTCGAAACGGATCTCGTCGGCGGCCGCTGGCTGTGGATGACGGAAACCGTGAATGCCGATGGATGGATGCTGTGTGTCGCCTCCGACATCACCGACCTCAGGCCGGACGAGCGCGCCGTCCGCCAGGACCGGGATTTCGCGATCAAGGCATCCCACACCGACGAACTGACCGGCGTCGCGAACCGGCGATACACCATGGCGCGGGCGGCAGAGATGCTGACGTCGGCGCCCGCCGGGGATATCGCCGGGTGCTTCGTGCTCATCGACCTCGATTCGTTCAAGTCCATCAATGACCGCTTCGGGCATCAATCCGGCGACCGGGTGCTGCAGGACTTTGCCGAGCGGCTGCAGGGGGTGGCCCGTCGCCTGGATTGTTTCGGCCGGGTTGGCGGCGAGGAGTTCGCGCTGGTCCTGCCAGCCACGACAGCCGCGGAGGCGGAGCTCATCGTCGGCCAGATGCTGGCTCTGACGCGGATGGCCACGCCATTGCCCGATCGCCCGGGTTTTACCTATACGTTCTCCGCCGGCATCGCCGTCGGCAATCGGCTGGATACGATTTCCGATCTTTATGCGCGTGCCGACCAGGCGCTGTACGTGGCGAAGCTCGGCGGCCGCAACCGCATCGAGGTGGATCACCGGATTTCGGGCCGGACGAGCGCGGCCGGCTGATACCGGCCACGTCCGACCGGGGGCCAGGCGTCAGTTGCCTGCCGGCGCGATACGCACGATGCTGCTGCCCCTGCCCCGTTGCTCGGCGAGCGCGTAGACGGCGCCGTCGGAGCCGACTTTGACGTCGCGCACGCGCGCGTCGAGGGGCACCCATTCCTCGGTGGCGACCTTGTCGTCCTCCATGTGCAGCACGACGAGGCCGCGGCTCTGGAGCCCGCCGACCAGCAGGGCGCCCTGCCATTCCGGTATCGCGTTGGCGTCGTAGACGTCCATGCCTGACGGGGCGATCACCGGGTCCCAGTAGTAGATCGGCTGCTCCATGCCGTCCTTGCTGGTGATGCCGTCGCCGATCGGGGCGCCGTTGTAGTTGATGCCGTAGGTGATGACCGGCCAGCCGTAGTTCCGGCCGGGCTGGGGCCGGTTCAGTTCATCGCCGCCGCGCGGCCCGTGTTCCACCGTCCACAGACGGCCGTTCGCGTCGATGGTCGCGGATTGCAGGTTGCGGTGGCCGTACGACCAGATTTCGGGCTGGGCGCCCTCGCGCCCGACGAACGGGTTGTCGTTTGGCACCGAGCCGTCGGGATTGATCCGGAATATTTTGCCGAGACCCGACGAGATGTCCTGCGCTTGGTCTCGGATGGGGGTATCGGAGCGCTCGCCGACGGTGACGAACAGCGTGCCGTCCGGTGCGAAGGCGAGACGCGAACCAAAGTGCTTGTCGCCGGCATAAGCGGGCGTCTGGCGGAAGATCACCTCGGTGCCGGTCAGCGCGCCACCGCCCTGATCATCGGTCTCGAGCCGGGCCCGGGCGACGCTGGTGCCGTTCTCCCGGCCGCCGCGCGGTTCGGAGAACGAGAAGTAGATCATCCCGCTCTGCGAGAAGTCCGGCGCGAGCGCCACGTCGAGCAGGCCGCCCTGGCCGCGGTCGATGACCTCGGGCACGCCGGAAATCGGCGGGCCGGCCGTGCCGTCGGCGCCGACGATGTGCATTGCGCCGCGCTTCGCCGTTACCAGCACCCGGCCGTCGGGAAGGAATTCCATGGCCCAGAGCTGCGGCAGGCCGCTGGCGATCGTCTGCGTCTCGACGTTGGCCGCCTCGGCCGGCTGCGGGGCTCGGGTCTGTTCCGGAAACGCCGGCGACTGGTTCGGGGCGTTGGGCGGTGCCGTCTGGACCGGGGCTCTGGTCTCGTTGGACTGGGCGAGCGCGGGGCCACCCCAGAGCAGGGCAGCGGCGAGGGGAAGGGCGATCGAGCGCATCGGGGCCTCTTGGTTGTTTCGGAGGTCGGCGGCAACGGTCAGCGTTTCCCCAGCCGTCATGGAACGTGGCGCGTCCGCGCGCCCGGACAACCCGGCACCCCGCGTCATAAACGGGTTGTGATCGGCGCGTTGGCGTGCCGCCACCCGCAGCGTCCGATACGGGGATCAACCGATGCGAGACAGCACGATGCCCGCGACGATCACCACGGCGGCGGCAACCCGCCACCGGGTGGGCGGTTCGCGCAGGATGATGATGGAGATCACCGCGGCGAACAGCACGCTCGTCTCCCTCAGCGCCGCAACCAGGGCGATCGGTGCTTCCGTCATCGCCCAGATGGCGATCCAGTAGGCGGTGAGGGACATCGCGCCTCCGGCGAGCCCGCCTTTCCAGAATGGCCGCATCGCGCGCAGGCCCGCCCGTCCGCGGACGATCAGCAGGACCGCCAGCATCGCCAGCCCGTCGAGAAGGAACAGCCAGACCGCGTAGCTGTTGGCCGAACCGTTGGCCCGGGCACCCAGCCCGTCGGCGATGGTGTAGCCCGCGATGAACACCGAGGTGCCGAGCGCGAAGGCGACGGCGCTCCGCTCGATCCGTGCCAGATCGCGCCCGCCGCGGATCGACATCAGCGCCACGCCCGCGACCAGGATCACCACGCCCGTCATCTGCACCACGGTCAGTGCCTCGCCGATCACCGTGATGGCGACGATGGAAACGAGCAGCGGCGCCGCCCCGCGGGCGATCGGATAGACTTGGCCGAGGTCACCGACCCGGTAGGCCTGGATCAGGAACAGATTGTAGCCGACGTGCAGCGCGACCGAGGCCGCCAGGTATGGCCAGGCCGGGGGCACCGGAACGGCAACCAGCGGCAGCGGAATGAGCGACACGCAACCCGCCGCCAGCGCGATCAGGGTGACCGACAGGAAGCGGTCGAGGCCGACCTTCACGATGGCGTTCCAGCCGGCGTGGCAGAGCGCCGCAAGCAGGACGGCGAAGAAGACGGTGACGCTCATCGGGAGACAGCCGGACGGGTGACGGCGGCCCGTCGACGCGAGGGGCCTGGATCTGTGCGTTTGACGCCGCCAACGGGGCGGACCGTATCCTGGATCACGACGGCATCGGGCCGCTGAAGCCCGATGCCACGCACCGTGATCGTCTCCCGCATTCTGAACGGGACGAGGAGTTTCAGTTCGATCTTTTCCTCGCCCCGTCCAAGTGAGACCATGCAAGGCACCGGTTTGAAAGCGATATTCTGTTGCCTCCTATGTTCGGAAAATGCACATGAAGCGCCGCCTGCTGCCGCTCACCTCGTTGCGCGCCTTCGAGGCCGCCGGCCGACGCGGCCGGATGACGGCGGCCGCCGACGAGCTGAACGTCACCCACAGCGCCGTCAGTCGCCAGGTCCGGCAGCTCGAGGCGCTGCTCGGCATCGATCTGTTCGAGGGGCCGAAGAACGCGCCGCGTCTGACCGCCGCCGGCCGTGCCCTGCTGCCGGGCCTGACCTCGGCGTTCGACCAGATCGAGGCGGCCGTGCGGTCCGTTTCGGACGCCGAGGCCGGACCGCTCGACGTCTCCTGCCTGGGCACCCTCACCATGCGCTGGCTGATCCCGAGCCTGCATCGGTTCCAGGCTGCCCATCCCCGCATCGACGTGCGGCTTGCAGCGTCCGAGCGCGGAACCGATGTGGCCCGGGACGGCTGCGACGTCGCGATCCGGGTTGGCTCCGGCGATTGGCCCGCGGACACCGAGGTCCACCATCTCTTCGACGAAACAATCGGGCCGGTGGCCGCGCCGGAACTGGCCGCCTCCCTCGGCCCGGGTTTCGAGGGAGCGCCGCTGCTGCGCACGCTGACCCGGCCGGAGGCCTGGCGCGACTGGTCGCTCCGATCCGGCGTGGTGATCGCCGACGCAAGGGGGCCGGCCTACGAACATTCCTATTTCATGCTGGAAGCCGCGCTCGCCGGCCTCGGCGTGGGGCTGGCGCCCTGGCCGCTGGTCGCCGACGACGTCCGGGCGGGGCGCCTCATCGCGCCCTGCGGATTCCTCGCGAACGGCGACAGCTATGTGGCGCTGCGGCGCAGGCGAGGCCCGAAGAAGGCGGCCGTCTTCTGTGCATGGCTGCAGGAGGAAGGGCGGCGTTTCCACGCGACGGCGCTCGGCTGACGGTGCGTTTGGCGAGGGACCGTCGAGCTCGCGGCCGGCGCATTTGGCGACCTCGACGCGGGTTGTTCCATCGTTGTCCTACCCCGGAGCCGCCCACCTGCTGCCCGCTGGCCCGGCATTCGAAAAGACATGGTGGAAACGTTCTTTCCGCAAGGGTCGGCGAAGAAAAATGCCGCCGGGTGAGTCATGGTTAGCTAGGTAACGTCGGCAATTTATTACCTTGTGCCGCATTTTAGACACAGTTTTTATTTAATCTGTTTGAGATCGATATTTGGCCGGATCGCTTGGCCGTTGCGCGTCTCTTCAGGCGCTCGTTCAGCTCCACCTTTCAAATCTCGACCTGGCGACCGGGGCAGTTAGGCTCCGGGGTTTGCGCATGCCTTTTCAACGAAAGTGACGAATATGACCATTGGTAGTGTGAAATTCTATAATGCAACCCGCGGCTACGGCTTCATCGCCCCGGAAGACGGCGGCCAGGATGTGTTCGTCCATGCCACGGCGCTCCAGGAAGCCGGCATGTCGGACCTCGTGGAGGGCCAGAAGGTGTCCTTCAACGTTCGCGAGAACGGCAGCAACGGCAAGCTGGCCGCGGCCGATCTGCAGTCGGCCTGATCAGACCATGGCGGCGCGGCCTTCGCGCCTCTCCGGCCTCCGGGCCGATTGTCCATCAGGAGTTAGGCCATGAGCGACCACGCTTACAAGGTCGGCCAGAGTGTTCGGGTCAAGGGGTCCTACCGGCTTCGCGATCTGGGCGGAAGCTACAAGATCCTTGCCCTGCTTCCGGAAGAACACGGCGACTGCCAGTACCGCGTCCGCAGTTCGACCAGCGCGCAGCAGCGCGTCATCCGCGAAAGCGAAATCGACGCGGCGAATTCGCCTGAAATGACGTTCTCAGCCTGACGCCGCTCCCGGCTAGGCCGGGACGTGCGGACGGTCTCGGCCGTCAGGGTGCGCGTCGGCCGCTTCGCCGATCGAGCGAAAGCTTCTGGAGCCTGACATGAGTAAAGACGAACGACGCGGCAACAAAGAACAGAAGAAGCCGAAGGCAGATCCGAAGGCCAAAGGCCCGAAGGCTGGCCCGAAGTACATGGGTGCAGCCTCCGATGCCGGGCCCTTTCTGAAGATTCCGAATCCCAAGCAGGGCAAGTCCAAGTAAGTTAAGCGTTTCGGGGAGATCTCATGACTGAGAAAAAGGCCGAACGTCGACACGGCACGGTTGCCCGTCAGCACAAGGCGGCGGAAACCGACCGTGTCGCGAAGGAATTCATCGAGGCGGAGCGCAACGCGCGCCGCAAGCAGATGGAAAAGCTGCAGGAACTCAGACTGGCCCAGGAAGCAACCGACGCGGCTGATGCCGCGGCGGCGAAGGCCGAGGCGCCTGCGCCGCGCAAGCGCCGGGCCCGCGCCACCTGAGACACGGTTTGCCTGTCTTGAGCACCTGCTCCCCGTTCAGGCGGTCTTCAGCCGGACGGGAAACAGGTGCTCAAGCGTTTCTGGGCAATGGCGCCGTGGGTCCAGCGTCCGCAGGCGCGACATGACATGACAAGGGCGCGATGCCGGACTGAAGGTCACGGCAAAGCCCACCGCCTCCAACTGCCGTGCGCCGCGTCCCGCCCCAATTGGCTCAGACGCCCGGCCGGCCCGCCGCTCGTAGTCCGGGCGTGCCTCATCTGTGCTTCCACAACAGCAGCATCAGGAATGGCGCGCCAACCAGCGCTGACAGCAGCCCCGCCGGCAACTGGTAGGGGAACGCGGCCGTGCGCCCGATGAAGTCCGCGATCACCATCAACGCACCCCCGCACAGCGCTGCCCCCAGCAACTGCGGCATGGCGCGCTTCAGCCCCAGCTCACGGGCGATGTGCGGTGCCATCAGGCCGACGAACGACAGCGGGCCGACGACGAGCGTCGCGGCGGCAGTCAGTGCGACCGCGCCGGAGAACAGCATCACCCGGGTTCGGGTGACGGCGATGCCGAGCGCGCGCGAGGTGGTGGCCCCCATCGGCAGGATGTCGAGCCAGCGCACTGCCAGGCAGACGACCGCGATCAGCCCGATCGCCAGCGCCAGGGCGATGAACGCAGGCCCGAGTTCGATGCCGTAGGTGGACCCGGCCATCCAGCTGAGAAGCCGCAGGGCGCGGGGGTCGCCGGCTGCCGCGAAGAGACCGACGAAGGCGTCCAGCATGGCGTTGAGCGCGATGCCGGCCAGCACGATCCGCTCCGGGGCGAACCCGGAGCGGCCGGCCACCATGAAGATCAGCACAAGCACCAGGGCGGCACCGAGAACCGAGAACCCGAGCTGCATCGCGATGCTGGGCATGGCCGCAAGCAGGAGCGAGGCGGCGAGGCCCATCGTGGCGCCGGCGCTCACGCCGATCACTTCGGGGCTCGCCATCTCGTTCGCGGTGAGTCGCTGCAGGATGACCCCGGCGGCCGCGAGCATGGCCCCGGCCGCGAGCGCCGCCACGACGCGCGGCAGCCGCCAGTCGATCACGTAGGGCAGGACCGACGCCGTCACCGTGCTCCAGCCGCCTTCCGTGGCCCGCCCGATGAGGACGGCCGCCACGACCAGGCCCAGGAGGCCGGCAGCGAGGGCGATCAGGATGGCCGGCGCGCTGCGCTGGCGCGACGTGCGGGCCGTGCGTTCGGCCGGCGGCCGGCGGTCGATGACGCGCAGGCGCGGCAGCAGCAGGAAGAGCAGCGGCGAGCCGAACACCGCGGTGATCGCCCCGGTGGGCACGAAGCTCGCCAGCGGGCCGGAAAGCAGCGTGACCGCCGCATCGGTGAACCAGAGAAGCAGGGCGCCCAGCAGCGGCGACCATATGAGACGTGCAGTAAAAGTTCGCGCGCCGGCGATGCGCGCCACCGTCGGGGCGATCAGTCCGATGAACCCGATGACGCCGACCGCGGAGGTGACGGCGGCCGCGAGTGCGAGCGCGATCGCCGCGCCGCTCCACCGGACGGTTGCGGTGCGCAGGCCGAGCCCCCGGGTGTTCTCGTCGGGCAGCGACAGCAGGTTCAGCGGCCGGGCGAGCGCGACGGTGATCGCCGCGAGGACGGCGATGCGGGGGAGCAGGCTGGTCGGAACCGTCCAGTCCTGCTGCTGCAGCGATCCCGCGCCCCAGATGAACAGACTGGCCAGATACCGGTCGTTGAGGAGGACGAGCAGGGATGAGAGCGCCCCGCAATAGAGCCCGACGACCAGGCCGCCGAGCACCAGCGTGATCGGCGAGAAGCCGCGGCGGGCCGACAGCGCGAGCACCAGCAGCCCGGCGGCGAGACTGCCCGCCAGCGCGATCGGATCGCGCCCGAACGCGTAGAGACCCGGGGCATAGAGGGTGGCGAGCGCCAGCGAGAGATTCGCGCCTGCCGACAGGCCGAGCGTCGTCGGCGAGGCGAGGGGGTTGCGCAGCACCTGCTGCAGCAGGGCGCCGGACAGGCCGAGGGCCGCGCCGGCGATCAGCGCGGTCGCGAGCCTCGGCAGGTCGGAATACAGCAGCAGGATGCGGTCTGCATCGAACCCCACGACCTGGGCGCGGAGTGCCGCCAGGCCTGGCTCCAGCACCAAGAAGGTCATCACGGCCGCCGGGCCGGCAAGCGCCAGCGCGATCAGCGGCAGCGACAGGCTGCGGAGCGCGCTCATCCTCGGCCGGCCGGGTCGAAAAGGTCGGTGAAGAGCCGTGCGAAGCGCAGCGCGGCCGGCACCGTGCCGAAGGTCAGCACCGACGGAAGCTCGGCGTAGCGTCCCTGCGCGATGGGAGGCAGTTGCGTCCAGAGCGGGCTGCGCGCCAGGGTCGGCTCCACGTCCTCGGGGATGGGCTCGAAGGCGACGATGGTCGTGTCCGGACCGGCGTAGTCCGCCAGCTGTTCCAGGCCGATGGTCTGGAACCCCCAATAGTTGGTGGGCCCGGTCCACGCGTTGGCGCCGCCGATCCGGTCGAGGACGTTCTGATAGAGCCCGTGCGCGCCGTAGACGCGGGCATGACGGGAATCCATGAAGTTGATCATCAGGACCGGACCCGGTCTTGCGCGCGCCAGCCGCCGTGCGCAGTCGGAGAACGTGGCGTCGGCGTCGGCCAGGAACGCGCGGGCCGCCTCAGGGCGTCCGAGCCGCTCTCCAAGCACGCGGGTGGCGTCGTAGGACCGGTCGAGCGGCTCGCCGTCGGGGGCGTAGATGGTCAGCGACAGCACGGGGGCGATGTCTTCGAGGCGGCTGCGCAGGGCCTGGACGTAGGGCGTGGCCAGGATCAGGTCGGGCTTGAGCGCGGCCAGCAGTTCCAGATTGACCTCGCGGTCGCGGCCGAGATCGACCACGCTCTCCGGCAGCGCTGGCTCCACCACCCATTCCGACCAGTAGGGCGCCTGGGCGATGCCGACGGGCGTGACGCCGAGCGCCATCGCGGTGTTGGCGAGGCCGTAGTCCAGCGAGGCCACGCGCCGCGTGACGGACGAACCCGCGGCGACCGCCGGTGAGGCGGCAATGGCCGCGCAGCCGGCGAGAAACCCACGACGGGTGAGATGGGGGAGGGCCTGCATCGACGTGTGCCGTCCCCTCAGCCCGCGCACGCGACGGGCGTGCCGAGGGTGGGGTGGGACATCACCTGCATCTCGATCCCGTAGATTTCGCCGAGCTGCGCTGGTGTCATGATCGTCTCGGGCGTACCGGAGGCCACCAGCCGCCCCCCCTTGAGGGCGTGGATGCGGTCGCAGAAGCGCCCCGCCATGTTCACGTCGTGCAGCACCACGACCCCGGTCATGTTCTTTTCCCGGCAGAGCCGGTGGATCAGCCCCAGCACGTCGATCTGATGGGCGATGTCGAGGGCGGAGGTCGGCTCGTCGAGAAGCAGGCAGCCGGTGTCCTGGGCGAGCGTCATAGCGATCCAGGCGCGCTGGCGCTCACCCCCCGACAGCGTATCCACGATGCGGTCCGCAAACGTCTCGAGTCCGCAGCGCTCGATGGCGTGCGCGACCTTCTCGTGGTCCGTCCGGCCGAAGCGGCCGAGCGGGCCATGCCAGGGATAGCGTCCGAGGCCGACGAGTTCGCGGACGGTCAGGCCGACGCTCGCGCCGGTCTCCTGCGGGAGATAGGCGACGGAGCGTGCGAAGGCGCGCTCGCCCCACTGGGACAGCGGGCTTCCGGCAAACGTGATCGACCCCGACGTGGCTGCGAGCTGGCGGCCGAGGATGCGCACCAGGGTCGACTTGCCCGAGCCGTTGTGGCCGATCAGGCCGGTGACGCTGCCGGGCTCGATCGTGAGATCGAGCCCGGAAAGGATGGTGGTTCCATCGATCGCGTAGTCGAGGCCGCGAACCTCGAAGCCCGCGGCCTGCGTGTCGGCGGCGGCCATCGCTAGAAGCGGTAGCGCAGGCTGCCGATGATCGTCCGGCCCTGGTCCTTGTAGCAGTAGCCGTCGGCGCAGACCTGGTCCTCTTCGTCGAACAGGTTCGTCGCGTTGAGCTGGAAGCGGACGCCTTCGAGCTTCGGGGTGCGGTAGCCGAAGTCGTAGTGCAGGGCGGCGTCCACGAAGGTCCGGGCGCCGTTCTCGATGATGTTGTAGTCGTCGCCGTAGCTCTCGCCGATATAGCGCACGCCGGCGCCGAAGCCGAGACCGGCCGCAAGCCCCTTCTGGAAGGTGTAGTCGGCGAAGATCGAGGCCTGGTGGTAGGGGACGCCGTTCAGCGTGTTGCCCTCGGTGTCGCGGGCACCCTCCTTGATCTCGACGTCCGTGTACGCATAGGAGGCGATCAGGCTGAGCCCCTGGGTCAGGCTGGCGACGGCTTCGATCTCGAAGCCGCGCGAGGTCATGTCCTGCTGTACCTGCTCATTCACGCCGGAGGAGGCGTCGAAGACGATCCCGTCCTTCATGTCGATGTTGAACAGCGAGGCGGTGATGAGGGCGTTGTAGGCGGGCAGCGCGTACTTCACGCCGACCTCGGCCTGTTCCGCCGTGGTCGGAGCCGCCGGGTCGCCGGTGATGAGCGTGCCGACGTTCGGGGTGAAGGTCGTGCCGTAGCTCACGTAGGGCACGAAGCCCCAGGGCGTGCGGTAGGAGAGGGCCGCCCGGTAGGTCCACTCCTGGTCGTCCTGGGTCACCGGGCTGGCGGTCGCCGTGTAGGTGTCGGCGGTCAGCCAGTCGTAGCGGGTGCCGAGGTTGACGATGAAGTTCTGGACCTCGATCTGGTCGTTGGCATAGATCCCGAACTGCTGCTGGGTCTGGCTCTGGTTCCAGGTCGCCACCGGCGGAAAGCCGTCGCGCGGCAGGGTTCCGGTGCCCTGGGCATCGTCGTAGTCCACCCAGTTGTAGGCGGCGCCGACGATCATCGTGTGGCGCACGGCGCCGGTGTTGAACTCCGCCTTCAGGAAGTTGTCGGTGACGAAGGTCTGCATCTCATCCTTGACCAGGCCGGCATAGTAGGTGCGCGTCACCGGATCCAGCAGACCCGAATATTCCTCGTCGGTGTCGACACTGGCGAAGCGGCTGTCGGAGAACACCGAGAACGTCTCGTTGAAGCGGTGCTCGAACTCGTAGCCGATGCGCCACTGATCCTGGCTGAACGAGTTGTAGGACGGGTCCGGCAGCGGGATGTCGGTCACGCCGTTGGCATCGTTGTAATAGAACGTGCTGCCGCCGGTGGTGGCGTTCATGTACTCGCCGAGGATGGTCAGGGTGGTGTCGTCGGTCGGCTTGAAGGTGATCGCCGGCGCCACGTAGACGCGGTCGTCGGGCACGCCGTCCATCTGGCTTTCGGCGCTGCGCAGCACGCCGGTCATGCGATAGAGCACGGTGCCCGCCTCGTTCAGCGGGCCGGACAGGTCCATGTTGCCCTGGAAGCGGTCGTAGCTGCCGGCCTCGACCATCACTTCGCGGAACGGGCGCTCGGTCGGCTTCTTGGTCACCAGGTTGACGATGCCGCCCGGGCTGGAGGCGCCGTAGAGGGTTCCCGAGGGCCCCTTCAGCACCTCGATCGCCTCCAGCCCGTAGGGCTCGGTGCGGAACTGGCCGGAGGGGGCCGCGAACTGCCGCAGGCCGTCTCGGTAGAGACCGTTGTAGGTCGCGTTGAAGCCGCGCACGAAGAAGGCGTCGAAGCGCGGCTCGAAGCCATAGGCGTTGGTGGTGACGCCGGGCACGTAGGCGATCGCCTCTTCGGTCGACTGGGGATTGAGATCCTCCAGCTGCTTCTGGGTGACGATCGTGATGGACTGCGGGATGTCGACGATCGGGGTTTCCGACTTGGCGCCGATACGGCCGGAGATCGGCACGTAGCCGTCCTGGACGAGGCCCTGGTTGCTCTGGGCCTGGACGTTGATTTCTTCCAGCACGACGCCTTCCGGCGAAGTCAGGACGGCGGTGTCCTGAGCGTGCGCGGAGACGGCCGGGAGCGGCAGCGTCAGGGCCAGAACGGCAAGACGCCGGGCGGTGGGACTCGTGCGGACGGGCATGGCAGCTTCTTACCTTGTACTTGCGCCCGCCAGGCGGGCGCGGCACCCTTGGCCGCCGGGCGAACCGGCATGATGGGTGCGGAGACGCCTCTTTCTTCGCGCTTATGGGGCTGGCCTTCGGCCGCGATCGGTGCCAGACAGCGTGCCAATGCATCCCCTGCGCATTAATCCTGACTTCGTTAGTCAGGATTCAGGGCGAGGGTCAAGGCCACCGGCCGCACCCGCTCCGGCCCGGCCGGCGAAATCGCGGGCATTCAGCCCTAACAGGCGTGGCAAGCGACCGGAAAAGCCCAGGTTTCCCGCCAAAAACCGACCCATGTGACCGGTCTGCAACAGGTGCAGCGCCTTTGTTGCGGCGCAGCGCAAGCGCTGGGGATGACGGGCCCGAACGGGCCGCCCATAGCCTGGCCAGGCAGATGAAAGGCGTGTGAGCTATGTGCCGGTGAAGTTCGGCGGGCGCTTGGCAGCGAAGGCGGAGCGGCCCTCGGCGTAGTCGGCGCTCAGGTCGCAGGCGTCGGCGAGGCGTCGGACCGCGTCTGAGGGTTCGTAGCCGCCGCCGATTTCGGCAATCGCCGCCTTGGCCGCGGCGATGGTGAGCGGTGCCCGGGAGATTGCCAGCGCCGCGAGGCCGTCGGCCGCGGCAAGGACGGTGCCGTCGTCGGCCAGCCGCTGGACCGCGCCGAGCTGGTAGGCGCGGGGCGCTAGCATTCGATCGGCGAGCTGGAGGAGCTCGTGCGCAGCGGGCTCTCCGAAGATGCGCACGATGCGCTTAATGCCGCGCGGATCGTAGCCCAGACCCAGACGGGCCGCGGGAATCGCAAAGAACGCGCGCGCTTCGGCAGCGCGGAAGTCGCACGCGGCGGCGAGCGCGGCGCCAGCCCCCATGCACGGGCCGGACACCGCGGCGATCGTGGTCTGCGGCATGGCCTCCAGGGCGCGCAGCGCATCTTCCACGAGATCGTCGTAAGCGTGCGCGCCGGCGCCGCTGCGGCCGGCCTCGAAGCCGGCGATGTCGGCACCGGCGGAGAAGGTGTCGCCGTCGCCGGCGACGATCACCACCCGGCAACTGCGGTCGGGCGCGGTGTCGCGCGCAAAGGCTGCCAGAGCCTGCCACATCGGCGCCGAGATGGCGTTGCGCTTGCCCGGATTCCACAGGGTGAGGCGGGCGATCGGGCCGTCGCGCCGGATGTCGATCCTGCCGCTCATCGGGGCCTCCAAAGCTGCAAGGTGGCTGGCAGGCGGCGGAGCCGCTGCCGGGCGGGAGCTGCGCGACCCGTCCCGGGGCGCCGCCGGACGGTACCGAGCCGCCCTACGTCGCGCAACGGCGGTCGGCCCGGCGCGGTCGCGGTGGTTTTCGTGAACCGGGTCAACGCTCGCGAACGGGTCCCGTCCATCGGGGGCGGGAACCTCCGAGCAGGATATGTTTTCGCAGCATTGCCAAGGACTTGGGCAGAATGGTGGGCGGTACAGGGATTGAACCTGTGACCTCTACCGTGTCAAGGTAGCGCTCTCCCGCTGAGCTAACCGCCCGACCGCGCTTCGACGGGGTCCCGCCTTTTGCCGGCCGTCCACTCCCAGCTGGGAGAAACGGATCCGCGTGGCGGGTGTCTTCGAAGCGAGGCTCCGCATTGCCGCGGGGGCGTGGGAGCCGTCGAGTTCAGTGCGTATAGCGGGGTTCGCTGGCGCTCGCAAGAATGCTGGCGGGTTTTTTCCCGTCGTTTGCCAAGGTGTCCACCCCGACTGGGCTTGGCGCGGCGGCGCGGCAGCCTTCGGTCAGGCCGCTTCCAGCATCCGCCCGACCTCGCGGACCAGTTCGCGCAGGTGGAATGGCTTCGACAGCACCTTCGCGGCGCGCGGCGCGTTCACTTCCTGGTTGAGGGCGACCGCCGCGAAGCCGGTGATGAACATCACCTTGAGGTCGGGGTCGAGCCGCGTGGCCCGCCGGGCCAGCTCGATACCGTCCATTTCGGGCATGACGATATCGGTCAGCAGCAGGGAAAAAGGCTCCTCGCGCAGCCGTTCGTAGGCGGACAGGCCGTTGTCGAACGCCGACACGTGGTAGCCCGCCCGTTCCAGCGCCTTCGCGAGGAACGCTCGCATGTCGTGATCGTCTTCGGCGAGTAGGATGCGCAAGGCTGCCCCCGTGTCCTGTTTGAGCGCCACAGCGTCTTGGTGCGCCGTGTACGCATCCTTCTTGGCCCCGCGCCCGTAAAAGCGGCGTCAAAGAACAAGGTTTCCGGAAAGTTGAGGCCGGTGGCGTGACAGCCATGGACACGCGCTGCGATACGGCGTCTCATTGGGCAGGGGTGGAGAGCTTTTTCGGACTTCCCGACAAGGGTGCACCGTATGCGGACAGTCGACGGCTTCGAGACGTTTTCGGCCTTCGAAATTCTCGAGCCTTCCGTTCAACGCCGGCCGTTCGTGTTCAACTCCCCACACAGCGGCAGCACCTATCCGAACTCCTTCCTGAAAAGCTCCCGTCTCGACCGGGTCAGCATCCGACGGTCGGAGGATACCTTCGTCGACGAGCTGTTTTCGGGCGTTGTGGGGCTCGGCGCCCCGTTGATGCGCGCCCAGTTCCCGCGTGCCTTCCTCGACGTGAACCGCGAACCCTACGAGCTCGATCCGACCATGTTCACCGGGCGCCTGCCGGCCTATGTGAACGCGCGTTCGATCCGCGTCGCCGGCGGGCTCGGCACCATCGCGCGCGTCGTGGCGGATGCCGAGGAGATCTACCGCGAGCCGCTGTCGGTGGAGGAGGGCCTCGCGCGCATCGAGGACCTCTACAAGCCCTATCACGCGGCGCTGCGGGCGCGTCTGGCGGCAACGCTGGAGCGTTTCCCGTTCGTCGGGCTGATCGATTGCCATTCCATGCCCTCGACCGCGCGGGGCCTGGAGCACCGGCCGCGGCCGGACATCATCGTCGGTGATCGATTCGGGACGAGTTGCTCAGGCGCGCTGACAGAGGCGGCGGTGGCGATCCTGCGCGATCTCGGCTACCGGGTGGTGCGCAACCGGCCCTACGCCGGCGGGTACATCACCGAGCACTATGGCCGGCCGGCCAACGGCGTTCATGCGCTGCAGATCGAGGTCAATCGCGGTCTCTACATGGACGAGCAGCAGTTCCGCCGCACCGTCGGGTTCGGTGCGCTGACGCAGGATCTCGCGGCCTTCGCCGAGCGCTTGATGCGGATGGATCTGGCCGAGACCTCGCTGGCCGACGCGGCCGAGTGATCCGCAACGCGCAGCGCTGGATGCCCGACTGCGCACCCGCCATGATGCGGTGTCCGTCCGGTCCGGCGGTTCCTATCCCGAACTGCAGCCGTCCGGGTCAAATCGTCCGGGTCGGAGCGTGCGCTTCGTCAACTATTCGGACGACGGCAGGGCAGCGGAGGGCCCAAAAGAAAAAAGGGCCGCTTCAGCTGAAGCGGCCCAAGTCTAGGGAGGAAACGCCCAAGGAGGGCTGCGATACAACAACGTCATATCGCATTGCGGTAAAATGCCAGTGCACCGCAAAAAGGTCAAGTGGGGCGACCACACGGAAGTGCCTTGACCCTGTGGATGAGACGCGTGGTATCCGTTTGGCGGGCTTTGGACGGTGTCGGCCCGGTTTCCCCAACTGATTGATTAAAAAGGAATTTATCTTGATTTTCCAATGTCCCGACGAGGGTTTTCGCCGACGGAGCGAGCTGTCGCATGGCTGATATGCAGGATGCGCAGCAGGCCGTGGCGCTCATGCACCGGCTCGCAGATGCGGCCGCTTCGGCCATTCTTCCTTCCTTCCGCAACCTCGACGAGGTCGAATCCAAGGCTGAGGAGGGGTTCGACCCGGTCACCGTCGCCGATCGCGGTGCCGAAACGGTGATGCGCAGCCTCATCGAGGAGGTGTTCCCGCAGGACGGCATCATCGGCGAGGAATACGGCATGGAGCGTGCAGAGGCCGACGCCGTATGGGTGCTGGACCCCATCGACGGCACCCGGGCCTTCGTCGCCGGGCTGCCGTCCTGGGGCACTCTGATCGCCCGCATGTGGCGGGGCATCCCGCGGGTCGGCATGATGGCGCAGCCGTTCATCGGCGAGCGCTTCTGGTCCGACGGCGAGGCGTCGTATTGGGCGCGCGGCGAGGACAAGGCCCGCCTGATGACCCGGGAATGCCCGGTGCTGGCGGAGGCGACGCTGTTTGCGACCGATCCCTCGATGTTCAAGGGCAGCCAGCGAAAGGCGTTCGATGCCCTGGCGTCACGGGTGAAGACGGTCCGGTTCGGCACCGACTGCTACGGCTACGCAATGGTCGCCGCCGGCCATGGCGACATCGTCCTCGAGAGCGGCATCCAGCTTTACGACGTCGCCCCGTTCGTTCCCATCCTGGCCACCGCCGGCGGGCGCCTGACGGCGTGGAACGGCGGACCGGCGGCGTCCGACAACACCGCCCTCGCGGTCGGCGATCCGGCCCTTGTCGAGGAGATCAGGAGCGTGCTTCTGGAAGGGTGAAAAATGCTGCGATGCAGCATGATCCGGGCAGCGGCGTCTGCGGCTCGGCAATCCCGAAGCGGGCCTCAGTTGCGATCGTCCGGAAGCATCGGCAGCGGCATCACCTCGACCCCCTCTTCGACGAGCGCCGCCGCCTCTTCGGCCGAGGCCTGTCCGTAGATCCCGCGGGCTTCGCTTTCGCCATAGTGGATCCGACGGGCCTCTTCGGGAAAGCGCTCGCCCACGTCGTCGGCGTTGGCGGTGATCCGGTCGCGCAACTCCTTCAGGGCCGCCGCCATCTGGGCAAGCTTCGGGTTCTGGGGAAGCAGCGCCTGGGTCTGCTCCGGATCGGGGGCGGGCGGCGGCTCGGCAAGGCGCGGGGCCTTTGCGGTCCTGGCGATCGCGGGTGCCATCAAGGCCCGGTCGATCGCGCCCGAGCCGCAGGCCGGGCATGTGAGGATGCCGTCCGCAAGCTGCCGGTCGCAATCCTCCGCCGAGCGGAACCAGGCTTCGAAGCCGTGCCGGGCGTCGCAGGTCAGGCTGTAGCGGATCACGCCTGGACCTCGAAGGTCCGCAACGGCTCCGGTGTTGCGAACGTGCGGGCATTGGCGAGCGCGGGGACGCGCCGCCGCGCAGCCGCGACCCGTTCGAGATCGAGGTCGGCGACCACGACGCACGGGTCCTCGCCCCCCTCGGCAACCACCTTGCCCCACGGGTCGATGATGATCGCATGGCCGTAGCTGTCGCGCCCGTCCTCGTGATGGCCGCCTTGGGTGGCGGCGATCAGGAAGCTGCCGGTCTCGATGGCGCGGGCCCGCGTCAGCACGTGCCAGTGGGCCTCGCCGGTCTGCTTGGTGAAGCATGCGGGCACGGTAAGGATGCCGGCGCCGCCGACCGCGAGGGCACGATAAAGCGCAGGAAAGCGCACGTCATAGCAGATCGACATGCCGAGGGCCGCGAACGGCAGGTCAACCACCACCGCCCTCTCGCCGGGGCGATAGGTGCGCGATTCGCGCCAGGATTCCCCGCCGGGCAGGTCGACGTCGAACATGTGGATCTTGTCGTAGCGGGCCAGAATCGTTCCGTCGGGGTCGATCAGGAAGCCCCGATTGACCGCGGGATCGCCATCCTTCAGCGCCAGCGATCCGATGTGGAGATGGATGTTGAGTTCCGACGCGAGCGCCCGCAGATGCGCCAGCATCTCGTCATTCGCCTCGTCGCGCATCGCCGCGCGCATGCGCGCGCCATCGCGCTCGACGAGGTTGCTGATTTCGGGGGTCTGCACGTAGACCGCCCCCTGGCGCGCGGCTTCGCGCACCAGCCGGTCGGCCTCTTCGATGTTGCGCGCCACATCGCGCGTCCCGCGCATCTGGATGGCCGCGACCCGCACGTCGGATCCCTTGCTGCTGGCGTCCATCACGCCGCTCCGCTCAAGAGGCCGTCGAGTTTGCCCGACCGCTCGAGATCGTAGAGGTCGTCGCAACCGCCCACATGGGTGTCTCCGACGAAGATCTGCGGGAACGTGCGGCCGCCGTTGGAACGCTCGATCATTTCCTGGCGCCGGCCCGGGTCGCCCGACGCGTCGATCTCGTCGTAGCTCACGCCCTTCTGGTCGAGCAGACGCTTGGCGGCGACGCAGAAGCCGCAGAACTGACGGGTGTAGATCGTAACGCTGGCCATGGTCTCACTGTCTCGGGAAGCTGATGCACACTATATGGGCCCGCCCGAATTGCCGACAACCCGCGCGAAAACAAGCACATCCACGGAGCCTGCGCCAGCGCGCCTGAGGGCGCGGACGGCGGCCTCCACGGTTGCGCCCGATGTCAGCACGTCGTCGACCAGAATGACGGCCCGGCCGGCGATCTCCAGCTTCGCCTCGGGCCGGACGCGGAAGGCGCCGCGCACGTTGGCTTCGCGCTCCTTGGCGCTCAGTCCGACCTGATGCCGGGTGGCGCGTGTCCGGACGAGCGCGTCGAACGACTGCGGCAGCCCGGTGGCGCGGGAGACGACCCCGGCCAGCGCGGCGGACTGGTTGAAGCCGCGCATGAGCAGCCGTGTGCGGTGGAGTGGGACGGGCACGAGAAGGTCTGCCGATCCGGTCAGATCGGCTCCGGCGCGCGCCATCATCCGGCCCATGACGATGGCGGTCTCCTGGCGATCGCGGTACTTGAGGGCATGGACGAGGCGCTGGGCGATCCTGTCGTAGCGGGCGACGGCGCGGGCGCGGTCGAAGGGTGGCGGATGCGCGATCGCCTCGGCCGAGAGCGCTCCGGGACCGAGGTCGTAGGCAAAGGGGAGACCGAGGCGTTCGCAGAAGGGACGCTCGATCAGCGAGAGTTCGCCCCAGCAGCGGGCGCACAGGCCGCTCTGGTCGGCGACGGGCATCCGGCACGCCGCACAGAGCGGCGGCACGACGAGGTCGAGCATCGCGCGCCCGCCGCGGCGCAGGAGCCCGGCGAGGGTCGCGGCTTTCTCGGTCGCCCAGCCCGCGGGTTCGGGGGCGGCGAGATCTCCGTCGTGCTCCCACATGATGAGAGTGTAGCTCCACGGACCGATGGGGCGAAGGCAATTCAGCGAGCCGCCCGCGGCAGGCGGCGGCAAGGGACGAGGACACGATGAGCCGAGCGAACGCCCTGTTCGACCGGAGCCTGTTGGCCCGACGGCGCGCCCGGGCGCTGGCAAGGCCCCGGCCCGGTGCCGACTTCCTGATGCAGGTGGCGGTGGAGGACACCGTTGATCGGCTGTCGGCGATCAAGCGGACGTTTGCCGCGGCAATCGATCTCGGCGGCCATGGCGGGCGTCTCGCCGAGGCATTGCGTGCGGTTCCCCAGGTTGAGCGGGTGGTGCGGGCCGACAGCCTCGTCGCCGATCCGGCCGGTGGCGGTCCGGACGTCGTCGTCGACGAGGAGGCGCTGCCGTTTGGCCCGGACTCCGCCGATCTGGTGGTCTCGCTCCTGCAGGCGCAGACGGTCAACGATCTGCCGGGCCTGTTTGCCCAGGTGCACCGCGTCCTGCGGCCGGACGGGCTGTTCATGGCGATGGCGGCCGGCAACGACACGCTGTTCGAACTGAAGAGCGCGCTGGCCGCCGCGGAGGCCGAGATCACCGGCGGCGCCAGCCCGCGCGGACACCCGACGCTCGATCTGCGCGACACCGCCGGCCTGCTGCAGCGGGCCGGCTTCGCGATCCCCGTGGCGGACGTCGACCGATACACCGTCCGCTACGGCACCATCGGCGACCTCATCGCCGATCTGCGGGCGATGGGGGCGACCAACGTGCTGACCGGCCGTGACAGGCGGCCGCTGCCAAGGGCGGTGCTCGCCCGGGCCGGCGCCATCTACCGGGAGCGGTTCGCGGATGCCGACGGCCGGCTGCGCGCAACGTTCGATCTGATCGCGCTGTCCGGCTGGCGCCCGCACGAGAGCCAGCAGAAGCCGCTGAAGCCCGGCTCGGCCTCGGCCAGGCTGGCGGATGCACTGGGCGCGGTGGAACGACCGGCGGGCGAAAAGGCGTCCGGGCCATCCGGCTCCGGCGGCTCGCAGACGTAATCGATCCCCGTCCAGACGGTGATGCCTGAGGGCAGAGATACGGGTTGAAGGCGCGTCTCAGCGGTTGCGACGTGCAGCGCCCGCTTCCGCCGAGGCCCGGATCTCGGCGATCGCCTTCGCATAACCCTGCGGGCCATCCTTGAACACGGCGGATCCGGCTACCAGCACGGTTGCGCCGGCCTCGGCGACGGGGCCGGCCGTCTCCGGCGTCACGCCCCCGTCCACCTCGATCTCGATCTCGCGGTCCCCCACCATGTCAGCGACCCGGCGGATCTTGTCGGTGACGGCCGGGATGAAGGCCTGTCCACCGAAGCCCGGGTTGACGGTCATCAGCAGGATAAGGTCGAGGCGATCGAGCACGTAGGCGATCACGCTCTCCGGCGTCGATGGATTGAGGGAGACGCCGGCCCGCTTGCCGAGGGCCCGGACCGCCTGCAGCGAGCGGTCGAGGTGCGGCCCGGCTTCGGCGTGTACGGTGATGATGTCCGAGCCGGCTGTCGCGAACGCCGGCAGGTATGCGTCGCAAGGCGCGATCATCAGGTGGCAGTCGAACGGCTTGGAGGAAGCGCTGCGGATCGCTGAGACGATGGGCGGGCCGAAGGTGATGTTCGGCACGAAGTGCCCGTCCATGACGTCCAGGTGGATGTAGTCGGCCCCGGCCGCGTCGATCGCGGCCACTTCCTCGCCGAGGCGGGCGAAGTCGGACGACAGGATGGACGGGGCGATGCGGATCGGGCCGGGCATTGAACGGGTCTCGGGGCTGTGTCGGGGACGGGTGCGGAAATCGGCGGCAAGATGTCACCCTGGCGCCGTCGCGGCAACGCATCTCCGCCGGCAGGCCGTGCTTTGTGCGCGAGAGGACGGTCGAAGGGGCGGCGCGACGGCTGCCGGCTGTCCCTGCAGCCGTTCGTTCAGCCCGACCCGAGGGCGCGGGCGTAGCCGGTGGACTGCGTTCGCTCGGCCGACTCTCCCAACAGCAGGGAGGCCATGAACTGGGTTGCCCCACCGGCCTGCGCGCCGTCGTCGGCGCGGCGCAGTTGATGGTTCATGGCGTAGCCGTCGAACGCCATGAAGATGATCTCGGCGAGATGCGGGTCGTCGGCGAGATGGATGCGCTCTTCCGGCAGGCTGGCACGGATCATCCGCAGCAGTCTTCCGAGTGCGCTGTTCAGAAGCGCCGGATTGCAGCGCTCTTCCGGCAGGGCGGTGGTCAGGGCCTGCATGGCGTTGTTGGCCAGACCGTTTTCGGCAGCGGGCAGATCACGCCAGAAGGTTTCGAGAATGCGCAGCAGCCGGTCGCGGGGACCGGCGATCTCGCAGAGCTCATGCTCCAGCTCATCCAGGCGTTCCTCGAGCCATGGCTCGTAGATGGCGAACAGGATGTCGAGCTTGGAGAAGTAGTAGACGTAGATGTTGGATGTCGAGATGTTGGAGGCGCGGGCGATTTCGGCCATCGACGTACGGCTGTAGCCGCGCTCGCGGAACAGCGCGCGGGCGGCCCGCAGGATCGCCTCGGCAACCACCTGCTTCTTGATTTGCGCCATGTGCCGACCCTGGTTTGTTCACAAACGAACAAACAGGATCGGCCACCCGTTTGCAACAGCGGACCGCAAACCGCGGCCCGGATGCTCCGGCTGCCCTTCAGATCAGGTCGGGTCCGACCCGGCCCGCTTTGCTCAGCGGGCCTCGGTCGTGTGTGCCGCCGACGGCATCGGCGTGCGTCGGCGGTTTGCCACCATCCGGTCGTGCAGTTCGCTGACGGTCCGGCTGCCAGTGGTGGTGAACATGAACGGGAACAGCCCGTGCAGGACGCACGCGCACCCGGCGCCGAGCATCTTGGAGCCGAAGGAGAAAGCCACTCCCATGTGCTCGAAGTAGCTCTCCCCGACCGATTCAGGGTGCTCGGTGAACATGCGACGCATCGTACCCTCCGTCAGTGTATGGCGTTCTCTAGTTCATGAACTGTAGACGGGGAGCCGTAGGCGCGGGTTGCAAAATCTCCACTCTTTCGGGCCGGGGATAGAGCCTTGTTCCAAGGAATCGCGATCGGGTAGGTCACGATCCCAAGATGGTCGGCGCCCCGAGAATCGGGCATTTGCCGGTGCCCTATTCCGGCTCGGGCCGGTCCATGGTCCAGACGATCACCAGCCCGGCCAGCAGCGCCCAGAACGCGGAGGATAGCCCGAAGGGGGCGATGCCCGAGGCGGAGACCAGGAACGTGACCAGCGCGGCGAAGCGGTGGCCGACGGCGAAGGCACGGCTGAAGGACTCCTCGAGCACGCCCAGCAGGGCGAGCCCGGCCAGTGTCGCGGTCAGTGCCCCGGGAAGCACGAGCGCCAGGTCGGCGACCGTCGGCGCGAAGATGCCGAGCAGGATCGCGTAGCAGCCGAAGATGATGGCCGCGACGAAACGGCCGGCCTTCGGTCCGGCCGCCGAAAACAGGGCGGTGTGGACGGTGGCCACCGCAGCCGGAATGCCGCCGAACAGCGCGTTGACGGCGCTGATCCCCCCGATCCAGACGGTCGTCGCGTTGACCGGCGGCAGGAATCCGCGGGCCCGCAGGACCGCGAACGACTGGGCGTTGTGAATGGCGATGACGGTCAGGATCATCGGCGGGGCAAGCGACAGGATCGCTTCCAGGTGAAACGCCGGCATGATCAGGGCCGGATGGGCGAACCGCAGCCCCGGCAGCGTGGCCGCGTCGACCGGCTGGAACACCGCAACGGCGACCAGGCCGATCGCGACGGCGGCGAGAATCGGTGGGCAGCGTCGCCTCAAGGCCGGAACGCCGGTCACCAGCAGGAACGCGGCTACCGTTGGACCGGCGATGGCCGGCACGTCCGCCACGCTGGTCACCATGCGGGTGCCGAACGGCAGGAACACTCCGAGCAGCATGCCCAGCGCGACCGGCAGCGGGATCAGCGCGGTAAGCCGCTGGATGGAGCCGGACAGGCCGAGGAGCGCCAGGGCGCCCGATGCCACGATGCAGGCCCCCATCGCCTCCGCGAAGCTCATATGGGTGAGGGCAGCCGGCAGCAGGGTTGCGCCGGCGATGGTCCAGAGGACGGTGATGGGCTGCCGATAGAGGATCGACAGGACAATCGTGGTGAGGCCGCCCAGCCCGTAGACGACCGCGGTGAGCGACCCGATCAGCGCCGACGAGAGGCCGGCCTCCCGGCCGATGGTGAGGAGAATGGCGAACGTTCCGGTCGCCGACAGGATCATGGCGATCGCGGCGGCGGCCACGGTGTCCGCGGTGACACCGGCGCGGATCTCGCCCGGCCGGGGGAGCGGGCGGGCGATCGGCTCGATCGTGGAAAGGCGCATGGGACGGAAAACCCCGGCCTGGAACAAGAAAATGGGCGGCGGAGCCGTGCCGTGCTCCGCCGCCCGATTACGAGATCGCCGCCGGTGTCAGGGCGATGGTTCGGTCGACACGGCTGCTGCGGTGCGGCGCGCACTGTACCAGAACCAGCTGATCAGCAGAGCGATCAGCACCAGGGCCGCGATCGACATGAGCGGATTAGGTGCGATCGATAGCACGCCGAGCGCGAACGCCGCGATCCGCTCCACGGGGTTCAGGTCGCGGAACAGCCAGCCGATGATCGCCGGCGCGAAGGCGATGAAGCCGAACAGCAGCGACACGATCCCGATCACCGTGTCCATCGGCGTGTCGATCAGCAGGAGGCCCGGGTGGAGCACGAAGCTGTAGGGGATGAGGAAGCCCGGGATCGCCAGCTTCACCGCCGTCCAGCCCGTATCCGACGCCGACGCCCCCGAGATCGTTGCCGCCGCATAGGACGAAAGCGCCACCGGTGGGGTGAGCATGGAGAGGATGGCGAAGTAGAAGGCGAAGAAGTGGGCGGTGATCGGCTCCAGTCCCAGCCGGATGAGCGCCGGCGCGATGAGGATGGCGCCCATGATATAGGCCGAGCTGGTGGGCATCCCGGCGCCGAGGATGATGGTCGCCACCATGGCGAACAGCAGGATCAGCGGCAGGTACCCGGCCGACAGCTCCACCACCAGCGAGGTGAACTTGGTGCCGAGGCCGGTGAACGCGATGACCGAGATGATCACGCCGGCGAGCGCGCAGGGGAGCGCGACCGAGAGGGCGCGTTCCGAACAGCGGGCCAGCGCCTGCACGATCTCGAGCGGCCTCCGGCGGCTTGCCGGATTGAGGGTCCCGATCAGAATCGTCAGGGCGATCGCCTCGATCGAGGCATAGGTGACGTTCTGGCCGGTGATGATGCGGTAGGCGAGCCAGCCGAGCGGGACGATCATGATCCCGCGCTTGCGCACGGTCTCGCGAACGGTCGGCACCTCGCCTTCCTTGATCAGCGGCAGCTTCTTGCGCCGCGCCTCGAGGTCGACGCACAGCAGGACGGCGAAGAAGTAGAAGAACGCCGGCAGGATCGAGGCCAGCACGATGTCGGAATAGGGCACGCGCAGGAAGTCGGCCATGATGAACGCCGCGGCGCCCATGACCGGCGGCATGATCTGACCGCCGGTGGAGGCGACGGCCTCGACCGCACCTGCGAAACGCGGCGTGTAGCGGACGCGCATCATCAGCGGGATGGTGAAGATGCCCGTGCTCATCACGTTGGCGACGGCGCTGCCCGAGACCGATCCCATCATGCCGGAGGCAATGACGGCGGTCTTCGCCGGGCCGCCCTGGGTGCGGCCGGCGATGGCGAGCGCGAGGTCGATGATCAGGCGGCCGCCGCCGAAGATTTCAAACACGGCGGCGAACAGGATGAAATAGTAGACCACGTCCACCGACACCCCGATGGGGATGCCGAGAAGGCCGTCGGCCGACAGAACCTGCACTTCGATGAAGCCGAACAGGTCGGTGGAGCGGTGCGCCAGCAGGCCGGGCCAGTAGTCGCCGGTGAAGTAGTAGAAGACGAAGAAGGCCGCGAGCAGGGTCATGCCGAGGCCCAGAAGCCGGCGCGACGTCTCGAACAGCAGGCCGAGAAAGACGAAGCAGCTGTAGTAGTCGGCCCAGGCGAGCGGATCGATGCCGGGGAAGCGATCGAGGGTGCGCTCCAGGTTCGCCCACATGACGATGGGCGGCGTGAGCGCGACGACCGCGAGCGCCTGGTTGAGACGCCGCCACCAGACCGGTCCCTCGCGGGATGTCAGGAGGAGCGCCAGGGCGAGCGCGAACGACACGTGCGTGCCGCGTTTGACCAGCGTGTCGATGTACGGGTTGAAGGCGATGACCGCCTGAAAGAGCGCCCAGGCCACCGCGACCAGCGCGGCGGGCTCGAGGACATTGCGCCAGCGGTCGAACGTGAACCGTGCCGAGCTCTCCTCGGCGGGCGTCTCAGTTTCGGTGCCAGTCGTCAAAGGGGTTCGCCTCCGCGATCATCAGTCCGCCCCGACGGCGTCTCTCAAGACGGCGCACCGGTCAGCGTCGAAGAATTCAAGCGGGCAGGGATGCCCGGTCCGAAGCATGATGATGTTGGATCGAGTTCAGCGTCCGGCTCGATCTCTTTGCTCGCCACTCGCTGCCGATGCCGGACGATGCGGACATCGATCTCGCGTTTCCCCGGCGGAGTAGCGGCTCCCGGCACCGCCGGGAGCCGCGGCGCGGCTACATGTAGCCGGCTTCCTTGTAGTAGCGGATCGCGCCCGGATGCAGCGCGATCACGTTGTTTTCGGGCTTCCAGGCTTCCGCGCAGGTGAAGCCGGAGAGCGCCTTGTGGATGGTCTGGAGCGTCTCGGTCTGCTCGCAGATCGTCTTGGTGATCGTGTAGGCGAGCTCCTCGGAGAAGTCCTCCCGCACGAACAGGATGGTGGTCGTGCCGGGGACCTTCACATCGGCGTCCTGGCCTTCGAAGGTTCCCTTCGGCATCGTCACCGGGCTCCAGCCGTACTTCGACTGCAACTCCGACAGCACCTTCTCGGAGGGCTGCAGGAACGACATGGCCGTCGTCGTGGTGATTTCCGTCATCGCCGGGTGGCCGCGGGTCACGGTGTGCACCCAGAAATCGGCCTGGCCGCTCACCAGCGCATCCTTGACGATGCCGAACGAGCGCACGCGGTCGATCGATCCGCCATCCGCCTCGATCTTCTCCGGCGGGTAGCCGGCCGCGGTCAGCATCTGGATGCCGCCTTCGCCACCTGAGCTGCCCTTCTGGAGCAGCACGACGCGGAGCTTCGGGTTCGCCTTCAGATATTCGTCGAGGCTGGCCGGCTGGTCGGCGCCGGTGACGACGGCCGGCAGGTAGTACTGGTCGAGACCGCCGACGAGGGAGCGGAGGTTGGTGATCGGCTCCTTGTAGACGACGTCGCCCGCTTCGGCCCATTTGGCAACCGAGGCCATGCCGAAGCCGAGGTCGAACTTGCCCTGGCTGACCAGCAGGGCGTTGGCCGTTCCACCGCCCTCCGGGGGGGTGTCGATGACCGAACCGGACGGCAGCACCTTGCGCAGCATCTCGCCGAGCCCGACCGAGTAGGCGTACCAGCTGGACGCCTGGCCGAACGACGCGATGCTCAGTTCCACCGGATCCTGAGCGTAGCTCGGCCCCGCAGAGACCATTGCCGTCGCGATCGCCGCGGCTGCAATGCTGTTCTTGATCATGGACATAGTGAAGTTTCCCCTTGTTGCTGTGTTGGACGAGCGGTCCAACTGCTTGCGCGGTGACGCGGAGCACCCGACAGCATCGATGGCCCGCTCGGCCTGGATGCTCCCGGCAGTCGGCGGCCTCATCGCCGCCGCCCCTTTCACGAATGTGCCGCTGGTCGTGTCCCCTCCGGCGGCAACCCGTGGCAGAGCCTAGTCGGCGCCTCGCGTGGCACAAGGCACACGCGTCTTCCCAGGCGTCGACAAGGCACCTTCCTGTTTCACTTCTTGGCGGCCGCGGAGAAGTATGTTCCCCGGCCCGAAGCGAGCAGCTTACCGTTCTCGTCCGCCACAGTCGCCTCGACGGTTGCAAATTGTCCACCCGCGCGGACGATGCGCCCCGTCACCGTCAGGTCGCCCGGCATGGCGGCGCGGTGATAGTCGACGCGCAGATCGATCGTCGGCACCGGCTTGCCGAGGTCAGCGGCCAGCGCGTAGTCGGCGACCACGTCGATGAGCGTCGCCAGGATGCCGCCGTGCGTGTAGCGGCCCTCGGGATTGACGACGAACTCCTCGCGCCAGCGCGACACCACGACGATGTGATCCTCGGCGACTTCCTGGACCTCGAGTCCGAGCCACTGATGGAACGGGGCACGCGTGATCAGGGTCTGGAGCGCTTCTTTAGTCAGTCGGTCGTCTGCCACCTGGATCTCCTTGTGGGTTTCGGTGCGCGGGTCGGGGATCAGCCGGCGGCGAGCGCCTTGAGCTGCTCCTTGTCGACCTTGTTGGTTCCGGTGAGCGGGATCTCCGGGATGATGAACACCCGCCTCGGGTGGGCGTAGGCCGGGCCGTTCTCGATGGTGAAGGCCTTGAGCTCGTCTTCCGACGGGCTGGCGCCGGCGGCGGGCACGACGAAGGCGTAGGGAACCATGCCCTTCATCTCGTGGGCGAACGGCAGCACGGTCGCCTGGGCCACTGAGGGATGGCTCTCCAGCAGCGTCTCGACCTCCTGCGGGTAGACGTTCTCGCCGCCGACCACGAACATGTCGTCGGTGCGGCCGATGAAATAGAACCAGCCGTCGTCGCCGTGGCGCAGCACGTCGCCGGTGCGGTACCAGCCGTCGATGAAGCGCTCGGCCGTCTTGTCGGGCATGCCGTAGTAGCCGAGGGCGACGCCGGGGTTGCGGACCCAGAGCTCGCCGTCGCGCTCGGTCTGGCCGCCGACGAAGCGGTAGTCGCAGCCGGCGATCGGCCAGCCGACGCTGGTCGGAGGCTGCGGGGACCCGTCCGGACTGTACCAGCCGGTCATGATCGGCCCGCCTTCGGTGGTGCCGTAGTTCATGTGGACTTCGGCGGAGGGGAAGGTCGCGGCGATCTCGGACAGCAGGGTGTCGGAAGCCGGCGCCGATCCCATCGAGATGACCCGGACGCCGCTGGTGTCGACGCCGTCGAGGAACTGGCGACGCTGCAGCAGCATCGCCATCATCGTCGGCACGCCGGTCAGCATGGTCGCGCCGTGGTCGCGGATCGCCGCCACGGTAGCCTCTATGTCGAACTTCGGCAGCACCAGCAGCGTCGACCCGACGAGCAGCCCGGTCTTGATCGCGACGATCGCATTCTTGTGGAAGAACGGGGCGGAGAGCAGGGCACGGTCGCTGTTCACGAGGCGGCGGTGCGTCGCCAGCGTTTCGGCGGCCCAGATCTGGCCGGAATGGGTCAGCAGCACGCCCTTCGGCGCGCCGGTGGTGCCGGACGTGTAGAGCTGCATCGACACCTGCTGCGGCTCCGGGACGATCGCCTCGAAGCTGCCCTCGTCCTTGAAGGTGGCGAGGTCGGTGTCGATGTCGATGAGCAGGCGCGAGGCGGCGTCCGCGGCGTCGCGAAACGCGGCCTCGGTGAAGACGACCCGCACGCCGGCGTCGTCCAGCACCGAGCGCAGCCGCTCGCGCGGCAGCTTGATGTTGACCGGCACCGGCACCGCGCCGATGCGCAGGGCGCCGAACAGGATCTCGAAGAACGCGGTCCGGTTGAGGCAGAGAATGCCGACCCGGTCGCCAGCGACGACGCCGTGGTGCGCAAGTCCGCGCGCCACGGCATCACAGGCGGCGTCAAGTTCACCGTATGTGATGGCGCGGCCCCCCGAACCCGGTGCGACGTCAATCGCAGCCAGGCGGTCGGCCGGAACATGGGAAAAAAGCCGTCCGAGATTGGGGTGAGCCGCGCGTTCGATCATGGGGTGACGATCACCTTGCCGATGACCTTGCGGTCTTCGATGAGGCCGAGGGCTTCCTGAGCCTTATCAAGCGGAAGCTCGCGATCGATCACCGGCTTCATCTTGCCTTCCTGGATGTAGCCCATCAGCGCTTCGAGGTCTTCGCGGGCCCAGGAGTTGGAGCCGCAGACCTTGAGCTCGAAGGTCCAGACAAAGCGCAGGTCGGTCTTCGGATCGAAGCCGGCGGTGGCGCCGCAGGTGAGCAGGCGACCGCCGCGCTTCAGCGAGCGCAGCGACGGAACCCAGGTCTCGCCGCCGGTGAAGTTCACGACCACATCCACGCCACCGTCGAAGGAGCGGCGGTGCGGCTTGCCGAACAGCTCGTAGACCTTCTTGTGGAACTCTTCCTTGCTGTAGTCGACCACGTGGTCGGCGCCCATTTCGGTGAGGCGGGCGAGCTTGCTCTCCGACGAGCCGGCCGCCAGCACTTCCATGCCGATCATCTTGGCGAGCAGCAGGGCGCCGGTGCCGACGCCGCCCGATGCGCCGAGGATGAGGGCCTTTTCACCGGCCTTGATGTTGCCGTTGGTGAACATCATGCGATGGGCGGTGCCGTAGGCGACGGGCAGGGAGGCCGCCTGGGCGTAGGTGACGCCTTCCGGGATGCGGACGAGCTGGTGCGCGCGCGTCTTGCAGTACTCCGCCAGGCCGCCGTTGTAGGTTTCGCCCTGAAGGCCGCCTTCGACACGGTTCAGCGGATCGACCAGCACGCGGTCGCCGACCTTCCAGTCGGTGACGTCGGGGCCGACCTCGGCGATCTCGCCGGCGACGTCGAGACCCGGGATCACAGGCAGGGACAGCTTGATGCCGGGCATGCCGTTGCGGGTGAAGATGTCGTGGTAGTTGAGCGAGCAGGCCTTGACGCGAAGGACAACGTCGCCCGGTCCCGGCGTCGGATCCTCGTAGTCGGTATGGTAGACGAGATTTTCTGTTCCGCCGTGCTCGTGAACTGCGACAGCTTTCATGGGGTGGGTTTCTCCTCAGATCTGTTCGATTGGGGCTTTGCCGGCGTGTCCGGCGGCAGGGTCGAGGTTGGCGATCATCACGTCGAGCGTGTCGACGACCTGAGCGACGGCAGCCTCGGAGAGGTTGTGAATGGCCTGTTCGTTGACCGATGCGATGCCGGTCAGCACGATGGACTGGACGGCGCGGCCGTGCGGTGTCAGCCAGTGGCGGACGAGCCGACCGTCGGTCGGGCAGGGCAGGCGGTCGATAAGTCCGTCGCGTTCCATCCGCTTGAGCGTATGGGCGATGGTGGACTGCTCGATGCGGACGCGCTCAACGAGCTGTTTCTGGGTGAGCCCGTCCTCGCCCCACAGCGCCGCCAGCAGCGGATACTGGCCGGGCAGAACGCCTTCTGCCACCGTGTGCGTCTTCAGCGCCTGGGCCATCAGCCGCGCCAACAGGTTGATGCGGTAGCCGATCGTGTCCGGGGCAGCGACCTGGGTCGTGTCTGTCGTCACGGGGTGCCGTCTCGTTCCTGCCAGCTGGCGGTGCCGGATGGGCACCAGCCAATTTATATCGCATGCCATATTGATTACGAAGTGCCGGATGCGTCAAGATATGGCATGCAATATTTTTTGGCAGGGCTCTTCGAACAGCCATAAAGGGGTTCGCACTGGGCCCCGCCCTGTTTCAACCTGCAGCCAGGCAAATCACGAGGCGAGCGACGCGATGACAGATGGTGCGACGAACGGAAACCGGCTGACCGGGGCGGAAGCCATGGTGCGGCTTCTGGAGGCTCACGACGTCGACACCGTCTTCGGATTGTGCGGGGACACCAGCCTTCCGTTCTACGACGCGCTGCATCGGATCGGCGGTTCGATCCGCCACGTGCTGACCCGTGACGAGCGCTCCGCGGGCTACATGGCCGACGCCTATGCCCGCGTCACCGGCCGCATCGGCGTCTGCGAAGGCCCCAGCGGCGGCGGGGCCACCTACATCCTGCCGGCGCTCGTGGAGGCCGGCGAATCGTCGATCCCCATCCTGGCCATCACCACCGACATCGGCGTCGCCGGCCGCGGGCGCTACACTCTGACCGAACTCGATCAGCGGCTGCTCTTCAACCCCGTCACGACTTACAATGAGGTGATCGACACCGCGGAAATGCTGCCGCGGGTGGTCCGCAGGGCGTTCCGCGAGGCGACGTCGGGCCGTTGCGGCTCCGCCCATCTGGGGCTGCCGTTCGACGTGCAGAAGGACCCGGTGAACGAAGCCGACGTCTGGGCCGATCCGCGCTACGGCCATTTCCCGGCGACGCGGTCCGGTCCCGATCCCGATGAGGTCGAGACCGCCGTTCGCCTGATCGGCGAGGCCAAGCGGCCGGTGCTCATCTGCGGCGGCGGCGTGGTCATCTCCGGCGCCGAGGCCGCCCTCGCGGCGCTCGCCGAGGCGTTCGACGCGCCGGTGGCCACGACGATTTCAGGGCAGGGCTCGATCGCCGACGACCATCCGCTGGCGGTCGGCGTGGTCGGGTCCAACGGCGGTACCCCGGAAACCCGCGCCTGCGTCGAGGCGGCCGACCTGGTCGTGTTCGTCTCCTGCCGGGCCGGCTCGGTCACCACCGAGCGCTGGCGTTTCCCGCCGGTCGGCACGAAGATCGTCCATATCGATGCCGACGCGGCCGCCATCGGCGCCAACTACCCGACCGACGCGGTGCTCGTGGGCGACGCGAAGCTGGCCCTGCAAGCGATGCTGAAGGCGCTGCCGGAGCGGGCCGCCGACCCGGAACGCGCCCGTGCCGTGCGGGCCCGGCTCGCCGATGCCCGGGCGCGCAAGGCCGAGCGGTTTATGCAGCTTGCCCGCAGCGACGAGAGCCCGATCCGGCCGGAGCGGCTGATCGCCAGCCTCTATGCCAACACCGATCCCGACACGATCATCGTGGCCGATCCGGGCACGCCCTGCCCGTATTTCTCGGCCTACTACGACATCCGGCAGACCGGGCGCACCTTCATCTCCAACCGGGCCCACGGCGCGCTCGGCTACGCGCTCGCGGCATCGATGGGGGCCGCGGTCGGGCGTCCGGGCGTCAAGACGATCGCGGTGAGCGGCGACGGGTCGTTCGCCATGGGCTGCGGCGAGCTGGAGACGGCGGTACGCCTCAACCTCCCGATCACCTTCGTCACCATCTCCAATTCGGTCTTCGGCTGGATCAAGGCCGGCCAGAAGACCGGCTTCAACGAGCGCTATTTCTCGGTCGATTTCTCCCGCACCGACCATGCGGCGGTGGCCGCCGGCTTCGGCCTGAAGACGTTCCGCGTGACCGATCCGGCCGACCTCGACGCGACGCTGAAGGCGGCGATCGCGCACGACGGGCCGACGCTCGTCGACGTCATCTGCCAGCCGCTGCAGGACGCGGCCGCACCCGTCAGCGAATGGGTGGCGTGATGGCACGTCCGGATATCGGCGCAGAGGGGCAGTTGCCCCACGATCCGGGCGCGGTCTTTCTCGATCACATCGGGCATTTCGTGGCGGACCATGACGCGGCGGCGGAAGCCCTGGTGTCGCTCGGCTTCGCCCCCACGCCCTGGACCGTGCAGACCAACCCCGATCCCGACGGGGGGCCTCCACGCCTCACCGGGACCGGCAACCGCTGCGTGATGTTCCGCCAGGGCTACGTGGAGGTTCTCGCCAAGACCGCCGACACGCCGCTGGCGCGGGAATTCGACCGGGCGGTGGCGCGCTACCCTGGCGTTCACCTGATCGCCTTCGGCACGGCCGACGCGGCGGCCGAACGGGCCCGGCTTGCCGAGGCGGGCTTCGCGGTGCAGCCGATGGTCGATCTGCGCCGCAAGGTGGAGGACGGCAGCGGCGCCGAGGTGGAGCTGGCGTTTTCCGTCGCGCGGGTGGTGGCCGGCGAGATGGAGGAGGGGCGGATCCAGTTCCTCACCCATCGCACCGAAAAGGCCATGTGGCAGCCGCAGATGCTGGACCATCCGAACGGCGCGGAAAGCCTCACCGACCAGATCGTGGTGGTGGCCGACCTGGAGCGGGCCACCGAACGGTGGGAGCGCTTCCTGGCGCGCCCGTCGACGCCGGTGGCCTGCGGGCGCACCTTCCGGCTGGAGCGGGGACGGATCACGCTGTGCTCGGTCGCCCACGCGTCGATGGCCGCGCCCGGAGACTGCCCCGCGCCGCCGGCAATGATCGCCTACGGCGTCGGCGTCGCCGATCTGGCACCGTTGCAGGCCTGTCTCGACCGGTCCGGGATCGCACCGGTGGACACGGCGCCCGGACGGGTGACGGTCGCCATGCCTGAGGCGCTGGGGATTGGCGTCATCCATTTCCTGACGGCCGAGGCCGACCCGCCATGGCTCCGCGGCGGATGAAGCGGCGGCACGCAGCGAACAGGACCTACCGGTCATGAGCTCCCCGGACATCCCCTTCCCGGAACATCCCTTCTGGGCTTTTTCTCTCGCTGTCTATGGCGGCGATGGGGTCGCCCCGGCGTGCCTGGAACTGCAGGACCGGCGCGGCATCGACGTCAATCTGCTGCTGTTCTGCCTCTGGTGCGCGACCGAGCGGGGGGCTGCGTACGAGACCGATGCGTTCCGCACGATCGCTGCCGCCGCAAGCGACTGGCAGCGCACGGTGATCCAGCCGATGCGGACGGCCCGCCGCCGGCTCAAGGCCGGGTCGCCGCACCTTCCCGAGGACACCGTCGCCGCGCTTCGCCGTGAGGTGCTGGCTTCGGAGATCGCCTGCGAGCACGGCGAACAGCTGATCATCGCGGGCGCAGCAGAAGCCCTGCCCGATGCCCCCCGGACCATGGAGGCGGGAGAGGCTGTCGTGGCCAACGTGCTGGCCTACTGCGCGGCGGCCGGGCTCAGGCTCGAACGGTCCGACGCCCAGGCGCTGGCCACGGTGTTCGCCGCGAAGCTGCCAGACCCCGACGCCAATCTGGCCGCTGCGCAGGTGCTGGACAGCCTCGGCTGATCACGGGAAGAGCTTCGGCCGGATTGCCCCTCTCCGATTGACCGTCACCAGAGGACGCATGGTAGTGTGCGCTGCAACGGGGGCGGGCCTGGCAAGGGCACCGATGCGCCCGAACGACCTGCTCCAGCGGAGGCCTTCCATGCCGATCGTCAATCGCTTTGCCGATCTCCTGCCCGACATCACGGCATGGCGCCGCGACTTCCATCAGCACCCCGAGACCCTCTACGACGTGCACCGCACCGCCGCTCGGGTGGCGGAGCTCCTGACCCACTTCGGGGTCGACGAGGTGGCGACCGGGATCGGCCAGACGGGCGTGGTGGGCGTGATCCGGGGGCGGACCGACACCGCCGGGCGGGTGATCGGCCTGCGGGCCGACATGGACGCGCTTCCCATTCACGAAACCACCAACCGCCCCTACGCCTCGACGGAGCCCGGCAAGATGCATGCCTGCGGCCACGACGGCCACACGGCGATGCTTCTAGGTGCGGCCCACTATCTGGCCGAGACCCGCAAATTCGACGGCACGGCGGTGGTGATCTTCCAGCCGGCCGAAGAGGGCGGCGCCGGCGGCAAGGCGATGATCGACGACGGTCTGATGGACCGCTTCGGCATCCAGCAGGTCTACGGCATGCACAATTATCCGGGCCTGCCGGTCGGCGAGTTCGCGATCCGGCCGGGGTCGTTCATGGCGTCGGCGGACCTGATCGAGATCGCCATCGAGGGGAGGGGCGGCCATGCGGCCTGGCCCCACACCACCGTGGATCCGGTGCTTGTCGGCGCGCACATCGTGACCGCCGTCCAGTCGATCGCCTCGCGCTCCGTCGATCCGCTCGAAGCCGTCGTGGTGTCGATCACCCAGTTTCATGCCGGCGATACCGACAACGTGATCCCGGCGACGGCGCGGCTGGCCGGGACGGTGCGCACCCTCAGCCCCGACGTGCGGGATTTCGTCGAGGGGCGGCTGCGGGAACTCGTCGAGGCGACGGCGGCGTCCTTCGGGGCCAGGGCGACGCTCAGCTACGAGCGCAACTATCCGGTCGTGGTGAACGACGCAGCCGAAACGGAATTCGTGAGCCGGGTCGCCGCCGATATCGCCGGCGCCGACCGGGTCGACACCAACGCGGTGCCGATGATGGGCGCGGAGGACTTCTCGTTCATGCTGGAATCCCGGCCGGGCGCGTTCATTTTCATGGGCAACGGCGACAGCGCCAAGCTCCACAATCCCGACTACGACTTCAACGACGAGGCGATCCCCTACGGCTGCTCCTACTGGGTGCGCCTGGCGGAAACCGCGCTGGCGGCGCGCGCCTGAATGCCTGTCTCGTTCATGTCGCGGCGATCTGAACGGGAAGGAATTGCTCGAGCCATTGGTTCTGGAGCGGTTCTCCTCGACCGACTGGTCCTGCCTCGTCGGAAAGGGCCCCCGACGCCGGCGACGTCGGACGGGCTCAGGACCCGACGAGGCGCAGGTCGCGCTTCTTCTCGAAGACCCGCAGCACCTTCTCCAGGTCGTGGCCGCGCTTGAGGACCGCCCCGCCGGCGTTCACCACCGCATAGGCGCCCTGCTTGCGCGCCAGTGCTGGCGTCTTGGTGACGCGATAGAGGGGAACCTCGGCCGTGCGCCGGAAGATCGAGAAGGTCGCCTGATCGCGGTGATGGTCGATGGCGTAGTCGCGCCACTCTCCTTCGGCGACCTTGCGCCCATAGAACCGGAGAATGAGGCTCAGCTCGGTGCGGTGGAAGGTGGTGAGCCGCAGGGCGGGGTTGGACGGTCTGGAGCCGCCGAACTGGATCACGCTGGCCGGGGATCGACTTTCTTCCGTCTCGCTCATCACGCCTCCTGCCGTCATTCCGCTGACATGATCGGGGTAAAGGCGCCAGGCATCAAGGGGTGGCGCCTATGCGTCGCAGGCAATTGCCGGCACCGCAGGCCCTCGGCTTCGCCGCCGCCTGGGGCGCGCAAATGATCCCCGTTCCGACAAAATTCAGCCCTTTCGCCGCCATGGGGAACCTGCAGGTTGGTTTGGCGTTATCCGGTTGATCCGGTCGCGCTCGGCTTTGGTAATCGTCAGCCCCCCAGCCCCCCGAAGCTGACGACGCGGCCGGATCGCCTACCTCCAGGCTAACGCATTAGGGTCGACCGAAAGGTCGGCCCTTTTTTCTTTTCGACCGCCTGCTTAGCTATCGCTCACAGGGGCTGCGGCTCTTGCGAACCGCACGTGGGTTCGGCAAGACAGCGTTGCCTGCGCGCCGGCACCGGCCGGTCGTGCACCTGGACATCGAAGCAACAAGAGACGGTGAAAACGGCCATGACCGGCGAAAGCGATACCTCGCCCGCATCCGAAACCCGCGCCTTCGAGGCAGACGTTTCGCGGCTGCTGCACATGATGGTGCACTCGGTCTATTCTAAGAAGGACGTCTTCCTCCGCGAACTGATCTCGAACGCCGCTGATGCGTGCGAGAAGCTGCGCTATCGCGCCGTCACCGATGTCGACCTCCTCGGTGGCGACGCCGCGCTGAAGGTGCTTGTCGAGACCGACAAGGCGGCGGGGCGCCTCACCATTTCCGACAACGGCGTCGGCATGACGCGCGACGAGCTGGTCGAGAATCTCGGTACCATCGCGCGCTCCGGCACCCGTGCCTTCCTGGAGGCGGCCGCCGGCAGCGGCGACGGATCAGGCCTCATCGGTCAGTTCGGCGTGGGCTTCTACTCCGCCTTCATGGTGGCGAGCGAAGTGGTGGTCGTCAGCCGTGCCGTGGGCGCCGAGGAGGCCTGGACCTGGCGCTCCGACGGATCCGGTTCGTTCACCGTCGAGCCCGCCGGTGACGACGCTCCGGCGCGGGGCACCCGGGTGACCATGATCCTCAACGACGACTCCAAGGAGTTCGCCGAGGCAGCGACGGTCGAGCGCACCATCCGGCACTATTCCGCCCACGTGCCGGTACCGGTGTTCGTCAGGCCGGATCCCGGCGGCGACGAGAAGGAAGTCGTCGACGGCACCGCCCTGTGGGTGAAGCCGAAGAGCGAGATCTCCTCCGAGGAATACAAGGAATTCTACCATTTCGTGTCCGGCAACTGGGATGCGCCGGCGTTCACGATCCACTACCGGGCCGAGGGCCGACAGGAGTACACGGTCCTCCTGTTCGTGCCGGAGACCCAGCCGTTCGATCTCTTCGATCCGGACCGGCGCGGCCGGGTGCGGCTGTATGTCCGCCGGGTGTTCATCACCGACGATGCCGACGTGTTGCCGTCCTGGCTGCGCTTCGTGCGCGGCGTGATCGATTCCCAGGACCTGCCGCTCAACCTCTCCCGCGAGATGCTGCAGACGAACCCGCTGCTGGCGGCGATCCGAAAGGCGGTCACCAACCGCGTTCTGTCGGAGCTGGAGAAGGCTGCCGGCAACGACGCTGAGGCCTATACGAAATTCTGGGCCACTTTCGGCGCGGTGTTGAAAGAGGGCCTCTACGAGGATCCCGAGCGGCGCGATGCCCTCTTCAAGCTGTCCCGCTTCCACACCACCAGCGATCCGGAGGGGTGGCGCTCGCTCAGCGACTATGTCGGCGCCATGAAGGAAAACCAGACGGCGATCTACTACGCGATCGGCGAGAATCCCTCAGCGCTCGCCGAGGCGCCGCACCTGGAAGGTTTCCGGGCCCGCGGCATCGAGGTCCTGCTGCTGACCGACCCGGTCGATTCGTTCTGGGTCCAGGCGGCGGTCGGCTTCGACGGAAAGCCGTTCCAGTCGGTTACCCAGGGCAAGGCGGATCTCGACGCGATCCCGCTCTCCGACGCCGACGGGAGCAAGGATGACGACGCTGCCGCCCGTGCGGGCGACGTCGCGACGCTGTCGGCGCTCTTCAAGCAGGCGCTCGGCGATCGGGTGAGCGACGTGCGCACGTCCGACCGTTTGGCCACGAGCCCGGCCTGCCTGGTTGCGTCCGAGGCCGGACCCGACCGGCAGTTCGAACGGCTGATGGCGCGCCAGCGCGGCGGGGCCGGCGGGCGCATGCCGCCGGTGCTCGAACTCAACCCGCGCAACGCGCTGGTCAAGGCGCTGTCGGAGCAGGCGAGCCGGGGTGGAGAGGCGGCACGCCTGGAGGAGGCGGCGTTCATGCTGCTGGCCAGCGCCGAGATCCTCGACGGCGAGGCGCCCAGCGATCCGGCCGCCTTCAACAAGCGGCTGCTTGCCATGATGGAGCTGGCGTTCAACGCCGCTCCCGCGGACCGGAGCGGCGCCCCGGCGGCCGACGGCGGCGCGGACGGTTAATGGCGGATTAACCTTGTTCGATTAGACATCGGTCCTGGCACAAACCGAGACCGATAATGACCGGACAGCACCGTTCAGAGTTTCCGGCGCACATTGCCGATTCTCCCTTTCAGCGTCTCGCCGCGCTCATCGCCGGCGAGACCCCCGGAGCGACGCCGATCGATCTTGCGGTCGGCAACCCGCGCCATCCGATTCCGCCGTTCGTGGCCGAGACGATCGCCGCGAACGTGCGCGGCTATGGCGACTACCCGGCGATCCGCGGCACCGAGGCCTTTCGCACCGCCGTGGCCGGCTGGCTCGACGGGCGCTTCACGCTGTCCGGGCTGATCGATCCCGAGACCGGTGTCCTTCCCCTCAACGGCAGCCGGGAGGGCCTCTATTTCGCGACCATCGGCGCCGATGCCTATTTGAAGAAGCCCGGCGACCGGCCCGTCGTCCTCGTTCCCAACCCGGGCTATCCGGCCTATTCGGTCGGGGCATTCGCCGTCGGCGCCGAGATCGTGGCCTACGACGCCGCCACGCCGCACGGCGTGATGCCCGACTGGGACGCGCTCGGCACGGACCTGCTCGACCGGGCCATCGCGGTGTTCGTGGCCTCGCCTTCCAATCCGCAAGGCGCGCTCGCCGGCAAGGCCGACTGGGCCGACCTCCTCACGCGCGCCGACACGCACGACTTCATGGTGTTTTCCGACGAGTGCTATTCGGAAATCTACCGCACCACGGTGTCGCCGCCGGCGGGCGCGCTGGAGGCGGCGGCCGAGCGCGGCAGCGCCGCGCGCATCGTGGTCTTCAACTCGCTGTCGAAGCGCTCGAACCTCCCCGGCCTGCGCTGCGGCTTCGCCGCCGGCGATCCCAAGTTCCTCGCCAACTGGGCACGCCTGCGCAATCTCGCCGCGCCCCAGGTGCCGACCCCCGCTCAGGCGGTCGCCGCGGCCGCCTACGGCGACGAGGCGCACGTGGCGGACAACCGCCGTCTCTACGATGCCAAGTTCGCGCTGGCCGAAGCCGCGCTGGGTGATGTCTTCACCCGCCTGACGCCGCCGGCCGGCTTCTTCCTCTGGCTCGACGTATCGCCCTTCGGCGCCGACCCGGAGGTGTGCCGCCGCATGTGGACCGAAGCCGGCGTCCGGGCGGTGCCCGGATCCTACCTCGGCGCGCCCATGGCCGACGGAACCAACCCGGGCGAGGGGTTCGTGCGGATCGCGCTGGTCCAGGACGAGTCCACGACCGAGGAGGCGCTCGCACGCCTCGCCGACCTGTTCAGGAGCCGTTGATGACGATGCTGCGCGCCTTGCCGCTCAACGATCTCTTCGACCATCCCGTCGTCGAAGCCCTGGCTGGCCCGGTCTCGCGCGCCATCGGCGCGGCGCTGATCCTGCTGTCCATCGGGTTGATTGCGGCGCTGGCCAGCTGGTCGGTGACCGATCCGAGCCTCAGCTATGCTGCCGACGTGCCCATCCACAACTGGATGGGCTGGACGGGTTCGGTGACCGCCGATCTTCTGATGCAGACGGTGGGGCTTGCTGCCCCGCTCGTTCTCGTGCTGCCGCTGACGGTTGCGGCCCGCCTTCTGCGGCGCCGGCCGATCCATCTTCACTGGACGCGCTTCGCGTTCACGCTGCTGGCCGTGGCGACGGCCGCCGGCGCGCTGGCGTTGCTGCCCCCGCCGGCCAGCTGGCCGCTGCCCACCGGACTCGGCGGCGCCCTCGGCGACGGCGTCATCAGCCTTGTCGCGGCTCCGTTCGGCGCTGCATCCGGCCTGCCGGGCATGCTGGCGCTCGTCGCGCTCGCGGTTGCGGCCATCTTCTGCCTGCGCCGGGCGGCGGCCCCCCGGCCGCGCCACCGTCTGGCGGCGGCGGCCGTCGAATCGCGCGGCCTGGGCATCCGCAGGTCGATCCCGAAAGAGGAGATGCAGCGCTCGAGCCGTCGTCCGGCGATCGTCGTTGAGGAGCCGGACGCCGAGGATGACGATGCCGACGCGGGCGACGGCCGGTTCAGCGCCTTCGCCGGCCAGGCCACCCACTGGCTGCTGTCGACGAAGGCCCGCCTCCGCCGCAATTTCGGGCGCGAGGACGCCCCGCGGCAGCCACAGCAGCGGCTGCGCACCGGTTCGAAGCTGCGCGACGCGCTGCTCAACGTCACCGAGACCGAGGACGCCTTCGAACTCGTTGCCGAGGACGATGCGGCTCAGCGTCCGCGCCGGCCGCGCGTCGAACCCCGCTTCGACCTTGGCGCCTGGTCCGACGATGTCGCGGATGCGGTCGCCGACGTTCGAGATGGCAGGGGGGACGCGGTCGACTTCGACGGACCGTACGACACCGACCACGATCCGTTCGAGGATGACGACGAGCTGGACGCGCCGCCGTTCGAGACCAATCCGCAGCCGGGCCGTGGAGCGCGCGCGACCGCTGTCGAGCCGCCATCGCAGACGACCCGCGTTGTGCCTCCGGCCGGTCCCGCAAAGGCGGGCCGCCGCATCATCCGCGAGGCGCAGCCGTCGCTGCTGCGCAACCCGGGCGAATACGAGCATCCGCCGCTCGGCCTGCTGACGCCGCCGCCGGCCGGACGCCGCGATACCGGGATGACGCCGGAGGCGCTGGAGCAGAACGCGCGCATCCTCGAAGGGGTACTCGACGACTTCGGCGTGCGCGGTGAGATCATCAACGTGCGTCCCGGCCCGGTCGTGACGCTCTACGAGCTTGAGCCCGCGCCGGGCATCAAGTCGTCGCGGGTGATCGGCCTTGCCGACGACATCGCCCGGTCGATGAGCGCGATCTCGGCCCGCGTGGCCGTCATCTCCGGCAAGAACGCCATCGGCATCGAACTGCCGAACGAGCGCCGGGAGACGGTCTTCCTGCGCGAACTGCTGGCTTCGGCCGATTTCGAGAAATCGAAGGCGCGGCTGCCGCTGGCCCTCGGCAAGACCATCGGCGGCGAATCGGTCATCACCGATCTCGCGCGGATGCCGCATCTGCTCGTCGCCGGCACCACCGGCTCGGGCAAGTCGGTGTCCATCAACACCATGATTCTGTCGCTGCTCTACCGGCTCACGCCCCAGCAGTGCCGGCTGATCATGGTTGATCCCAAGATGCTCGAACTCTCCGTCTATGACGGCGTGCCGCATCTGCTGACGCCTGTCGTCACCGACCCCAAGAAGGCCGTGGTGGCGTTGAAGTGGGCCGTCCGGGAAATGGAAGAGCGCTATCGCAAGATGGCGAAGCTCGGCGTGCGCAACATCGACGGCTACAACAACCGTCTTGCCGAAGCGGAGAAGAAGGGCGAGGTGCTGACCCGCGTCGTGCAGACCGGTTTCGACAGGGAAAGCGGCGAGGCGATCTTCGAGGAAGAAACGCTCGACTTCGAAGCGATGCCCTACATCGTCATCATCGTCGACGAGATGGCCGACCTGATGATGGTGGCCGGCAAGGACATCGAGGGCGCGATCCAGCGTCTTGCCCAGATGGCGCGTGCCGCCGGCCTGCACCTGATCATGGCGACCCAGCGGCCGTCGGTCGACGTCATCACCGGCACCATCAAGGCGAACTTCCCGACCCGCATCTCCTTCCAGGTGACGTCGAAGATCGACAGCCGCACCATCCTGGGCGAGCAGGGCGCCGAACAGCTGCTCGGCCAGGGCGACATGCTGTACATGGCCGGCGGCGGCCGCATCCAGCGTGTCCACGGCCCGTTCGTCTCCGATGAGGAGGTCGAGGAGATCGTCGCCCATCTGAAGGCGCAGGGTGTGCCCGACTATCTGGAGCAGGTTACCGAGGAGGACGGCGAGAGCGGCCAGGCCTCCTTCGACACCGGCGTGGACAACATGGCGGAATCCGACGACGTCTATGACAAGGCGGTCGCCGTGGTGCTGCGCGACCGCAAGGCCTCGACCAGCTACATCCAGCGCCGACTCTCGATCGGCTACAACCGCGCCGCCTCGATCATCGAGCGCATGGAGGACGAGGGCCTGGTGGGGGCTGCCAACCACGCGGGCAAACGCGAGATTCTGGTGGGTGATCCGGAGGGGGCGGACCAGTGATGCTGCCGCAACTTCGTCAAATCTGGGGGGTATCAACCGTAGCAACAGCGCGCCCAACGGCCGGAAACGGTCGCGCGCAGCTGATTCGATTCAGGAGACATTCCGCAATGAACGGCACTTCGAAGCGCCATAATTCGCATGGCGGCCCGGGGTTCTGGATTCGCATCGCGGCCGTCGTCGCAGCGTTGACCGGACTGACGATCGCGGCCTCCGCCGCACGGGCCGAGACCTCCGCCGACGAGGCGCTGCAGGGCATCAACCAGTACTTCAACGGCATTCAGACCATGCGCGGCGAGTTCGTGCAGATCGGCCCGGACGGCGGACGCACCGACGGGCAGTTCGCCCTGAAGCGTCCCGGTCTCGTGCGCTTCTTCTACAATCCGCCCTCCCAGCTCGACATCATCGCCGACGGCACCTCGGTTGCCGTGCGCGACCGCAAGCGCGCCACCCAGGACATCTGGCCGCTGAATCGCACACCGTTGCGCTTCTTGCTGTCCGACCAGATCGACCTGACCAAGGATGCCAAGGTCTCCCGGGTGGAGGTCCGTCCCGACGTGGTCGACGTCACCATCCACGAGGACACGGCGTTCGGCGACGGTACGCTGACGCTGACCTTCGACCGGGGAACGGACGAACTGAAGCAGTGGGAAGTGGTGGATGCCCAGGGGCAGCGCACTCAGGTGTCAATCTACAACGTGGCACTCGACCGGCCGGTAGACAACGATCTGTTCAAGATCGACTACACGGTCATCCGCGAAGGCGTGAACAATCGCCGCTAATTGAGACCTGAAGTCTCAGCCGATCGAGCCGGCCTGCAAGGGCGAAGAGGCCGCTTGTCGGCCGGATTCGCCGATGGCAAAGTCGGCGCATGATCAGCCCGCGCAAAAGCTACGAACCCGGTCACCAGCGGAAGTTCCTGGTGGTCATCGACGAGACGCCGGAGTGCGATCGCGCCGTCGTCTACGCCGCCCGCCGCGCCGAGCACACCGGCGGGAAGCTCACGCTCCTCTACGTCATTTCTCCCGGCGAGTTCCAGCATTGGCTCGGCGTCGAGACGATCATGCGCGAGGAGAAGGAGGAGGAGGCGGCCGCCACTCTCTCCCGCTTCGTCGACCGCGCCCGCGCGGTGGCGAAGGTGGACCCCGAGACGGTCATCCGCGAAGGGGCGCGTGCCGAGGAAATCCGCAACCTCATCGACGAGGACGTCGACATCGCCATCCTCGTCCTCGCCGCCGGCACGGGGTCGGACGGGCCGGGCCCGCTGGTGACGTCGGTGGTAAGCGCGTCGAGCGGATTTCACATCCCGGTCACCATCGTTCCGGGGGATCTGTCGGATGAGGACATCGGCGGCCTCGCCTGAGACAGGACGGGCACGCCGCGATCAGAAGCGCCTCGACCCTTGACCGGAAGGGCCGCCCCGACAAGACCGGGCGCTGCTGCCGGCATTCGCTGCTGGCAACCGCACGGGTTCCAAAGTAGATGTCGATCCTGCGACCAGCGGCCTGGTGTCGGGGCCGCCGACGGCGGAGCGCGCCTCCGCCCGGGGATCATCTTCGGGAGGGGCACCAATGGCTGACGCCAACGAGCACCAGTTCTATGTGGGTCCGGAAACGGTGGTCGAGAACGCGACCGTGAAGGTCATGGGCATCGCCAAGGTCGACGGCGAAGTCCATGGCGTGCTGCAGGCAACCCATCTGATCGTCGGCGAAACCGGGCGCGTCACCGGCACAGTGGCTGGCGAGACCGCGGATGTCATGGGGACGGTCGAGGGCACCGTCGACCTTTCCGGGCAGCTTGCGGTGCGCTCGACCGGCCTGGTCGAAGGTCGGGTGAGTTACGGGTCGCTTTCGGTGGAAGCGGGTGCGCGGCTCGTCGGCGATCTCGCCAACGGCCAGTCCGCAGCAGCGGGCGGCAGTTCCGCACCCTCGTCCTGGCGCCCTTCGCGCGTGCCGAAATCCACCGTCAGATCGTCGTCGCGCACCACGGACGAAATCTGACCGGAGCGGCCTTGCAAAAAGCGGCTGCGGGAGACGACGTTAAGGCCGCAAACATCTTTTCGCCCTCAGGTGACGCGAAGTGCGTCTGACGGCAGGCGTTGGAAGCAGGCGGCCGTCGCCTGCCCATCAGGAAACGAGGCGGGGAACCATGGCGAAGGCGCCGAAGTCCAGCGAACCGGCCAGGCGGCGGTCCATCATCTGCGCGGCGCGCAGCGGCGGGCAGGGCAAGACCACCGTCGCCCAGCTGATCCACACCGTCTGCCAGCGCAACAACATCCCGCACACGCTCTATTCGGCCGATTTCCTCGGGCGCGACGCGCGCTCAAAGCTCGGCAAGCTCTATCCGGGCCGGGTGACCGAGCTGGGGATCGGCGCGACCTTCCAGGACGTGAAGACGAGCGACGACATGAATCGCTCCATCCGCTACTGGGACCGTCTCGGCGACGTGCTGGTGGAGGGCGGCGCGGTGATCGATCTCGGCGCCAACGTCATCGACCGGGTTCTCGACTGGGCGGAGCAGCGCCACGCCGCCACCGTGCTGCAGAAGCGCGGTGCGCCGGGCCTCGACGCCTGTGTCGTCTGCAAGTCGACCATGCATTCGGTCGACCAGGCGGTGAGCCTCGCCGGCACCTTCCTGGAAGGTCGGCTGTTTCCCCTCGGCCGCATCTTCGTGATCATCAACGAGGCGGACGGCAAGGTGCTGAGCGAGCCCGCGCGCGAGAAGCTGCTGGCGCTGGCCGCGCACCCGGAAGTGGACATCATCCGCCTGCCGTTCTGCGATTCGGAAGTCTGGCGTCTGACCGAACTCAACGAGGAGCCGCTGTTCGAGGCGCTCGAATGGGATCCGGAAGAGCTGGTCGAGCGCTACGACATCGACATCTGGGAGGCGACGTCGGGGCTTGCCGAAATGCGGGCCTGGTTCGAAGTCTTCGAGAAGAAGGCGTTTGCGTCGGGACTGCTTGGCGACCAAGCCGCCGGCGGACCGGCGGTGGCGGACGAGGCCGAAGACGATCCGTTCTCGGCCAACGACTGATCCCGCCGCGACGGATGGAGGCACCGGCCCGTCGCTTCTGCTCTTGAAGCCGGGGCGTCGGCACCCGATAACAGGTCCATGTTCCGGTCCATCAGTGCGGCCTTGAACCGCAACGGAGGTACCATGTTTATCCAGACCGAACCCACTCCCAATCCGCAGACCCTGAAGTTCCTGCCCGGCGAGACCGTGCTCGGCGACGGGACGCGCGAATTTCGCTCTCTCGACGACGCCGAAACCTCGCCGCTGGCCCAGCGCCTGTTCGCCGTTCCCGGCGTCACCGGCGTGTTCCTGGGCGCCGACTTCGTGTCGGTGACGAAGGACGAGCAGGACTGGCAGCATCTCAAGCCGGCCATCCTCGGCGCGATCATGGAGCACTACCTCTCGGATGCGCCGGTGATCGTGGAAGGCAGCGTCGAGACCGTCGGCGATGAGTTCTACGAGCCGAAGGACGAGGCCACCGTCGCGACGATCAAGGAGATCCTCGACGAGCGCGTCCGCCCGGCGGTTGCCAACGATGGTGGCGACATCACCTTCCGGGGCTTCCGCGACGGCGTGGTCTTCCTGTCGATGCGCGGCGCGTGTGCCGGTTGCCCGTCCTCGACGGCGACACTGCGCATGGGCATCGAAAACCTGATGCGCCACTTCCTGCCGGAAGTTCAGGAGGTCCGGGCCGTCGAGGCCTGACCTCCTACGTGCCTTGCTCCGTGTGAAACGTCTGCGCCCGCGTCGGGTCGCTCCGGACCGACGCCTCGCCATGGGTATGTCCTGCCGGCGCGGCGCGGCGGGATCGGTGGAATATGTGACCGGATGGATGTGCCCCGGCCGCGCAAATAGGCTATAGCGGGCACCGCCGTTGCCGGTGCGGGCGTTGCGCGCGCGCCGGATTTCCAAGTCGTTCCGGGTCTGGTGAAGCCGATGCACGTCCTCGTCCTCGACACGGCGCTCGACGCCTGCCAGGCGGTCGTCGGCAGCGCGGAGGGGGTTGAAGCCCATGAGCGCCTCATGCCCGCGGTGGGACAGTCGGAGACGATCGTCGCGCTCGCCGATCGGGCATTGGCTGCGGCAGGCCTGACCTATTCGGACATTGGACGCATCGGCGTGGTGGTGGGCCCGGGCAGCTTCACGGGCCTGCGCATCGGCGTCGCTGCTGCCCGCGGCCTCGCGCTCGTCGTCGGCTGCCCGGTGGTCGGTATTTCCAGTCTGGCTGCGATCGCTGCGGGCGCGCGGATGGGTGCCGGGCAGGCGTGCGCAGCCGCGATCGATGCGCGCCACGGCGCCGTCTACGCGCAGCTGTTTGGACCCGGCCTGGTTCCGGCCGGCGCAGCGGCCCATGTGCCGATCGACGCGTTCGCCGCCACGATCCCCGAGAACGCTGTGCTCGTCGGCTCGGGAGCGGCTTTCCTCGCCGAGGCCATCGCCGCCGCCGGTGGCGTGCCGGGGCCCGTGGACCCTGCGGGAGCGCCCGAGGTGGCCGCCCTCGTCGAGCTCGCGCTTGCCGCCCGGCCGCCGTTCGCGCCCGCCCGCCCCAGCTATCTGAAGGCGCCGGACGCCAAACCCGCGGTCCCGATCGCCGGAGCGCGGCGATGATCGGGTTCCTGTGGACAGCGCTGCCGCGGGTGATCGAGGAGGCGACCGTCGACGACATTTCCGTCATCGCCGAGATCCACCGCGCGTCGTTCACCCAGGAGTGGACCGCCGACGAGATCGCCGCGCTCGTGTCGACCCCTGGCGTGAGCGTGCTTGTCGCACGGCGCGCGTCCTGGTGGACCAGCACGCGCCCCGTCGGATTTCTTCTCCTGCGCACCGTCGCCGACGAGGCGGAGATTCTCACCGTCGCGGTGCATCCGTCCAACCGGGGTGGCGGGACCGGGCGGAGCCTCGTCGCCGAAGCGCTGCGCCGGCTCTATCGCGAGCGCATCGACCATGTCTTCCTCGAGGTGGCCTTCGACAACGCCCCGGCGCTTGCAATCTACCGCGGGCTCGGCTTCAGGATGGTGGGCGAGCGGCCGGCCTATTATTCGGGAGCGGACGCGAACGGCGGGCTGGCGCTTGTCATGCGCTGCGATCTTGGCTAATCGCGCCAGATGGGTCGCCGATTGCCGCTCGCGCGACCGGGGGGCCGGTGACGGGAAACGGAACACAGCGATCGCCGGGACGGCGGATTTCGGCAGGTGCCGGGCGATCCGTTCCCCCCGCGAACCGGGAGATTGGCCGGTGGCCGAAGAGGACAGCCGTAGCGAACCGTCTCTCGAGGAGCAGTGCGTCGCCAAGGGGATGCGGATGACGGAGCAGCGCCGCGTCATCGCGCGCGTCATCGAAGCGTCGTCCGACCATCCCGACGTCGAGGAATTGCATCGACGCGCTGCCGACGTCGATTCGCGCATTTCGATCTCGACGGTCTACCGCACGGTGAAGCTGTTCGAGGACGCCGGCATCATCGAGCGTCACGATTTCCGCGACGGGCGGTCGCGGTATGAATCCGTGCCCGACGAGCACCACGACCATCTGATCGACCTTCGTACCGGCCGGGTGGTGGAGTTCCGGCACGAGGAGATCGAACTCCTTCAGGAGAAGATCGCCCGAGAACTCGGTTTCCGGCTGGTGGATCACCGGCTCGAACTCTACGGTGTTCCCCTCGACGATCCGGCCAAGAAGACGCGCTGACGCTCATGGGTGTGATCCGGGCCATTCTGATTATCCTGTCGCTGACCGTGGTCACGCTGGTGCTGATCCCGGCGCAGTACATCGCGCTGTGGACGGGCTCGCGGCGCGCCGAGCGCATCCCGATGACGTGGCATCGCATTGCCACCCGGCTGCTCGGCATCCGCGTCGTCCAGCGCGGCGCACCGTCCGCCGCCCGTCCGTTGATGATTGCCGCGAACCACGTCTCCTGGCTCGACATCGTCGTGCTCGGATCGCTGATGCCGCTCTCCTTCATCGCCAAGGCCGAAGTGGCGAAATGGCCGGTGTTCGGCCTGTTCGCCAAGCTGCAGCGCACGATCTTCGTCGACCGCACCCGCCGCCACGCCACCGGCGCCGTCGCCGGAAAGATCGCCGAGCGCCTGCGCCTCGGCGACGTGATGGTGCTGTTCGCCGAGGGCACCTCTTCGAGTGGCACCTTCGTGCTGCCGTTCCGCACCGCGCTGATCGGCGCGGCGAAGGAGGCGGTGGCCGCCGAGAACGACCGGATCTGGGTGCAACCACTGGCCATCGCCTACACCCGCCTCCACGGCCTGCCGCTCGGGCGCTACCGCCGGCCGATCGTCGCCTGGTACGGCGATATGGACATGGCGCCGCACCTCTGGGGCATCCTGAAGAAGGGCCCCCTGGACGTGGAGATCACCTGGGGGGAGGCCGTGCCGTTCGGCCCGGGTAGCGACCGCAAGGAAATCGCGCGCAAGGCCGAGGAGATCGTTCGAAGCGCGACGGTGCGGGCCCTGACCGGCCGCAGCGAGAAGGCCGCCGTGCCAGCGCTGGGACCGGCTTGACGAAACGATCGTAGCGACCGCGCGAGCCTCTCCGTGGCCGGTCCGCCGAGCTTGCTTTCGGCAGCGATTGCGGGGACCCTTCCCCATGGTTTCAAATCGCCCGCTGCAGGAGTCCGATTCGGTGCGCCGCTGGCATCGCACCCGGCGCTGGCTCTACATCGCGATCGCGGTATGTGCAGTCTTGGCGCTCGGCGCACTGACCGCGCTGGACGTCGTCGGAGCGGTTTATCGGTACGCACACGCGGCACCGGGCGGGGCCTTCTCGCACATCGTCAATCTGAGCATCGTGACGACGCTGGCGCTCATCGCCGTGCTTGCGGTCTATTCGCACGATCTCCGGCGCGAAGTGGCGCGGCGCCAGGAGGCGGAAGGGACCGCCGTCCAACTGGCGCTCTACGATCCCCTCACGGGGCTGCCGAACCGTCGCTATTTCCTGCAGATCTTCGATTGGTGGCTGGAGACCGCGGCAGCCGACGGCACCCAGCTGACGCTGGTGGTGCTCGACCTCGACCGCTTCCGGTCGATCAACGACCTCTACGGACACAGCGGCGGCGACGTGCTCCTGCAGGAGGTGGCCAAGCGCATCCGCAAGGTGGCGCGCGCGCCCCACTTCGTGGCCCGGCTCGGCGCCGACGAATTCGCCATCCTGATCGTCGGCGGGGGAGAGGAGGGCGACATGGTGCGCACGGTGCGCCGCCTCCTCAAGGAGACGCGCAAGCCGATCAGCATCACCGGCGTGGAGCTGACGATCACGGCCAGCATCGGCATCGCCATCTACCCGCGCGACGGGACGAGTCGCGAAGTCCTTCTGCAGCGCGCCGACCTGTCGATGAGCCGGGCGAAGGCCGGCGGCCGGAACACCTACGCCTCGTTCGATTCCGACGTCGATCTGGAGATCCGCCACCGCCTGTCGCTGGAGGCGGATTTGCCGAAGGCGCTGGAGAGCGGTTCCATCGTTCCCTACTTCCAGCCGTTCGTGGATTTCGGCAGCGGGCAGATCGTCGGCTTCGAGGTGCTGGCGCGCTGGCACCATCCGGTTCACGGACGGTTGGGCGGCGAGGTGTTCATCCCGCTGGCGGAAGATGCGGGCCTCATCGACCAGGTCTTCGCCCTCGTTCTCGACGAGGCCTGCCGCGCCGCTGTGGAATGGGAGGGCAGATTGACCATCGCCGTCAACGCCTCGCCCCTGCAACTGGGCGAGCGCGCCCTGGTGACCACCGTGCTCGACAGCCTGGAGCGCACCGGGCTGCCGGCCCGTCGTCTGGAGATCGAAATCACCGAAAATGCCCTCGTGCAGGACTTTCCTCTGGCGCTCGAAATCGTATTGGCGCTGAAGTCCGTCGGCATCGCGATCGCTCTCGACGATTTCGGTACCGGCTACTCCAATCTGCGGCACCTGCACGAGCTGCCCATCGACAAGATCAAGATCGATAAGTCCTTTATCCGGCGTCGCGGCACGGAAGACGTCTCCGAGACCGTCGTGGACCTCGTGGTGGCGCTCGGCCACAGCCTGGGCCTCAAGGTGACGGCCGAGGGGGTGGAGACCCTGGATGACGCGCTGTGGCTGAAGGAGCGGGGCTGCGATCTCGGACAGGGCTATCTGTTCTCCGAAGCCGTGCTTGCCCGGGATGTGCCGGCCCTGCTGGCGGCGACGGGGCAGTCGAGGTCCAGGGCCGTCCTGTGAGTGTGCTTTCCGCGCCAAGGTCTCCGCAAATTGCGCCGAATGGCGGTCCGAGACTGGATTGTGACGGCCTGCGCCCTTGCGTTCGTCCCCATTCTGCGGCACCCCGGAGGGACGAGCAGAAGCGGTGGTGATGACGGGAACAAAGCGCGTATTCATCAAGAGCTATGGCTGTCAGATGAACGTCTATGACGCAGAGCGCATGGGCGAGGCACTGGCGACAGAGGGCTATCTTCCGGCTGCGACCGTGGAGGATGCCGATCTGGTGCTCTTGAACACCTGCCACATCCGGGAAAAGGCGGCCGAAAAGGTCTATTCCGAACTGGGCAGGATGCGGATCCTGAAGGAAGAACGGAAGGCTGCGGGCGGCGATCTCACCGTCGGTGTGGCCGGCTGCGTGGCACAGGCCGAAGGCGACGAGATCGTGCGGCGTGCGCCGTCGGTCGACTTCGTCGTCGGTCCGCAGGCCTATCACCGGCTGCCGGATCTGCTGCGCCGGTCGCGGGCCCGTCCGGGGGTGGTCGACATCGAGTTTCCGGCCGAGGACAAGTTCGACGCGTTGCCGCGAAGGACTAAGCCCGGCCTGATCGCGCGCGGGCCCACCGCGTTCCTCACCGTCCAGGAAGGCTGCGACAAGTTCTGCGCCTTCTGTGTGGTGCCGTACACGCGCGGCGCCGAGATCTCCCGCCCGGTGTCCAAGATCCTCTCCGAGGCGCGCGACCTGGCGGCGGCTGGCGTGCGCGAGATCACGCTGCTCGGCCAGAACGTCAACGCCTATCACGGGGAGGGACCCGACGGCCGGATCTGGGATCTCGCACGGCTGGTGCACGCGCTTGCCGAAATCGCGGGCCTGGCGCGGCTGCGCTACACCACCAGCCATCCCCGCGACATGACCGACAGCCTGATCGAGGCGCACCGCGACCTGCCGGCCCTGATGCCCTACCTGCATCTGCCGGTGCAGTCGGGGTCCGACCGGATCCTGGCGGCCATGAACCGCCGCCACGTCGCCGACGACTATCTGCGGCTGATCGATCGGATCAGGACGGTGCGCCCCGATATCGCGCTGTCGGGCGACTTCATCGTCGGGTTTCCCGGAGAGACCGACGCCGATTTCGAGGACACGATGCGCCTCGTCGAGACCGTCGGCTACGCGTCCGCCTATTCGTTCAAGTACTCGCCGCGGCCGGGTACGCCGGCCGCCGGTCGGGACGACCAGGTGCCGGATGTCGTGATGAACGAGCGCCTTCAGCGTCTGCAGGCGCTTCTCAACGCCCAGTCGGATGCCTTCAACCGGTCGATGGTCGGCCGCACCTTCGACGTTCTGCTCGAAAAGCCTGGACGGAGGTCGGGACAGATCACCGGCCGTTCGCCCTATCTGCAACCGGTTCACCTTTCCGCGCCGCACGGCGCCATCGGAGAGATCATGCCGATTACCGTTACGGAAGTTGCCGGACACAGCCTGTTCGCCGAGCCGGCCGGGTCCGCCCGCGCCCCTTCGCCCCTCGCATCGCTCGGGGGCGCCGCTTGACCGCGGGCAAGCGCTCCACGGCCGGGCGGCCCATCGTGCCGGCCTCCGACATCACCCACATCGTTCTCGCATTCGACGACAACCGGCTTGCCGGCGCGCTCTTCGGCCAGTTCGACCAGAACCTCGCGCTGATCGAGCAGCGGCTGGGGATCGAGGTGGTCGCACGCGGCAACCAGGTGACGATCAAGGGACTGCACGACGCCTGCGAAACCGCGCGCACCGCGCTGGAGTCCCTCTACCACCGGCTGAAGAAGGGGCACGACCTGGAGCCGGGCGACATCGAGGGTTCGCTGCGGATGGCGCAGGCCTCCGAAGGCCAGCTCACCCTGCCGACGCTCGAGCAGGATGGACGGCTCGCCCTCGCGCAGGTCTCCACCCGCAAGCGCACCGTCGTCGCGCGCACGCCTACCCAGGACGCCTATATCCGGGCCATGGACCGGGCCGACCTGATCTTCGGGCTTGGACCGGCAGGAACCGGCAAGACCTTCCTGGCCGTCGCCTATGCGGCCACGCTGCTGGAGCGCGGCGACGTTGCGCGCCTCATCCTGTCGCGACCTGCCGTCGAAGCCGGCGAGCGGCTCGGCTTCCTGCCCGGCGACATGCGCGAGAAGATCGATCCCTATCTGCGGCCGCTCTACGACGCGCTGTACGAGATGATGCCGCCGGAAAAGGTCGAGCGGGGGCTCACGTCGGGCATGATTGAAGTGGCGCCGCTCGCCTTCATGCGCGGCCGCACGCTCTCCAACGCCGTGGTGATTCTCGACGAGGCGCAGAACACCACGTCGATGCAGATGAAGATGTTCCTGACGCGTCTCGGCGAGAATTCCAAGATGATCGTCACCGGCGACCCGAGCCAGGTCGACCTGCCGCCGGGTCAGGTTTCCGGTCTCCGCGAGGCAGTGTCGCTCCTCGACGGGGTCGAGGGCATTGCCACGATCCGCTTCACCGACGCCGACGTAGTGCGTCATGAGCTCGTTGCGCGCATCGTCCGCGCCTACGACCAGTCCAGCCGCGATGCACTGGCTCAGCGCGAGGAGGACCGGCGCCCGAAGGCCGCCACTCCGTCTGCCCATGCGACGCCGGGTCGGAAGGAGCCGTGACGGGACATGAGGCATGCGTGCCCGCAACGGTCTCGGCCGAGATCGTGCGGGAGACGGACGCCTGGCCGGCCGAGGACGCACTCCAGCGGATCTGCGATGAGGCGATCGCTGTAGCCTGCAAGGCTGGCGACATCTCCGTGCCGGATAATGCCGGCGTGGCGATCCTGTTCTCCGACGATGCACACGTCCGCCGGCTCAATGCCGGGTTTCGCGGTCAGGACAAACCGACCAACGTCCTGTCTTTTCCGGCTTCCGGGGATGGCGGCTTCGGCGAGGCGTCCCATCTAGGTGACATCGTTCTCGCCTTCGAGACGGTCGTCGCGGAGGCCGAGAGCGGTGGCACGCCCTTCGACCATCACGTCACCCATCTCGTCATGCACGGATTTCTGCATGTTCTCGGCTATGATCACGTCGACGATGACGAGGCCGCGGCGATGGAGCGACTGGAGACTCTGGCGCTGGCCGAACTCGGGATCGCCGATCCCTATGCCGACGACGGCTAGATGACGATGACTTCAGGCGTGTCCCTCCCATCGGCAAGGGCTACAGGACGACGCGTTAATCGTTGCAGGGCGCAGTTGCGCTCCAGCGGTGAAATCGAGCATCCTTGCAACGCAAGGCTCAACTGCGTTCGCGCTCTGGTCATACGATTGTGGCAGGGCGTACTAAATGAGATGTTCGAACCCCGTCCGGTTCCCGGGCCGGGTTCACGCCAGACGCCGACAGACCGGCCGCTGGCAATGGAGTGACGGACTCAACTGGAATGAACGACGAACCACAGAGTACCGGCGCGGCCGAGCCGCGCCTGCAAGACCCTGATCCGGACGGTCCCGAGACCGCCGAGGATGCGAGTTCGGGGCCCGAACGGTCGCAGGACGGATGGCTCGAGCGCCTGCGCTCGGCCGTCGGGTTCAAGACCAACGGGTCCCTGCGCGAAAATCTCGCGTCGGCCCTCGCCGAAGAGGACGATGGCCCGGCTGCGTTCACGCCGGAAGAGCGGCGGCTGTTGCGCAACATCCTGCACCTGCGGGAAGTGCGCGTCGACGACGTCATGGTCCCGCGCGCCGATATCGATTCCATCGACGAACGCGTGGCGCTGGCGGAACTGCTGAAGCTGTTTCGCGAGGCCGGCCATTCGCGCATGCCGGTCTACCGCGAGACCCTCGACGACCCCATCGGCATGGTCCACATCAAGGACGTCATGTCCTACATCGCCGAGCGCGCCAGCACGCTCGAGGCCGAAGGCCCGGCGTTGGACCTGCGTCAGGTCGATCTCGGCACGGCCCTGTGCGACATGGGGATCATTCGGCCGGTGCTGTTCGTACCGCCGTCGATGCCGGCCGCCGACCTGATGGCGAAGATGCAGGCGACGCGCATCCAGATGGCCCTGGTGATCGACGAATACGGCGGCACCGACGGTCTGGCGTCCCTGGAGGATCTGGTCGAGACGGTCGTCGGCGACATCGAGGACGAGCACGACGATTCCGAAGAGCCGATGATCGCCCGCATCGGCGACGACGTCTGGCTGGCGGACGCGCGCGTCGCCCTCGACGACGCCCAGGAGGAAATCGGCAGCGATTTCGTCGTCGGTGAGCATGGCGACGACGTCGATACCCTCGGGGGGCTGATGTTCACCCTGCTTGGCCGGATTCCGGTTCGCGGCGAGCTGATCTCGACGCCGCAGCTTCCGGGTTTCGAGTTCGAGGTGCTCGACGCCGATCCCCGGCGCATCCGCCGACTGCGTCTCTACCGCCGCCGGCCTTCCGTGCGTGGGAGTCGCAAGCGGGTCGAAACCGCCGCACGGGCTCCGGAGCCTGCCGACACGTGATCAGGGAAGGGCCGGCCGCCGGGCCGACGGTGTCTCCCGTCCGTCCGCTGCCGGCCCTTTTCGCGGTGCCAGGCTGGCCGCGCCGGCTGCTGGCGTTTGCGGCAGGTGCCGGTTCGGCCGCCTCGCTGCCGCCGCTCAATCTTTCCGTCATCCTGCTGCTGACCCTGCCGATCCTCGTGCTGCTGCTCGACGGAGCCGCCCGCGAAGCATCGCCACGGCGCCGTCTCGTGGCGGCCGGCTGGATCGGCTGGTGGTTCGGCTTCGGCTATTTTCTCCTCGGGCTGTGGTGGATCGGCAGCGCGTTCCTGGTGGAGGCGGCCGCGTTCGGATGGATGATCCCGTTCGCGGTGACGGGTCTGCCCGCCGGCCTCGCGCTGTTCTCCGCCGTTGCCACCGTCCTCGCCGCGCTGCTTTGGATGCCGGGCCCAGGGCGGGTCGTTGCGCTCGCGGTCGGCTTCGCCGCCGCCGAATGGCTGCGTGGCCACATCCTGACCGGCTTTCCCTGGAACGGCTTCGGCTACGCGCTGGCAGTAAACGAGGCGACCATGCAGGGCGCCGCGCTGGTGGGTGCCTACGGCCTCGCCTTCCTCGCCGTGCTGATCTTCGCGGCGCCCGCCATGCTGGTCTCGGGCGGCCGGTTCATGGGGCGGCGCGGCACGGCTGCCTGCATCGCGGCGCTGGCCGTGCTGGGCGGGCTCTACGGCTACGGAACCCTCCGCCTGGCGGACGGCGGCGCCGCCACTCCCGCCGCACCTGCCACGCCGCTGCGCATCGTCCAACCGTCGATCGACCAGACCGAGAAGTGGAACCCGGAGCTGCGCAGCCAGGTCTTCGAGACCTATCTCGCGCTGTCGGAGGAACCGCCGGCCGGCGGCGGTGATCTCCCGGACAACCTTCTCGTGATCTGGCCGGAATCGGCGATCCCGTTCTTCCTGTCGGACGCCCCGCTGGCGGCGGAGGCGATCGGCGACATCCTGCCCGAGGGCGGCCGGTTGCTGACCGGAGCGGTGCGTCACCAGCCGCGGAAGTCCGATCCGGCCGTCACCGACTATTTCAACAGCATCCTCGAGGTCACGCGCGATGGAACCGTTCGGCCGCTCTACGACAAGGTTCACCTGGTCCCGTTCGGCGAATATCTGCCGTTCCAGGACTTTCTCGAGCGCGTCGGTCTGCGGCAGCTGACGGAACTCCCCGGCGGCTTCTCCGCCGGCCACGACCGGGTCACACTGCATCTCGACGGCCTGCCGTCCGTCGGTCCGCTCATCTGCTACGAGATCATCTTTCCCGGCGCGGCAGTCGATCCGAGGGACCGGCCGGCATGGCTGCTGAATGTGACGAACGACGCCTGGTTCGGCCGTACGCCGGGGCCCCACCAGCACCTGCTCCAGGCGCGCGTGCGCGCCGTCGAGGAGGGGGTGCCGGTCGTTCGCGCCGCGAACACCGGGATTTCCGCGCTCGTCGATCCCTATGGCCGCGTCCTCGACCGGCTCGGGCTGGATGAAACCGGCGTCATCGACGCGGATCTCCCCGCCGCCATCGCGCCGCCGCCCTATGCCCGGTTCGGCGATCTCCCGCTGTTTGCGGCCCTCGCGCTCTCGGCACTCGGCCTCGGTTGCGCACGCCGGAGTTGCGCTCGCGGGCCGGGAGATTGACGAACCGCCCCGCGGATGGACATTATCCGCGACCCGCCGGGCCTATGCGATGCAACATAGCTGGGGTGTTCACGCGTTCCGGTGGCAGGAAGGACGAATCCGCCATGGCTCTGAAGAAGACGCCGAATCCCGTCGATGTGTACGTCGGCAGTCGCGTGCGGATGCGGCGGATGATGATGTCGATGAGCCAGGAGCGGCTGGGCGAACAACTGGGCATCACGTTCCAGCAGATCCAGAAGTACGAGAAGGGCTCGAACCGGATCGGGGCCAGCCGGCTGCAGGAGATCGCGCGGGCGCTGCAGGTGCCGGTGGCATTCTTCTTCGAGGACGCGCCGGGCGGCGCGGGTGATCAGCCCGGCTTCGCCGAAGGGCAGTCGGCGAGCTATGTGACCGATTTCCTCACGTCCAGCGAAGGCGTTGCCCTCAACCGGGCGTTCGCGCGCATCGCCGATACCAAGGTCCGCCGCCGCGTCATCGATCTCGTCGAGGCACTCGCCGACAAGCCCTCTGAATAGCGCTTCAGCCGACCTTAACTCCGCCCTATCTGCGCAGGAACGCTGGAAGACTTGCGGCTTGACCGGCCTCTCTATCCTTGTCACATAGCCCGTCACCAACCTGTGCCGTATTCTCGGCACTCGCGCCGAATCTCCGTCCAACGGCGCGCCATGCGAGGATCAGATCGTGCCGCACGATACCTATCTCTTCACCAGCGAATCCGTTTCCGAGGGACACCCCGACAAGGTGTGTGACCGCATTTCGGACACCGTGGTGGATGCCTTCCTCTCGGAGATGCCGGAAGCGCGCGTGGCGTGCGAAACGCTGGCGACGACGAACCGGGTCGTGATCGCCGGCGAGACGCGCGGACCCGAGACCATCACCCACGACTACATCGCGCATCTGGCGCGGCTCGCCATCCGCGACATCGGCTACGAGCAGGATGGCTTCCACTGGCAGCACGCCAAGATCGACGTGCACCTGCACGCCCAGTCGGCGGACATCGCCCAGGGCGTCGATTCCGCCGGCAACAAGGACGAGGGTGCCGGCGACCAGGGCATCATGTTCGGCTATGCCTGCCGCGAGACGCCGGAGCTGATGCCGGCGCCGATCTACTATTCCCACAAGATTCTCAAGCTCCTCGCCGATGCCCGCAAGAGCGGCCGCGAGCCGGCGCTCGAGCCGGACGCCAAGAGCCAGGTGACGATCGCCTACGAGAAGGGCAAGCCGGTCCGCTGCACCCAGGTTGTGCTGTCGACCCAGCACACCGGCGATCTTTCCTCCCATGACGTGCGCAGCATCGTCGAGCCCTACATCATGGCCGCGCTGCCCGACGATTGGGTGAACGAGGACACCGTCTGGCACGTCAACCCGACCGGCAAGTTCATCATCGGTGGGCCAGATGGCGACTGCGGCCTCACCGGCCGCAAGATCATCGTCGACACCTATGGCGGTGCCGCGCCCCACGGCGGCGGCGCCTTCTCCGGCAAGGATCCGACGAAGGTCGACCGCTCCGCCGCCTATGCCGCCCGCTATCTGGCGAAGAACGTCGTTGCCGCCGATCTGGCCGACCGCTGCACCATCCAGCTCGCCTACGCGATTGGCGTGTCCGAGCCGCTGGCCGTGTACGTCGACCTGCACGGCACCGGCAAGGTGTCGGAAACCGCGGTGGAGAAGGCCTGCCGGCAGGCCATGAACCTGACGCCGCGCGGCATTCGCGAGCACCTTAAGCTCAACCGCCCGATCTATGCCCGCACCTCGGCGTACGGCCATTTCGGACGGGCTGCCGAATCCGACGGCGGCTTCTCCTGGGAGAACATCGACCTCGTTCATGCCCTCCGCGACGCCGCCCGCTGAAGCGGGCGCGTCGTCGCCCGACAAAGAGACACCGCTCCGCGCAGATGACGCGGAGCGGTCCCGCCGCACACTCTTCGGCCGCCGCAAGGGCCATCCGCTCACCGAGACGCGCGCGGCCCTGTTCGACACGGTGCTGCCGCGGCTCGCGTTTCCGCTCGACCAGGAGCGCATCGCGGACCCGAGGAGCCTCTTTCCCGACCCCGTCGACGCGATCCGTGTCGAGATCGGCTTCGGCGGCGGCGAGCATCTCATTCACGAGGCGAAGCGCCGCCCGAACGACGGCTTCATCGGCTGCGAGCCGTTCCTCAATGGAATGGCCAAGGCGCTGGCGGCGGTGCAGGAGGCGGGTCTCACCAACGTGCGCCTGCATTTCGGCGATGCGGTGGATGTCCTCGACCGTTTGCCGGATGCCTCGCTTGCGCGGGTCGACCTGCTCTATCCGGATCCCTGGCCGAAGCGGCGCCACTGGAAGCGGCGATTCATTGCGTCCGAGCGGATTGCCAAGGTGGCACGCGTGCTGGCGCCGGGGGCTGTCTTCCGGGTGGCGAGCGACATCCCGTCCTACATCGACTGGACGCTGCTGCATCTCGTCGACGATCCGGCGTTCCGCTGGACCGCCCGGACCGCCGACGACTGGCGCAAGCCCTATCCGGGCTGGCCGGGCACGCGGTACGAGGCGAAGGCGCTCAAGGCCGGACGCACGCCCGCATACCTGACGTTCGAGCGGCTCTGAGGGCCGAGCATCGGACACAAAAAAGGGGAGCCGAGGCTCCCCTTTTTCATGATCGCTCGACGCTCAGGCGCCAAGCGTCAATCGCAGTGTGGCGGGCGCCCAGCCAGCGCGCGACCGCGCGCCGGCCGGTCAGGCAGCTCCGACCGGAGCGAGGCGGCAAAGCCGCTTCGCATGAGGACAAAGGGCCTCCCTCAGGTAATCCCGTAGGCCGCGATCGCCGCCAGGTTGACGATGTCGGAGTCCTTGGCGCCGAACGGCACGATCTGGACCGGCTTGTCGAGGCCGACCAGCAGCGGGCCCAGCACCATCGATCCGCCGAGCTCCTGCAGCGTTTTCGTCGTGATGGAGGCCGCGTCGAAGGTCGGCATCACCAGCACGTTCGCCGGTCCGGTGAGACGGCAGAACGGGTAGGCCGTGCGCATGGTCTCGGCGTTCAGGGCCACGTCGGCGGCCATTTCGCCATCGTACTCGAAATCGACACGGCGCGAATCCAGCAGTTTCACGGCTTCCTGGACGCGGCTGGCGCGCTCGCCCGGCGGGTGGCCGAACGAGGCGTAGGTGAGCAGCGCGACGCGGGGCTCGTAGCCCAGTCGGCGGGCGACGTGAGCTGCTTCCTCGGCGATGTCGGCAAGATCGACCGCGGTCGGGTCGTCGTGCACGGCGGTGTCGGCGACGAGCACCGTCCGGCCGCGGGCCAGCACCATCGAGATGCCGATCATGCAGTGGCCGGGCTTCGGCTCGATCACCCGGCGCACGGCTTCGAGCGCCACGGAATAGTTGCGGGTCACACCCGTCACCATGGCGTCCGCGTCCCCGAGGGCGACCATCAGCGCGCCGAAGAAGTTGCGGTCCTGGTTCACCAGCCGCTGGCAGTCGCGCAGCAGCATGCCTTTGCGCTGGAGCTTGGAGTAGAGGTACTCGGCGTAGTCGCGGTTGCGGCGCGACAGCGCCGCGTTGAGGACCTCAAGGCCCGGCTTGAGCTCGATGCCGGCTGCGAGCGCCTGCTCGCGCACGCGTTCCTCGCGGCCGATCAGGATGGCGGTGCCGAGCTCCTGGTTGACGAAGCTGGCGGCGGCCCGGATGACAGCCTCCTCCTCGCCTTCGGCGAAGACGACGCGCTTCGGCGACTGGCGGACCTTGGTGAAGATCCGCTGCAGCGAGCCCGCGACCGGGTCGCGGCGGGCCGACAGGGTCTCGGCGTAGGCCTTCATGTCGATGATGGGATGGCGGGCTACACCGGAGTCCATGGCGGCGCGGGCAACTGCTGGCGGAATCACCGAGATCAGCCGCGGATCGAACGGCACCGGGATGATGTATTCCCGGCCGAAGCGCGGCCGGTTGCCCTGGTAGGCCGCGGCCACCTCGTCGGGCACGTCCTCGCGGGCGAGCTTGGCGAGCGCCTCGGCCGCGGCGATCTTCATCTCCTCGTTGATGGCGGTGGCGCGCACGTCGAGCGCGCCGCGGAAGATGTAGGGGAAGCCGAGGACGTTGTTGACCTGGTTCGGGTAGTCCGAGCGGCCCGTCGCGATGATCGCGTCGTCGCGGATTTCGGCGACCTCTTCCGGCGTGATCTCGGGGTCGGGATTGGCCATCGCGAAGATGATCGGCTTCGGGGCCATCGACCGCACCATCTCGCGCGTCAGCGCCCCCTTCACCGAGACGCCGAAGAACACGTCGGCGCCGTCCATCGCCTCGGCGAGCGTGCGCGCGTCGGTCGGCACCGCATGGGCCGACTTCCACTGGTTCATGCCCTCGGTGCGGCCCTGGTAGATCGGGCCCTTGGTGTCGCACAGGATGACGTTGTTGTGGGGGACGCCCATCGCCTTGATCAGCTCGATGCAGGCGATGCCGGCCGAGCCGGCGCCGTTGCAGACGACCTTGATGTCCTCGAGCTTGCGGTCTGTCAGGTGCAGCGCGTTGATCAGGCCGGCCATGGCGATGATCGCGGTGCCGTGCTGGTCGTCATGGAAGACCGGGATGTCCATGATCTCGCGCAGCTGCTGCTCGATCAGGAAGCAGTCCGGGGCCTTGATGTCTTCCAGGTTGATGCCGCCGAACGACGGGCCGAGATAGCGCACGCAGTTGACGAACGCGTCCACGTCCTCGGTGTCGACTTCCAGGTCGATGCCGTCGATGTCGGCGAAGCGCTTGAACAGCACGGCCTTGCCTTCCATCACCGGCTTGGAGGCGAGGGCGCCGAGATTGCCGAGGCCGAGGATCGCCGTGCCGTTGGAAATCACCGCCACCAGGTTGCCGCGCGCGGTGTAGTCGAAGGCGCGATCGGGATTTTCCGCAATCGCCCGCACCGGCACGGCCACGCCCGGCGAATAGGCGAGCGACAGGTCGCGCTGGGTCGCCATCGGCTTGGTCGGCGTGATCTCCAGCTTGCCCGGCCGGCCACGCTGGTGAAACTGCAGCGCTTCCTGGTCGGTGAAGGCGGGGCGGGTGCGGCTTTTGGTGCCGTCGCTGCTCATGTTGTCGCGTTTCCTCGAAGTCCGGGATTTTGTGGCGTCTGAAATGTCGGTCCGCTGGGACATGCCGTCGGCTGGCGACCTTACTTGCCCGATAATGGCCTCACAAGCAGCGAGCGGCGGCGGCCCGCATCGCCGATGGCGAAAACCGTTGGAGGAACGACGGGCGGTCGGTGAAACCGAGGCCGCGGTTTGATAAGACCGGGGTCAAAGGGGACCGCCCATGGACGCTGACGCAAATCCCGCTCTCGCCCGGCCGACGCCGATGATGGAACAGTACATCGAGATCAAGGCAGCGAACCCCGACTGTCTGCTGTTCTACCGCATGGGCGACTTCTACGAGCTGTTCTTCGACGATGCCGTCGCGGCGTCGCGCTCGCTGGGCATCACGCTGACCAAGCGCGGCAAGCATCTCGGCGACGACATCCCGATGTGCGGGGTGCCGGTCCATGCCGCCGACGACTATCTCCAGAAGCTGATTTCGCTCGGCCACCGGGTCGCGGTCTGCGAGCAGACCGAGGATCCGGCCGAGGCGCGCAAGCGCGGCTCGAAGTCGGTGGTGAAGCGCGACGTGATCCGGCTGGTCACCCCCGGCACGCTCACCGAGGAAACGCTCCTCGACGCCGGCCGCGCCAACAATCTGCTGGCGCTCTCGCGGGTGAAGGCCGGCTCGGGCGGGGAGGACGCGACCTACGGGCTCGCCTGGATCGATATTTCGACGGGTGCGTTCCGGGTCGGCGAGACGAGCGGCGCGGCGCTGTCCGGCGAGATCGCGCGGATCGACCCGAGCGAGATCGTCGTCGCCGAGCAGGTGGCCCAGGAGCTGGAGGTCGCGGCCGCACTGTCCTATGCGCGCGGCGCGGTGTCGCCGGTGGCGCGCGCCCTGTTCGACGGCTCGACCGCCGAGGAACGCATCACCCGCTATTTCGCCGTCGCCACGCTGGACGCCTTCGGCACCTTCTCGCGCGCCGAGATCGCCGCGGCCGGCGCCGCGCTCGCCTATGTCGAAAAAACCCAGATCGGCTCGCGCCCGCCGCTCGATCCGCCGGTGCGCGATGCGGGATCGGCGACGCTCGCCATCGATCCGGCCACTCGCGCCAACCTGGAACTCACCCGCACGCTCTCCGGCGAGCGCAAGGGCGCGCTGCTGGCAGCCGTCGACCGCACCGTGACCGGTGCCGGCAGCCGGCTCCTCGCCGAGCGCCTGGCGAGCCCGCTGACCGACCCGGACGCGATTGCCGAGCGTCTCGACGCCGTCGGCTTCCTGCTCGGGGAGGAGACGCTGCGCACCGACCTGCGGGCGCAGCTCTCAGGCGTGCCGGACATGCCGCGCGCGCTCTCCCGGCTGGCCCTCGACCGGGGTGGGCCCCGCGATCTCGGCGCCTTGCGGGAAGGGCTGTCCACCGCAGGCGCCGTTGCCCGCGATCTCGACCGCGCGACGGATCCGCTGCCGGCGGAGCTCGCCGCCGTGCGGGAAGCGCTCGCGCGCCTGCCGGCCGCCCTGCTCGACGATCTCGAACGCTGTCTGGACGACGACCTGCCGATGCTGCTGCGCGACGGCGGTTTCGTGCGCCGGAGCGTCGATGCCGACCTCGACGAGGCCCGCACCCTGCGCGACGAGAGCCGCCGGGTCATCGCAACACTGCAGGCGACCTATGCCGAGGAAACCGGCATCCGGACGCTGAAGATCAAGCACAACGCGGTGCTCGGCTGGTTCGTCGAGGTGACGGCGCTCAACGCCGACCGGCTGATGGCGGAAGTCGCGACGGGGGACTCCAAGTTCCGGCATCGGCAGACGATGGCGGGCGCGATGCGCTTCACCACCGTCGAACTCGCGGAGCTGGAATCGGCGATCGCCAACGCCGCCGATCGCGCGCTCGCAATCGAAATGCGGATCTTTGCCGAGCTGAAGCGGGCGGTGGTCGACGCCGCCGACGCCATCAAGCAGGCGGCGGCGGGGCTCGCCCGGCTCGACGTCGCGGCCGGACTGGCCGAACTCGCGTCCGACCAGCGCTACGCGCGCCCCCATGTCGACCGCTCGCTGCGCTTCTGCATCGAAGGCGGCCGCCATCCGGTGGTGGAACAGGCGCTGGCCGCCGCCACCGCCGACCCGTTCGTGGCGAACGACTGCGACCTCTCGCCGGAAGGCGGCGGCGAGGCGGGGCGGATCGTGCTCGTCACCGGCCCCAACATGGGCGGCAAGTCGACCTTCCTCCGCCAGAACGCGCTGATCGCGATCCTCGCCCAGGCGGGCTCCTACGTGCCGGCGGACCGGTGCGAGATCGGCGTCGTCGACCGGCTGTTCAGCCGGGTGGGCGCCGCCGACGATCTCGCCCGCGGCCGCTCGACCTTCATGGTGGAGATGGTCGAGACGGCGGCGATCCTGAACCAGGCCGGCCCCCGCGCGCTGGTGATCCTGGACGAGATCGGCCGCGGCACCGCCACCTACGACGGCCTGTCGATCGCCTGGGCCGCCATCGAGCACCTGCACGAGGTGAATCGCTCCCGGGCACTGTTCGCCACCCATTATCACGAGCTGACCGCGCTTCCCGACCGGCTCGATCGCTGCGCCAACGTCACCATGCGGGTGAAGGAATGGAAGGGCGACGTGGTGTTCCTGCACGAGGTGGTGCCGGGCGCGGCCGACCGCTCCTACGGCATCCAGGTCGCCAAACTGGCCGGGCTGCCGAAGGCGGTGGTGGCGCGGGCGCGCGACGTGCTGGACCAGCTGGAGGCGAGCGACCGCAAGTCGGCGCGCGCCGACCTCGTCGACGATCTGCCGCTGTTCTCCGCCACCCTCCGCGCCACTCAGGCGGCCTCGGCGTCGTCGCTCAAGGACGATCCCCTGCGCACCGCGCTGGAGACAATCCATCCCGACGACATGAGCCCGCGCGAGGCGCTCGATGCCCTCTACCGGCTGAAGGCTGCGGCCGCGAAAGACAGATGACCGCGTCTGCAAGGCCGGATGCGTTGCTCCCGGCCGCGCCATCAGGCTAAAAGGCTCCGTCTCAAGAGGTTTGGCGGCTGCCCGCCGCCGCATTCGCAAAGGGGATGGATCATGGAAGCGATGCGACTGGTCGTCGTCGGCGCCGCCGGCCGGATGGGCCGGGTCCTGATCCGTACGGTGTCTGAGACCCGCGGCGCGGTGATCAGCGGTGCGATCGAGCGCCCGGGGGCGGCCGAGATCGGCGAGGATGCGGGCACGCTCGCGGGCCTTGCGCCCCTCGGCGTCAAGGTCACCGACGATGCGGAGGCCGCCTTCGCCGGCGCCGACGGTGTCCTGGATTTCACCATTCCCGCAGCTTCGGTCGTATTCGCCGAACTGGCCGCCCGGGCCGGCATCGCCCACGTCATCGGCACCACCGGGTTCGCCGCCTCGGGCGAGGCTCAGATCGCCGAGGCAGCCGAGAAGATCGCCATCGTCAAGTCCGGCAACATGAGCCTCGGCGTCAACCTCGTCGCCGGGCTGGTGGAGAAGGCCGCCCGGGCGCTCGGCGACGACTTCGACATCGAGGTTCTGGAGATGCACCACCGCCGCAAGATCGACGCGCCGTCCGGCACTGCGCTGCTCTTGGGCCAGGCGGCGGCGCGCGGGCGCCAGGTCGCGCTCGACGAGCACGCCGTCTATGCCCGCGAAGGCGAGACCGGCGCGCGCGAGACCGGCGCCATCGGCTTCGCGACCCTGCGCGGCGGCACCGTCGTCGGTGAGCATTCGGTCATCCTGGCGGGGGAGGGCGAACGCATCGTGCTTACCCATATAGCGGAGGACCGCACGATCTTCGCGCGCGGTGCGGTGCGGGCCGCCCTGTGGGCGCACGGCCGCGCGCCGGGTCTCTATTCGATGACGGACGTGCTCGGCCTCGACGACTGAAGCCGGGCGACCCGTCTCAATTCTCGATCGTTAGGAGTGGACAATGGACCGTCTTCTTGTGCTGGTGCGGCATGGCCAGAGCGAGTGGAACCTGAAGAATCTCTTCACCGGCTGGCACGACGTGGCGCTCACCGAGCAGGGCGTTGCGGAGGCCCACAAGGCCGGCGAGAAGCTCAAGGCGCTCGGCTACGCCTTCGACGCGGCCTACACCTCCGACCTGAAGCGGGCCCAGGACACGCTGGCGATCATCCTTGAGGAGCTCGGCCAGGCCAGCCTTCCGGTGATCCGTGACCAGGCGCTCAACGAGCGCGACTACGGCGACCTCACCGGCCTCAACAAGGACGACGCCCGCAAGCGTTTCGGCGAGGAGCAGGTGCACGTCTGGCGCCGTTCGTTCGACGTGCCGCCCCCCGGCGGCGAGAGCCTGAAGGACACGGCCGCGCGCACGCTCCCTTATTACGAGAAGCACATCCTGCCGCGCGTGCTGGCCGGCGAGCGCATCCTGGTCGCCGCCCACGGCAACTCGCTGCGCGCGCTCATCATGGAGATCGAGGGGCTGTCGGGCGAGGAGATCGTCAAGCGCGAACTCGCCACCGGCGTGCCGATCATCTACCGGCTCAACGAGGACGGATCGATCGCCGAAAAGAACGATCTGGCGGCCTAGCGCGGCATGAGCAGCGGGGGCCGGTTTTTTGCCTGCGTCCGCTCCGGGAGAGAGCGATGAGGAAACGTGGGGGCCGGCATTCCGGCGACGGCCGGAGCGTGCGGGCGCTTCGATCCGCAGGCGTCCTGATCTGATCCGGGATGGGGCGGGTGGCGGTTCGCGCGCTTGATTCACACGACATCCGCGAGCACCGCAAGGAGCTCGGAAAGATCCTCGTCGACTGCGTCGAGGAGGATGCGGCGGTGGGCTTCGTGCTGCCGTTCGGCCTGCGCGAGGCGATGGACTACTGGGACGAGGTCGCGACGTCGGTGGAGGGGCGCCGCATCGTCGTCCTCGGTGCCTGGTCGACGGACCTCAGCTTCGTCGGCGTGGTGCAGGTGGCGCTGAAGATGCAGCCGAACCAGACCCACCGCGCGATCATCAGCAAGCTGATAGTGTCGCCGGCGGTCCGCCGGACCGGCGTCGGCGGCGGGCTGTTGCGCCGGGCGGAGGTGGAGGCGACCCTGCACGGGCGCACGCTGGTCACCCTCGATGCGCCCGCTGGAAGCGATGTGGAGCGCCTGTGCGTGCGCCACGGCTGGCGGCCGGGCGGCGTCATCCCCGGCCTGTCGACCTATCCGGACGGCACCTTCTGCGACACGATCTTCTACTGGAAGGCGATCTGAAGCCGGTCGAGCGGGAGGTCCCGGGTCTGCATCCGACGCCATCGGCCCGGCGCGAAGCCGTACGTCTCCTTGAAGTGCCGCGTCATGTGGCTCTGGTCCGCAAAGCCGCTCGCGACGGCCGCCTCGGCGAGGCTCAGTCCGGAGCGGATCAGGGTGCGGGCGCGGTCCAGGCGACGCATCTTCACGTAGCGATATGGGCTTACGCCGTGCATGAGGCGGAACTGACGGTAGAGCGCCCAGCGTTCGAGCCCGCTGATCCGCTCCAGCGTTTCTACTCGAAAGTCCTCCTCCGGCGCGGCGTCGATGAGCGCCGCCACCCGCTCCATCGCGACCGTGTCGATCGATTCGGCCTGACACGCCTCTTTGTCGGCGACCGCCTTCAGAGCGTCGGCGATGGACGCGACGATCCCGGTCGCCTGCATTTCGTCGATCGGTGCGCCGAAGTCGGCCATCGCGAGCCGCATCGCGGCCGTCAGCCGCGGATCGCTGCTCACCGGCTCCGGCACGAACGGCAGCGTTCCTTCGAGTGCCTCCGCGATGCGGCGTGGCGCGACATAGAGGGCGCGATAGGCAAGGCCTGCCTCGGTCGCCGGATGTCCGTCGTGCAGTTCGTCGGGATGAAGCACGAAGACGTTGCCCGAGAGGGATGCTCGGGCGGATCCGCGATAGCGGAAGGCCTGCACGCCTGCGATGGTCATGCCGAGTGCGTAGGTGTCGTGGCGGTGCAGCGCGTAGGCCTCGTCGGCGAGCACGATCTCGGCGCGCTCGATGCCGTCGGTTCCTCCGCCGAACCGCATCCGGCTGCGGATCGGCCCCTCGAGGCCTCTGTCAGGATCGTTCAAGAGCGGTTCTCCCGTGCCCGGTAGGGTCGCCCTGTCGCTCGGAGGTTGGACATGCTCGAAGCGGTTCTGGTGATAGTGTCGGTCGCCTTGCCCCTGATGGGAAGCCCGGGACCGAACACGCTGTCGGCGGCGGCGGTCGGCTCGGCCTTCGGGGTGCGCGGCGGTGCGCGCTACGTGGCCGGCCTGAGCGCGGGGGCGGCGACGGTGCTCCTCGTGATGGCGTCGGGCGTCACCGGTATGCTCATCGCCGTTCCCGGCGCCTTGCCCGTGCTGATGGCGTTCGCCGCTGGATACATCCTCTATCTGGCCTACAGGATCGCAACCGCCCCCGCCGTCGCGGCCCGCGATGCGGGGCGGCAGGCGCCGTCGTTCGTGCCCGGCTTCCTGCTGGCGATCGCCAACCCCAAGGCCTATGCCGCATTCGGCGCGATCTACGGCTCGACGGCCAGCCTGGGCGGTGGCTCGGCGGCCTATGTGGCGCTGCGGATCGGCGTGGTGGTGGCGCTGATCTTCATCGTGAACCCGGCCTGGCTCGTGCTCGGTTCCGCCTTCACGCGCGTCCTCTCCTCGCCGCGCTGGGGCCGGATCGTCAACGTCGCGTTCGCCGTGCTGCTTGTCGCCTCGGTGGCGGCAATGTTCCTCTGAGCGCCGGTTTCATCTCGCCCGGACGGCAAGCCCGGTCAGGCGGCCAGCACGCGCGGCGCCGGGAAGATGATGTCCACCACCGTGCCGCCGCCGGGTTCGGAGCGGATGGCGAAATCCGCCCGGTTCGCCTCGGCGAGCGCCTTGGTCAGCGGCAGGCCGAGGCCGGTGCCGCTCTTGTTGGTCGAGCCCACACGCCGGAACGGCTCCATCGCCGCTTCCAGGTCGTCGGGCGACATGCCCACGCCGGTGTCGCTCACCCGCAGCACCACCGCGCCGCTCTCGTCGCGGAAGGTCGACAACGACACCTCGCCGCCGGCGCGGTTGAACTTGATTGCGTTGGACAGGAGGTTGAGGGTGATCTGTCGCAGCGCCCGGCTGTCGGCGAGAATGCGCGGCAGATCGCTCTGCAGGCGGGTGCGGATCGCCACCCGGTCCGTGTGCGCCTGGGGTTCCATGATGTTGGCGCAGTCGCGGGCGATGTCGTTGGCCGATACCGGCTCGAACGACAGGTCGAGCTTGCCGGCCTCGATCTTCGACAGGTCGAGGAGGTCGTTGACCAGGCTGAGGATGTGGTGCCCCGAGATCGAAATGTCGCGCAGATAGTCGCGATAGCGGTCGTTGCCGAGTGGACCGAGCTTCTCCGCCAGCATGACGTCCGCGAAGCCGAGGATCGCGTTCAGCGGCGTGCGGATCTCGTGGCTGATGCGGGCCAGCATCTCCGATTTCTGGGCGTTGGCCGTCTCCGCGGCCTCGGTCGCCGCGGAGAAGCGCGCTTCCGCCGATTTCCAGCGCCCCACGTCGCGCAGCACGGCGCAGACGCGGGGACCGTTGCCGACGCGCCCGAGCGACAGGGCGAGCGGAACCTGGCCGCGCCCGCGGCACAGGCCGATCACCTCGTCGATCACCAGCGGCTGCTGGGTGCCGTGGCCGGCCGACAGGTCCTCGAAGAGGGCGCGGGTCGCCCCTGCATCGTCCTCCGAGAGGAGATGCTCCAGCAGCATGCCTCTGAAGGTCGCCGCCGGCCGCCGGAAGATCGCTTCCGCGCCGCTGTTGGCCAGCACGATCCGGCGATCGGGATCGAGCACGAACACCGCATCGGGGATGGCGTCGAGCACGCCCGACAGGTGAGGCGAACCGGCCCCCGCCGGGTCGGCGACCGGGTTCGCGCTGCCGTCGTCTTTCCGTGTCCGGCCGTCCCCGGCGTCGGTCTCATCGCTCATGGCGTGGTGCTCCCGGGCGCGTTTGCCGCCGGGCTCCTCGGCCCGCAAGATTATCAGAAGCGCGCGTCCGTCGCCCCATGGCACCGTATGAAGGCGAACCTCCGCCGGCATGATACGGCCATCCGCGTGGCTGAGATGGATGGCGTTGTCGTTTCCGCCCTCTCCGTCGACGACGTCGGCGAACACCGCCGTGAGCCCGCCGGCACGCTCCAGCGCCTCGTGGCTGCGGTAGCCGAGAAGCTTCAGCGCCGCCTTGTTGGCGTGGGCGACCCTCTGATCGCGGGAAACGATAAGCGCGACCGGCAGCCGGTCGAGGATGCGCGTGTCGGGTTCGCGGCCGGCGCTGGCAAAGGCGGATGGCATCGCAACTGCCTCCGGCTCCGCCGGGCGACGTGGCGCAGGACGGGGCCGGGCGCGCACGGGGGCCGGCTGCGGCGCGGGCACCGAGGGGGCGGCGACGTCGATGAACGAAGGTGGACCGTCATCGTCGCCCTCGAAGCGCGCGCCGAGCGCGGCGGCGATCATCCGGAAGGCATCGCGCTCCGGTCGCGACAGATGCCGGTTGTCGGTTCGCTCCAGCTCGCGGTGCGGCAGGTGGACGACGTTGGCGTGTCGGTCCGGTGGGCTGGCCGGTGCGCCGGCCGGATCGGCGGCAGGGGTTCGGACGAGCGTCAGGTGCGAGTCGGCTGGCGCCGCCGGGGCACTGGCCTGGGCCTCCTCGACAACGGTGTCGCCGGCGCGGATCAGCCCGAAGCCACGGAAGCCGGAAAAGATGCGGTCCCGGCTTTCGATGGCGAGCCCCGCGAGATCGATCGGAACCCGGCCGCCGTGTCGAGGGCTCGGCCAGTAGATGGTGGTGCCGCTCCATGCCGTCCGCTCCGAGAGGGCATCGGCGAAGGCGCCCTCGGGGTCGAGGCCGTAGGCGGTCGACAGCTCGCGCCAGGCCCGGCCGAGGATTTCCTCGCTCGACCCGAACACGGTGGAGAACTCGGGAGACAGATAGGTCAGGCGATCGTCGCCATCGGTCTGCCAGGTGAAGCGGATCGGACGGGCGGATTCACCCGGCTCGGCGATGGCAGCCTCGAACGGCGCCACAGTCTCGTCTTCCGCCTCGTCCGGCGCATCGAAGACGCCGTCATCGTCCCAGGGAGACGGGGTCTCGTCGGCGACGAAGTCTCCCCCGTCTGCCACCGCGTCGACCGGGGCGGGTGAGGGCGCCGCCTCCACCGTTGGCGGGACGGCCTTCGCACCAAGGTCCGCCGGCGCCACGTGCCGGCAGGGTGACAGATGGACGGCATCGAGGGGCGGTCGTATCGGGGCAGACGTTTCGGGCATGTCGGGTGCGGCTTCCGGTTGGCGGGCCAGCCTCAGGAAAAACCCGGTCTCGCCGAGTGCGACCGACCGCGTACCAAGCTGGCGCGGGTACCAGTCGCTGTCGGGGCCGGCGACGATGGTTCCGTTGGCGTCCACGACGGCCGCATTGGCGCCGCCCACGAAGCGGGCGAAGGCGGCAAGCGGATCGTGGCTGCGAAGCGCAAATCTTGCGGGCGAAGCGACGAGGGCGAAGGCGACGGGCTCGCGGAGCTGGTCGCCGCTGACGCCGCGCACCAGGCACTGCAGCACCAGCATCTCGGTGCCGACCCGGACCCGGACCAGCGTCGTCCGCTCCTGCGCGCCGCGCAGCTTCACGTGCCTGGCAAGGTCGCGGGCGAGGGTTGCGGCGCGCCGGGAAGGGGTCGTCACAAGCTCCCAGGCGGTGGCATTGTTGCAGAGCCGCGCACCGGCTGCGTTCGTCCAGGCAACCCTCTCGGCCGCCGGTTCGACGACGACAATCGGTCGCACCTCTCGCGTCGCTCCGCCGATCTCGGGGTGCGTGCACAGGCTGAGGAAAGTTTCGAACGCCTCGTTCATGGGAAGGTGCAACAGGTCCCCGGCGCCTCGGTGTACAACGGCTTCCCGCAGAAATGGCCCGTTTCCGGCTAATTTGGCGTTAATACAAAGCCGCAAGCGGCTGGTCCACCATGCCGGGGCGAAAGGCGGAGACCTTCATCCCGAACGGTTAACGTGATCGGTGCGGTTGTTGCGGCGCAATACCAATCGTGCAAAAGTCGAGCCGGTCAACGGCTGACACTCGCCCTGTTCTTGAGGGCTTCATATTCTTGTGGGCCTTTACCGCCTAAGCCTAGCGGTAGACGTCACGCAGGAGGGAGGGTTCGCGATGAGTGAGACACCGAATAGCCCGTTTGAAATCCCCGATCAGCTCCGGACCTACGCGGAGCAAAGCATCACGCAGGCGCGCAAGGCCATCGAGGATTTCATGAAGGTCGCGCAGTCGACCGTGACATCCGTCGAGGGCTCGACGAACCAGATCCAGGCCGGTGCGACCGACATCAACAACAAGATGCTGACCTACGCCGAGGAGAACATCGCCGCAGCCTTCGATTTTGCGGAAAAGATGGCCCGGGCGAAGGACATGGACGAGATCGTGAAGCTCCAGTCGGAGTTCATGACGAAGCGGATGTCCGCCTTCGGCGAGCAGACCCGCGAGATCGGTGACACTGCAGCCAAGGCGGCAAGCGACGTCGGCAACGCTGCGAAGTCCTGACCCGAAACCTCCCGGCCGGAGGCCCGCTGGCTTTCGGCTGGATTTGACGGCCACGCGGCACGACCGGGGAACGCGCGCAATGTGCCGAGCGCGATGGGCACATCCCGGGCACGCGGCCAGGACCTGATTGCTCAGAGATATCCGCTGGCGCCCGAGCCAAAGAGCCGGGCGCACGCGATGATCTTTTCGCATTTTGCTGCACTGCAATATTTTTATTGCAACGCGATACTTCCTCCCCTATATGGAGGTTGTCGCCCAATGGGCCGCCGGGAAGGTTGGTTGCGACCTTGGATTGAGTTCCCTGACCGCCCGCCTTGATCGGCACGTCAATCGCGCATCTCGACGAGTGAGTAGGCGCGAAGATTGGAAGGACCAAACAAATGACTAAGAAGACTGTGTCCACGCCCGACGCCACTGACGCCAACAAAGCGGTGGAAGCCGCTGCGGACGTCACTGAAGCAGTGGAAACCGCTGCCACCACCGCTCTGCCGGGCAACGTCACCGAATTTCCGGGCTTCTCAGCGCAGAAGTTCGAAATTCCGGATCAGGTTCGCGAGTTCGCCGAACAGGGCGTCGAGCGGGCCAAGCACAATTACGAAACATTCAAGAATGCGGCTGAGGAGGCCACTGACATGATGGAAGACGCTTACGAGAACGCCCGCAAAGGCTTCGTCGACCTGAACCTGAAGGCGATCGAGAACGCCCAGTCGAACACCGACCGCGTGTTCGCCTTCGCCAAGCAGTTCGTGACCGCGAAGTCCGTGTCCGACGCCGTCGAGCTGCAGACCAAGTTTGCCCGTGAGCAGTTCGAGACGCTCACGTCGCAGATGAAGGACATGCAGGAGCTGGCCACCAAGGTGGCTTCCGAGAGCTCGGCTCCGGTGAAGGACGTCTGGGAAAAGACCCAGGAGAAGATGAAGGTCGCGTAACGCGCCTCATCTGACGACCATTCGAAGGGGCGTGCCGGTTCATCCGGCGCGCCCTTTCTGCGTCGTGGGCAAGGTGCCGAGCGGGCTCGGCGCATACGGGTTCGCGACCGTGTGAGATTGCCCGGGAATACGTCGCCACACCCGCTTGCAAAACGCTGGCGTTGAACCTAGGTTGGCGGCCGTTCGCGCAGCCGTAGCTCAGTTGGTTAGAGCGCTGGATTGTGGATCCAGAGGTCGGTGGTTCGAATCCACCCGGCTGTACCATTCCCCGGCGAACGCACTCCCCTCCGCTCCCCGAATTCCTCAGTTTCCCGCCCTGAACCGGCCGGCCCGGTTGACCACTTCGCTGATGGCGTTGCGGGCGAAGGCGGCCGGCCCGAAGGCGACCTTGGAGAGGGGATCGACCACCAGCGTGCGCTGATGGCCAACCGCCCTGTAGGTCGCTTCGACGACCCGCTCCGGTGCAATCGCGCCGGGCAGGTGGCTGCCCTCGTATCCCGCATTCGTCCCGAAATCGGTCCGCGTGGGGCCGGGGCAGACGGTCAGCACGTCGAGCGGTTCGCCGGCGAGCTCGGCCGCCAGCGCCTCCCCGAACGCCAGGATGAACGCCTTGCTTGCCGCGTAGGTGGCAACCCGTGGCGCCGGCACGAAGGCGAGGCTGGAGGAGATCGTCACCAGCGCTGCGTTGCGGCCGTCGGCGTCCGCGCTTGCGATCAGCGTCGGCACCAGCCCGTGGGTCAACGCCAGCACGGCCGAGATGTTGACGGCGACGATGTCCGCGTGGCGCGCGGCGGGCACGTCCATGAACGCGCCGAACGCGCCGAGCCCCGCGTTGTTGATGAGAAGGTCGATCCCGGCTTCCTGGCCTGCTTCGATGACCGCCTGGCTGCCCTCCGGGGTCGCCAGATCGGCCACCAGGGTCTCGATCGTCCGCCCTTCGCCCCTCAAGCGGCCAGCGACCTCGTCGAGGGCTGCGGCATCCCGCCCCGTCAGAATCAGGTCCGTCCCGGGGGAAATCCCTTCGGCATAGGCACGGCCGAGGCCCCGCGAGGCACCGGTGATGAGCGCGCAGCGGTAGGTGCGGTCGGATTGACGAAGCACGTGGCGTCTCCTTGTTGGCCCGCCCCCGGATTCTGAATATCGGCGTTGCAGCCGCCGTTTCCAGCCCGGCGATGCGGCGACGCTCAGATCAGCGACACCGATCCGCCGCCATGGCGGGCCAGCCGCCCGGCGAGGTCGAGCTCAAGCAGCACCAGCTGGACGACCGCCGGCGCGAATCCCGTTTCGCGGATGATCTCGTCGACCAGCACCGGCGTGGGGCCCAGCGCCTCGATGATGACCGAGCGGGCGCTGTCGTCGGGTTCCGGTGTCGTGTCGGTCAGCGGCATCGCGTCCTCCAGCCGCGGCGGCGGTGCGAGCGGCCGTTCGATGAGCGGGGCGAGCGCCTCGATGACGTCGTCGGCACTCACGATCAGCGTCGCTCCCTCGCGGATGAGATGGTTGCACCCTTCCGCCCTGGGGTCGAGGGGGGACCCCGGGACGGCAAACACGTCGCGCCCCTGGCTGCCGGCGAACCGGGCCGTATGCAGCGAGCCCGACCGCTTCGCCGCCTCGACCACGACGACGCCCATGCTCATGCCGGAAATCAGCCGGTTGCGGCGGGGGAAGTCCTGGGCGCGGGCGGTCCAGCCGAGCGGCATCTCCGTGACCGCCGCGCCACCTTCGCCGATAATGGCCTCCAGCAGCGGCACGTTCTCCGGCGGATAGACGCGGTCGAGCCCGCCGGCCAGCACGGCGACAGTGCCGGTCTTGAGCGCCGCCTCGTGGGCCGCGGCGTCGATGCCGCGCGCCAGCCCCGAGACGATGACGAAGCCGGCCTCGCCGAGATCTGCCGCCAGCCGCCGGGCCATCTTGCGGCCGGCCAGCGAGGCGTTGCGCGCCCCCACCAAAGCGACGGCCGGCCGGTCGGCGATGTCGTCACCGCCGATCATCGAGACCAGCGGCGGCGGCGCGTCGATGGTGCGCAGGTGGACGGGATAGCCGGGCTCGCCGATCGCCACCAGCCGGGCGCCCATCTGCCGGGTCGCCTCCAGCTCCGCCTCCGCCTCGTCGCGCGACGCGATGCGGATGCCGCGCACGGCGCCGCCGCGGCGCGACAGCTCCGGCAGAGCCGCGACGGCGGCTGCCGCCGATCCATAATGATTGAGGAGTTCCCGAAACGTCGTCGGTCCGACCCGCTCGGAGCGGATCAGGCGAAGCCATGCGACCCGCTGCTCGAAGGTGAGCTGGACGGCCGATGGCGGCGCGCCGGTCATGCCTTGCTGCCGATCTTGCTCTCTTGGCCCGTCGCCAGCCGGGCGATGTTCTTCCAGTGCTTGGCCCAGGAGAGCGCGGTCAGGAGCGCGAACAGCTCGGCCCACTGGAGGCGGGAGAAGAAGGCCAGGAAGATCACGGCCGCAAGGCTCGCCAGCAGGGCCGCCAGCGACGAGTAGCGCAGCGTGAAGGCGATCGCCAGCCAGACGACGGCGAACACCAGCGCCGCCGGCCAGGCGATGACGATCAGGATGCCGAGGTAGGTCGCCACCCCCTTGCCGCCGCGGAAGCCGAGCCAGATCGGGAACAGGTGGCCGAGAAACGCGCCGAGCGCGGCGAAGACGACCGTGTCCGGTCCCCAGTGCGCGGCGATCAGCACGGCGACGGCGCCCTTGCCGGCGTCGCCGAGGAGGGTGAGGGCGGCAAGCCCCTTGCGGCCGGTGCGCAGCACGTTGGTAGCGCCGATGTTGCCGGAGCCGATGGTGCGCAGGTCGCCGGCGCCGGCCAGGCGGGTCAGGATGATGCCGAACGGGATCGAGCCGATGAGGTATCCGACCGCGAACGCCGCCAGGAAATAGGGCCACACCAGGGACCAACTGATCGGATCGGGCATGCGGGCTTCCTTGGACCGTGCAGTGCGCCAGATGGCGCGAGAGACCCTAGATCATAGATCGGCGGCGGGAAATCTCCCGCCCCACGAAATCCGCGGAGAGGGGCCGCCATGCCGGTTTGCCGGTCCGGCAGCATGACGGTCGCCGCAAGCCGATGCGCGTTCAGCAAAATTTAGGATGCACGCCCCTAGACTCGGTTCCCGATTCGTCCCGACCCGCCGCCGTGCCACCCCGCAGGGGCCGGCGCAAAGGAGCCGACCGACATGTCGACCCCCGTGGACCCGCATTCCGAGGCCGACGACTGGCTCGGATCGTTCGAGACCCACCGGGTGACGAACCAGGTGCCCCCCTCCGACGGGCGCAACCTGTTCGACGGCGATCCCATCCTCATCGCCATGCTGGAAGAGCTGCTCGAACCCGAGACCGAGGACGATCTCTACCGGGCTGGCGCCTACTGGGGATCGGCGGATGCCCGCGACATCGCCCGCCTCGCCAACGAGCACACCCCGGTGCTGCGCACCCACGACCGCAGCGGCCGCCGGCTCGACGTGGTGGAGTTCCACCCCGCCTATCACGCCCTGATGAGCCGCAGCGTCGCCGCCGGCCTCCATGCCTCCATCTGGGAGGAGCCCGAAGGGACCGCCGGTACCCAGCACCGGCTGCGCGCCGCACGGCTCTACCTCACCGCCCAGACCGAGTGCGGACACCTGTGCCCGCTCACCATGACCAATGCCTCGCTGGCGGCGCTTGCCACCTCGGCCGATCTCTTCGAGGACTGGCTGCCCGCCGTGTGCGCGCGCCGTTACGACTACCGGTTCATGCCGGTGGGAGAAAAGGCGGGCGCGACGCTCGGCATGGGCATGACGGAAAAGCAGGGCGGCACCGACGTGCGCGCCAACCGGACCGTGGCCGAGTGGAGTGCGGCCGACGAGGCGTACCGGCTGATTGGTCACAAATGGTTCCTGTCGGCGCCGATGTCCGACGGGTTCCTGGTGCTGGCCCAGGCGTCGGAAGGCCTCAGCTGCTTCCTGGTGCCGCGCTGGCGGCCCGACGGGACGCTGAACGCCATCCAGTTCCAGCGCCTGAAGGACAAGCTCGGCAACCGCTCCAATGCGTCGGCGGAAGCGGAATTCCTCGGCGCGTCAGGGTTTCTCGTCGGCCAGGAGGGCCGGGGGCTGCGCACCATCCTGGAAATGGTCACGCTGACCCGCCTCGACTGCGCGGTCGCGTCGGCTGGGCTGATGCGGTCGGCCGTCGTCGAGGCTGTGCATCATGCGCGTTACCGTTCCGTCTTCGACAAGACGTTGATCGAGCAGCCGCTTATGCAGCGGGTGCTGGCCGACATGGCGCTCGACGCGGCCGGCGCGATCGCCCTCGCCATGCGGCTCGCGGAAGCGTTCGACAAGGCGGCCGACGACGATCTCGAGCAGACCTACGCCCGGCTGATCACGCCGGTCGCCAAATACTGGATCTGCAAGTCAGCGCCCCGGCTCGCCTACGAGGCGATGGAGTGCATCGGCGGCAACGGCTACGTCGAGGAGTCGATGATGCCGCGCCTCTACCGGGAGGCGCCGGTGAACGCGATCTGGGAAGGCTCCGGCAACGTCATGTGCCTCGACGTGATGCGGGTTGCACAGCGGATGCCGGATGCGATCGAGGAAGTCTTGGCCGACATTGCCGGCGAACTGGGTGCCAGCGTCGAGACCGAAGTCGGCGCCCTTCGCACCGCGCTGACCGGTGGTGAGCCCGACGAGGCCTCGCTGCGGGGGCATACCGAGCGGCTGGCCCTGCTTGCCGCCGCCGCCGCCCTCAAGCGCCATGCGCCGCGGGTGGTTTCCGATGCGTTCGTGTCGGCCCGCATCCACGCGCCGTGGCGGGCAAGCTACGGCACGCTGGATACCCGCTACGACGCCTCCGCCCTCATCGACTTCATCGTCCCCGATCACTAAGGCTGAAGACGTGCCCCCCGGGGCGGGCGGTCAGCTGGAGAAGCCCGGCGACGACATGCGGTCGAGCGCCCCCTGCAGGATGTAGGCGGCGGCGACCTTGTCGACCACTTCCCGCCGCCGCGCACGCGAGGTGTCCGCCTCGATGAGGGTGCGGGTGACCGCCGCCGTCGACATGCGCTCGTCCCAGGCCAGCATCGGCAGGTCCGTCAGCTGAGAGAGGTTGCGCGCGAACGCCTTCGTCGCCTGCACGCGCGGCCCGGTGCTGCCGTCCATGTTGAACGGCATGCCCAGCACCAGGCCCGCGATCTCGCGCGAGGCGGCGAGGCGCAGGAGTTCTGCCGCATCGGTCTTGAAGGCCTTGCGGCGCAGCGTCACCATCGGCGTCGCCACCCGCCGTCTGAGGTCGGAGATGGCGATGCCGATCGTCTTGGTGCCGAGATCGAGGCCGAACAGGGCGGTGCCGGCCGGCGCCGCCGCCAGAAAATCCTCCAGCGACAGAAGCGGATCGTTACGGGCGATCATGCGTTGGCCTTCCTGAACCCGACCGCCACGATTTCGTGTGGCGCCGGTTGAGCCGTCTTGCAGCGGCGGGTTAGATCCTGTCGTCCGCCGGAGTGGCTCTTATCGACCCCATGTGCGACGGGATCAATCGATCCCCGCCGGGAGAGCCTTGCCCGGCGCCATTCCAGAACGGAGCGACCCAACATGCAGATCACCTGGCTCGGACACTCCGCCTTCCGCATCGAAATTGGCGAAGCGGTCGTCCTCATCGACCCGTTCCTGACGGGCAATTCCCTGTTCACCGGTTCCGTCGAGGCGGCCCAGGAGGGCTGCACCCATATCGTGCTGACCCACGGCCACGACGACCACGTCGGCGACGCGCCTGAGATCGCCAAGGCCACCGGCGCCCAGGTGGTCGCCAGCTTCGAGATCTGCATGTGGCTCTCCGAGAGCTTCGGGATCGAGAACATCAACCCGGGCAACACCGGCGGCACCGTCAACTGCGGCCCGTTCAGCGTGAGCTTCGTGCGGGCCGACCATTCGTCGGGAACCGTCCGTGACGGCAAATCGGTCTATCTCGGCAATCCCCTCGGCGTCGTCATCAAGGCCGACGGACAGCCGACGCTCTATCACATGGGTGACACCGACATCTTCTCCGACATGGCGCTGATCAACGAGCTCCATCAGCCGGAGATCGGCATCGTGCCGATCGGCGACCGCTTCACAATGGGCGCCCGCTCGGCCGCGCTCGCCTGCACCCGCTACTTCTCCTTCAAGACGGTCATCCCGTGCCACTACCGGACCTTCCCGATCATCGACCAGTCCGCGGACGGCTTCCTGGAGGCCATGGGCTCCGGGCGGGATGCCGTCGTGGTTCCCGACCCGATGGTGCCGTTCGAGGCCTGATCCGCCGCGGAAGAACGGTCAGCCCTGGCCGAAGCCGAAGGCATCGGCCGGGTGCGGCCAGCGGGCAGCCGGATGGGACGCCGCGGCGCCCAGAAAGGCGTCCAGAAACGACCAGGTGGGCTCATCCTGCACCAGGTGATGGGTCAGGATGCCGATTGGCGTCCGGCTCGTCGTCCGGCGGCCGATTTCCGCCGCGATCGCCTCTCCCGCCGGCTGCCAGCCGATGAAGCCGCGATCGCCTCGCCAGGCGATCGGATCGACGTGGGTGTCGAGCCGGTGGTCGGCGGTCTCCAGCGACGTGAAGCAGGAGAGGCCGGGCAGGCCGGCCTCGACGCGGCGGGCGGCGACGTCGTCGGCGATGCGGTTCCAGGGCGGCACCACGACCGGCAGGAAGCGGCTGCCGAACATGCGCGACAGCCGCTGATGCCCCCGGCTCAGATCGTCGAGCACCGTGCCGATCGGCCGGCCGTTGCCGAGTTCGGCAGACTTGTGGCCTTCGCCTTCGTGGTTGGCGTGGGCCCAGCCGTGCTGCAGGACCACCACGTCTCCGGTCGGCTCCAGGCGGTCGCCCAGCGCGCGCTCCGCGTCGGCCGGAATGACGGCGAGGGCCAGAGGAACGGAGTGGATTTGCGCCAGGGCGAGCAGCCGGTCGAGTTCGGCGCCCGGCGCCACGGCGTCGTCGTCCCGCCACCAGAAGGCAACGGTCCGCTCGTCGGCCGCAGCCGCATCGAGCAACTGGCCGATGCGTGTCACGAAGTCGGCTGCCGTGCCGCGCATGATGTCAGATCCCTTTCCGGCGGGTCATTTCGTCAATCAGGATCTCGGCGCTCGCCGCCGCGCCGTCGGTGCGGAGGCTCACGTCGGGGGACTCCAGATCGAGGGCCCGATCGGCCGCCGCCGCCAGCCGCTCGGGCGTCACGGCGTCTTCGGGCACAAGTTCGGCCATGCCGCGCTCGGCGAGGATCTGGGCCCGTTGCATCTGTTCGGTCTCGCCTTCCTCCGCGAACGGAACCAGCACCGCCGGGCACCCCGCCGAAATCACGTCGAGGACCGTGTTGTAACCCGCCTGGCTGATCGAAACCGCTGCGCGGTTCAGAAGTCCGGGAAAATCTCTTCGGGCGGCTTCGACGATCGTGCCGGGGCCGGCGCGCGCCTTGAGTTCGGCAAGCCGGTCGGCGCCATGCTCCGGGCTCACCAGGATCCGCCAGGGCCCTGTGGCCCGGCGGGCATGGGCGCGTGCCTCGAGCGCCACGTTCAGAAGGCGGTATCCCACCGGTCCGCCGCCGCAGGACACGATGACCTCGCCATCTCCCTCCCCCTCGGGCGGGATGTGGTCCGACGGCGCGTAGACATATCCCGTGTAGCGTATCATCTCCGCGACATCGGCGGTGAACGGGAAGGAATCCTCGAGCCGCACGAAGGCGGGGTCGGAGTGCACGAGCAGCACGTCGTAGAATGTCCGCGCGACCTCCGCCATCCAGCGTTCCTTGGCGATCTCCTGCTTCCGCACGAGGATGTCGCGCACCGATGCGGCGATCAGCGGTGGGCGGGGCAGGGAGCCGGCCACTTCCAGGGTCGGGAACAGCTCGAAGGCGAACTGCCGGCGCCCAAGCGGAAACGTCTCGGTGAGGAACAGGTCCGGCGCCGTCTCGGCCACGAGCCGCGTCAGCCGGTTGGCCCGGTCGTTGCGAAAGGCATCGTCCACCTCCCGCCCGTCGGCTGTCACGTAGCGCGAGAAGCGCGCGTCTGCCGCCCGCATCGGCGGCAGTTCCTCGATGGCGAGGCCGCTCGTCTCAAGGGTCGCCGGCAGCGTGTTGCCGGTCACCAGCGTCACCTCGACGCCGCGCTCGAGGAGCGCACGGGCGATGGCGACGGCACGCACCACATGGCCGGTACCGAGCAGGTGCTGGACGTAGAAGAGGGCTTTCATGTCGCCTTGCCCGTCGCTCGGCGGGCCGTCGCCGCCTGTAGGATCGCGGACAATGCCTCGGTCGCCTGGGCGATATCGTGGCGGGCGAGGGCATGCGACCGCGCCGCCTCCGCCATCCTGGTGCGGCGGGGGGCGTCACCGAGCAGCGCGGACACCGCGTCGGCGAACGCAACCGCGTCGCCCGCCTCCACCAGCAGACCGGTCATCCCGTCGGCCACCACCTCCGGCACGCCCCGCGACCGCCCGCCGACCACCGGCAGCCCGGATGCCTGGGCTTCGAGGAACACCAGCCCGAACGGTTCGTTGACGGCCGGCCAGACGAACAGGTCGGCGTCGGCGTAGACGCCGGGCATGCGTGCCTTGTCGACCGCGCCGAGGAAGGTCGTGCGGGCGGGGTCGAACAGCGGCCGGATGTCGTCGGCTGCCTCGCCGTCGCCGGCGATGGTCAGGTGCCAGTCCGTCGCGGCGAGGGCGGCGAGCGCGTCGGCGAGCGTCCGGTAACAGGCCTCCTTGTTGCCCCGGCGCATCATGCCGGCGGCCAGCAGCCGCGGCGGTGTCCCGGGCGGCCGCGGCCGCGGCGCAGCGGCGGCGAAGGGCGCCGTGTCGATGAACGGGGCGAGGTCGAACAGCCGGTCGGCCGCGACCACGGGTGCCAGCCCCTCGCGATCCTCCGCATGCATCGCCACCACCGCGTCGGCCGCTGCGAGCGCTTGATCGGCGGCGGCGAAGCCCGGCGCCCATGGTCCGCTCGCCCGCTTCGGCGCGCGGCTGGCCTCCACCACCACATAGGGGATGTCGAGGGCGCGGGTGACCGCCGGCCCGATCCAGTCCGGCGCCCTGTGGTACAGGTGATAGGTGATCCAGGCGGCCGGCCGGGTGCCGTCGGCGCGCCACGCGGCGACGATCCGCTCCGCCTCGGCGACCGAGTCCGCCTCAAGCGCGGCGAAGGTCGCCGCGTCCGGCTCGGCGCGCCATGTCCGCAGCCGCGAGGCGAGCACGGCCGTTTCGCCGAGCTCATCGATGATGCGGGCGATCAGGCGGGCGAATTCGCGGTCGCCCGAGGCGACCGGATGGTCGGGCGGCTTCATCGGACAGTAGAGGGCGATGGTCATCGCTGGGTTGCCAGATGACGCTCGGTGCCGCGGTCGGGCAGGGTCACGCCGCGCGCCGTCCCGCCACGGCAAATCGGTTGGCCAGCCAGTCGAACCCCGGCGCGCTGGAGAAGCGCGCACGCACGTCCGCGGCAGCGGCGTGGCCTAGCCCGGCGCGCCGGGCCGGGTCGGTGACCAGCCGGCGCAGGGCATCGGCCAGCGCCTTGCCGTCGTCCGGCGGCACCAGAACGCCGGTCTCGCCGTCGCGCACCAGCTCGGGGATGGCCGAAACCTCGGTCGCCAGGATGGCGAGCCCGGTGGAGGCGGCCTCCATCAGCACGTTCGGCAGGCCGTCGCGGTCGCCGGACTTGGCGACGCGGCTCGCCAGCACGAACAGGTCGGCGTCGCGGTAGGCAGCCACCACGTCGTCGCGGGACCTGGCGCCCAGGAAGGTGATTCGGTCGGCGATGCCGAGCCGGGCAGCCAGCTTCTGCAGCTTGCCGGTCAGCGGCCCGGCGCCGATGTGGTCGAAGCGCCAGGCTACATCCTTCGGCAGGGCGGACAGCGCCTTCAGCACCTGGTCGAGCCCCTTCTTCTCCACCGCCCGGCAGACCGACAGGATGCGCACCGGATCGCCGCTCGCGCCGTCCCGGGCAGGCCGCGTCGCCTCGGCCGGGAAGCGCGACAGCTCCAACCCGTGATAGACGAGGTCCACGCTCTTCGGATTCGCCGTCAGGCTGCGCAGGTAGGCCGTGTTCGCGGCCGTGCAGGTGACGCCCCAGTCGGCGTCGGCCAGCTTTTCGCGCAGCTCCCACTCCGGCGTCGTCCAGATGTCCTTGGCGTGGGCGGAGAACGACCACGGCAGGCCGGTCATCTTCGCCGTGTAGCGAACGACCGAGGCCGGCGTGTGGAGGTAGTGCACGTGGAGGCGGGTGATGTCGGCCGGCAGCTCGTTGGCCAGCACGCAGGCCTGGCCGAAGCGCCGGTGGCGGCTGGCCGATCGGTCGCGCTCAAGGTCGTGCCGGTAGGCGGCTTCCGCCGCGCCGTATCCGGCCAGCGTTTCCGCATGCCGCCGGCCCGCCCGCACCCGCGCCGGATCGTCCTTCAGATATTCGGGAAGATAGAGGACGTCGGCGGCGATCTGGTCGTGCAGGTCGTGGTGGGTGGCGTCGGTGGGGTGGCGCAGCGACACGATCAGGCTTTGGATGCCGCGCCGCTCGAGGCCCAGGATCTCCTGGGCGATGAACGTCTCCGACAGGCGCGGATAGCCTTTGACGACGATCGCGATACGTCCCATGGGCCTATTCGCCGGCGGCCGCGCGGGACGGCTTGGTCAGCGGTGCCGAGAGGAAGTCGGCAACGCGGTTGTTGATCACGTCGAGGCCGTCGAGCAGGCCGTCGACACCGGCCACCGACGGCGGCGCCTGGCGCGGCAGCCGGGCCAGCGCGTCGACCATGGCGTCGACGTCGGGATAGAGCTCGATCGACAGCACGCTCAGGAGGCCGGCCGATTCGGCCTTGGCGGCGCGGATCGCCTGCTCGCGGCGCGGCTGCACGCGCGGCACCAGCAACGTCGGCTTGTCGAACGACAGGATCTCGCAAAAGATATTGTAGCCGCCCATGCCGACGATCGCGACCGCCTCGTCCATCAGGTTCTCGATGGTGGGCGTGAAGCGGATGATGTGGACGTCGCGCAACTGCTCGGTGCGGGCGATGAAGCTTTCCTGGTGCTCGGTGGCCATGAACGGGCCCAGCACGATGACCGCCGGGAACAGCGGCTGGTCGTGGGCCTCATAGGCGCGCAGCACCCAGTCGATCAGTTCCACGCCGTCGCCGCCGCCACCGGGCGTGACCAGGATGAACGGCTCCTCGCCGAACGGCGAGCGGAACGAATGCGGCGTCAGCGCCGGCATCTCGCGGCGCAGGTAGCCGGTGAACAGCGCCTTCTCGCGCACGCTGTCCGGCACCCCGATGCCCTCGAGCGGGTCGTGGATCTCCTTGCGGCCGTACACCCAGACGTCGTCGTAGAGGTTCTCGACGGCCTCGGGGGCGCCCTTGCGCTCCCATTCCTCCTTCAGCACGTCGGGATCGTCCATGACGTCGCGCAGGCCGAGCACCAGCCGGGTGCCGCGCTTGCCGAGTTTCTCCAGCGTGGTGCGGACCTCGCCGCGCAGGCCGAGCGGCTCCTTGTCGACGATGAAGACGTGCGGATCGAACACTTCTGCGGTGTGTTCGATGATCGAGGCGCGCAGTTCGAGCATCTCCTCGATGCCCAGCGGCAGCGTGTGCGCGCTGTACTGGCCGTTGCGCAGCTTGATCACCCCCGGCACGCGGACGAAGTCGACGCGGCTGCGGAAATCGAACGAGCCGATGATCGGCGAGCCGGACAGGATGATGACCGACAGCTCTTCGAACGCGCCGACGAGCGAATGCGCGATCGTCCGGCATCGCCGCAAATGGCCGAGGCCGAACGAATCGTGGCTGTAGATCAGGATCTTCGGTTGGTCACACCGCATCGGTAGGTCGCCGGGGAACTCTTTTGCTAGGCTGGACGTCCCCGCCGAAGAGGGAGCGAGGCTCGACACGTGCGGACACCGTTTGGTTGGCCAGGGCACGGCCGGGATCTCGTCCCGGGGTTCGCCACGACCCTAATCCGGAAACGAAGGCGCCGTCCAGCACGAGCGCGGCGGCGATGGTGCGGGTGCGCTCTTTTTTGATCACCGCCGAAACGGGCGGAGCAGCGGCGTGCGAACGCGGGGTTTCCGGGTTATGTCTTGCAAAGGGAGCCCGGTTGGCCACACAACCGGATGGCACGACCCCGTTCCGGGGCGTTCGAGGCGGGCGGATGCAGAAGAGCCTTTTTGCTTTCATCTGGGAATACAGCAAGCGCCAGCAGTTCGTGATCCTCGGGATCACCGTGCTGTCGTTTCCCATTCTCTACATGACCCTCGAGCTGCCGAAGTGGATCGTCAACGATGCGATCGACGGGAAGGTATTTCCCCGCACGATCGCCGGCTACAGCCTCGACCAGATCCCCTACCTGCTGACGTTGTGCGCCATCTTCCTCGGGCTGGTGGTGCTCAACAACGGCGTGAAGTTCGTCCTCAATCTCTACAAGGGCATCGTCGGCGAGCGCATGCTGCGCCGCCTTCGCTACCAGCTCTACTACCAGATCATGCGGTTCCGGCTGCCGCAGTTCCGCGGCGTCAGCGCCGGCGAGCTCATCTCGATGATGATCGCGGAGGTCGAGGACCTCGGCGTGTTCATCGGCGACGCGGTGGCCACGCCCGCCTTCCAGGGCGGCACGCTGATCGTCTACATCGTCTTCATCTTCGTGCAGGACCCGTTCCTCGGCGCGGCCGCGGTGTCGCTCTACCCGATCCAGGGCTACATCATCCCGAAGCTGCAGCGGAAGGTCGTTCTGCTCGCGCGCGAGCGGGTGAAGAACGTCCGCAAGATCTCCGACAAGGTGGGCGAGAGCGTCGCCGGTATCTCCGAGATCCACGCCCACGATACCGCCCAGTGGCACCTGGCCGACATCACCGACAAGCTTCTGACGAACTATCGCATCCGCTTGGACATCTACAAGCGGAAGTACATGATCAAGTTCATCAACAATTTCATGAATCAGCTCCCGCCGTTCTTTTTCTACTCGGTCGGCGGGTATTTCGTGATCTCCGGGCAGCTGTCGTTCGGTGCGCTCGTCGCGGTACTGGCGGCCTACAAGGATCTTGCCAACCCGTGGAAGGAGCTGATCACCTACTATCAGAACCTGTCCAACATGAACGTGAAGTACGACACCGTGATCGAGAATTTCGATCCGCCGAACATGTATCCGCCGGCGCGCCTCGACACGGACCGCGGCGACGACGAGGTTCTCGACGGCGACATCGTGTTCACCAACGCCAACGCCGCGTTCGGAAGCGGCCAGGAGGTCATCGACCTCGGGCTGACCATCCGCGCCAACGAGCAGGTGGCCGTGTTCGGCACCGGCTCAAGCGGGCGCACGGAAGTCCTGCTGCTCGCCGCCGGCCTGATGGATCCCGCAACGGGCCGGGTCGAGATCGGCGGCAAGTCCCTCGACGGCATGGCCGAGTCGGTCCTCGGCCGCGAGATCGCCTATGTCGGCCCGTCGCCGTACATGTTCAACGACACCATCCGGGGCAACGTCGTCTATTCCTTGCGGCACCGGCCGATGGCGCCGGCGGAGATCGACGACGACGAGCACAAGCTGCGGCTGACCGAGGCCCGGCTCACCGGCAACAGCCGTTATGACTTCGACGCACACTGGGAGGATCTCGCCAGCGCCGATGTCGCCGACCTGAAGGATCTCGATCAGCACATCCTCGATCTGTTCGACCGCACCGGCCTCGGCAACGATCTGTTCCGGATGGGCCTGAAGTCGAACATCGACCCGGAGGCCGATCCGGGTCTGGCCGAGCGCGTGCTCGAGGCGCGACGCACCATCACGGAGCGGATCCGCGGCGACGACGAGTTGCAGGATCTGGTCGAACTCTGGCGGGCCGACGCCTTCAACGCGAGCGGCACTCTGGCCGAGAACGTCCTGTTCGCGCTTCCGTCCGACCCGGGCGTGTCGGTCGACGCGATCGCCCAGGACGATGACGTCATGGCCGCCCTGAAGGAGGCCGGGGTTCACGACGATCTCGTCGACATCGGGGCCAAGGTCGCCGAGACGATGATCGAGCTGTTCTCGGGGATGGCCGTCGACGAAGGATTGATGGGCGATTTCAGCCTGCTCACGAGCGATCAGCTTCCGGCCTTCGAACCGTATGTGCGGGCCTACAAGGCGGGTGGCGTCGAAGGTCTCAAGCCGGTCCAGGCAAGCGACCTGATCGGGTTGGCCTTCCGTCTGATTCCCGCCCGTCACCGCCTCGTGGAGATCGACGAGGACCGCGCTGCGCGCTTCGTCGCCGGGCGCGACGTCATGCGCCAGCGACTCGAGGCGCTCGGCGGCCGGTATGCGTTCTTCGATCCGGAACACTATATCAAGCCCCTGAAGGTCGAAGAGAACATCCTGTTTGGCCGGCCGCGGCTCGACCGCCGCGGCTCCGCCGAGCGCATCGAGGGCTTCATCCGCAGCGCGCTGACGGAGCTTGGCGTCCGCGATCCCATCGCCCGGGCCGGGCTCGACTATCACGTCGGCGTTGCCGGCTCGCGGCTCTCGCCGGTGCAGCGCCGGCGGGTCGGGCTGGTGCGCGCGCTGCTGAAGCGGCCGCGGATCACCCTGCTCGACGGTACGGTGGATGAGGAGCCGCGCGTCATCGATGAGGTGCGCAAGGCCGTCGGCGACAACACCCTGGTGGTGGGCACTTCGTCCACCCAGGTTGCCCGCCGGTTCGGCCGGGTCGTGGTAATGCTGGACGGGCGCTTGGTCGCCGACGGCGATTACGATAGCGTTGCGGACGAGATATCCGACGAGCAGGATAGCGAGCGTGAGCGGGGAACGGCCGACGCGGCCGGCGATCCCGCGGAAGCCCAGGAGGAGACGGCGTGAGCCTGGACACGGAGGTTGAGGCTCTGAGAAAGGTCCCGCTCTTCCGCGGGGTCGACGACGCGAAGCTTCGGCTGCTCGCCTTCATCAGCGAGCGGATGAGCTTTCGCCCCGGCGAGCACCTGTGCGAGCAGGGCGAGCGCGGCGACGTCGCCTACATCATCCTGGACGGGTCGGCGGACATCCAGATCGGCACCGACCATGGTCAGGAAACTGTCGCGTCGGTGAAGCAGAATGATGTGGTGGGCGAGATCGCGATCCTCATCGATGTACCTCGCACGGCGACGGTCGTGGCCACCACCGAAATGAAGGTGCTGGCCATTGCCAAGGACAATTTCTTGAAACTTCTTAAGAATTTCCCAGATATGGCGATTGAGGTCATGCGCGTGCTGGCGCATCGTCTTGAGCGGACGACGCGGGAAGTTGGCCGGCTGCGCGCTGGATCGGCAGAGGCCGAACAATGACGATGATCGACCAGAGGGACGATCTCCGCATCAATTTCTGGGGTGTCCGGGGTTCGATCCCGACGCCAGGCAAGCACACGCTTCGCTATGGCGGCGAGACCACCTGCCTTGAAATCCGCGCCGGGCCGCATCTGCTGATCATCGATTGCGGGTCGGGCGCCCGCCGGCTTGGCTGGCAGATGGACAAGCGGCAGCCCCAGCCCGCCGACCTTCTGTTCACCCACACCCATCTCGACCACATCTGCGGACTGCCGTTCTTCTGCCCGGCCTACAGCCAGCGCTCGGAAATCAAGGTCTGGGCGGGCCACGTGCCGCGCGACGGTTCGCTGGAGGACATGCTGGCGCGACTGATGTCGCCGCCTTTGTTCCCGGTGCCGACCTCGGCGCTGCGTGGCTGCCAGTTCCGGCGCTTCACGGCCGGGGAGGCCGTCGGGCTCCGGCCGGGCCTGACCATCAAGACCATGCTTCTCAACCATCCGGGCGGGTCGACGGCGTACCGCATCGAATGGGGTGGCGGGGTCATCGTGACCGTCACCGATCATGAACACGGAAATCCCGAGATCGACGCGGCCGTCGCCAAGTTCGTCGAGGGCGCCGACATCATGGTCTACGATGCCACCTACCGGGACGAGGAATACGACCGCTACGTCGGGTGGGGCCATTCGACGTGGCAGAAGGCGGTTGCGCTCGCCGACAAGGCGGGCGTCAGCCATCCGGTCCTGTTCCACCACGACCCGACCCGCACCGATGACGATCTCGACCTCATCGCAGAACAGGCGATGGCGCGCCACGCCGGCGCCATCGTGGCCCGCGAAGGCCTCGAACTGGTGGCGGGTGCGGCGCCCGTCACGGTCGGCTGACGGGCCTGATTTCCTGACAAGCAGAACACGGACAGCGACCGAGAGGAACGCTCGCGATGAAACTCGACGACAGTGTAGCCGCCGTGGTCACCGGCGGGGCCTCGGGCCTCGGCGCGGCCACCGCCCGTGATCTTGCCGACCGGGGCGTCAAGGTCGCCCTGTTCGATCTGTCCGAGGAGGCGGGCGAAAAGCTCGCCGCGGAGATCGGCGGTGTCTTCGTCCGCGTCGACGTGACCGACGACGAGAGCGTGGCCGCAGGCTTCGCAGCGGCCCGCGCCCGCCACGGCCAGGAGCGCATTCTCGTCAACTGTGCCGGCATCGCGCCTGCGGCCAAGACGACGTCTCGGGGCGAGCCGCATCCGCTCGGCATGTTCGAGAGCGTGATCGCGGTCAATCTCGTCGGAACGTTCCGCTGCGTGGCCCATGCCTCGACCGGTATGGCGGAACTCGAGCCACGCGGTCCCGACGGCGAGCGGGGCGTCATCGTGATGACGGCCTCCGTCGCCGCCTTCGACGGCCAGATCGGGCAGGCGGCCTATGCGGCCTCCAAGGGCGGCATCGCCTCCCTCACGCTGCCGGTGGCGCGCGATCTGTCGAAACTCGGCATCCGGGTGATGACCATCGCGCCTGGAATCTTCGAGACGCCGATGCTGACCGGGCTGCCGCAGGAGGTGCAGGATTCGCTCGGCACCCAGGTGCCGTTTCCGTCGCGTCTCGGCAAGGGCGGGGAGTATGCGGCGCTCGCCCTGCACATCTACGAGAATCCGATGCTGAATGGCGAGACCATCCGCCTCGACGGCGCCATCCGGATGGCGCCGCGCTGATCCTTCGTTCGGCTGCCGCTGGCGGCTACTGCTGCAGGACGAGCCGGTCGCCGGTGATCTCGAAACGGTAGAGCCGGGAGAGGAAGCTCATCCCGAGGAGGCTGGTCGGCACCGAGCCGGCCGGCGCGACGGCGCCCACCACATGGGTTTCCTCCACCGAGCCGACGGTGACGAGATCGAGCGACACCGGGGCCACATGGGTCATGCCGTTGGCGGTCGATACCGGCAGCGAGAAATCCGTTCCTTCCGGGGCGATGCCGGCGCGCGACGCGTCTTCGGCGGTCAGCAGGACGAGGCTGGCGCCGGTGTCGAGCAGGAACGTCACCGGCGTGCCGTTGACAGCCCCCTGGATTCGGAAGTGTCCGTCGGCGCTGCGGGTGACGGTCACCCCGTCCTGGATGGTGACGGCGAGGCCCGGAACGACCGACGACAGGACGGTCCGTCCGGCCCGCTCGATGTCGGTCCGGTAGCTGTAGACGGCGATCAGCACGACGGCCAGAGCGCCCCAAACCAGCAGCGCGCGGCCGATCTCCACCAGCCGGGGGCCTCCGGCGATCACGCCGGCACCCAGCACCGCCAGGAGCAGGACGAGGCTGATGACGCGGGGCCAGGTGCTGTCCAACTGGGCGCTCAGTTCCTCGGTCGTGGTGGGCGATCCTGAGACCATCCACCAGAGGACGGCGGTGGCGCAGATCGCGGCAATCACGAAAACGGCGATGCGGCGCATGGGCTAGGCCTCCTGGACGCGGCGGAGGCGGTTTGTGAGCCGGCTCATGATCTCCCGCCGACGCGCCTCCGGCAGCGACCCCCAGGCAGCGATCTCATCGATCGTGCGTCCGCAGCCGACGCAGTAGCCGCTCGCGTTGTCCATCCGGCAGGTCTTCACGCAGGGGCTCGTCACGTCGGCGCGCTCACGGGTTCGGGCCAGGGGCTCTCCCGTTCGGATCGAGGCGACCCGAACGAAGAGAAGGGATCAGCAGGAAGGGGTCGGCACAGTCTCACGAGACAGAGATAACGATGGCGGCGAGAACCGCAATCTCGGCGACCTGCTGGGTCGCGCCCAGCACGTCTCCGGTGTGGCCGCCGATCAGCCGTTCGGCCGAGGTGGCCAGGTACCATCCGGCGAGCGCCGCCCCGATCGCCGCCGGCACGACAGCGATCGGGGCGAACCATACCGTGAATGCGAACACGATGACGGCGGCGGTGATCCCGGCGACGATCGCTGCCGAACTCTGTGGCCGTCCCACCAGCCGGGCGAGGCCATCCGGGCGCGCCGGCGGCAGGGAGATCCACGGCCACAGCATGGCGGTGCGGCTGGCGGCCGCGGCCGCGATCAGCCCCGCTGCGCCGATGAGCGGCGCCTCGGCGGCGAGCGCGCCGAGCAGGCTGGCGCGCACCAGCACCGTCAGGGCGAGGCCGAGCGCACCGAATGCGCCGATCCGGCTGTCGCGCATGATGGTGAGGCGCTGCTCGGGATCGCGGCCGCCGAAGAACCCGTCGCAGACGTCGGCAAGTCCATCCTCGTGCAGCGCGCCGGTGGTGATCGCAAGCACCGCGAGTGCCACGGCGGCGCAGGCGAGCGGCGGCAGGTCGATGGCGGCAAGCACCGCCAGCACGCACGCGGCGGGCAGCGCGATCAGCGCGCACGCGACAGGCAGCGCACGCACCGCGCCAGCCAGGCGTCGGCGGCCGGCCAGCCTGGAAAAGCGGTCCGGAAGCGCCAGTGCGAGCCGCGAGAAAAAGCGCAGGCAGACGACGACGTCCGCGCCGTAGGCGGAGATGGGGTCCAGGCTGTCTTGGCGGTCGCGCTCGGTCATCGGGATCCCTCTCGAATGGGTCGGTTCAGGTCGCTTCGGTCGCCGGTCGCGCAGCCCGGTACCCGCCGCCGGCAGGGTAGGAGGCCGGGCCGTCCCTGCCAACACGCGAACGTGGATATTCCTCCACCGTTGCATCGGTGCGAACCGAGCCTGTATGAGGCGGGCTCGGCTCCGGCTCCGGAGCGGCACATTCGAGAGTGATCATGACAGCTTCAACCGGGCTTCCGTTCGACGACATCCGCGCCCTCATCGCCTCGATGCCCGGGCCCGACACGGATGCGGTTGCGGCGGTTGCCGAACGTGATGCGACGCTGACCAAGCCGGCCGGGTCGCTTGGCCGGCTGGAGGACATCGCGGGCTGGGTGGCGGCCTGGCAGCGGCGCGGCGAGCCGGAAATCCAGGCGCCGATGGTGGCCGTGTTCGCAGCAAACCACGGCGTCGTGGACCAGGGCGTATCGGCCTTCCCGGCCGCCGTCACCAAGCAGATGGTCGAGAATTTCCGCGCCAACGGCGCCGCCATCAATCAGATCTGCCTGGCCAACGACATGTCGCTGCGGGTGTTCGAACTGGCCCTCGACCGGCCGACCGGCGACATTTCACTGGTCGATGCCTTCGACAGCGAGCGCGAATGCGCGGCCACCATCGCCTACGGCATGGAAGCGATCGCCGGCGCGGTCGACCTCCTGTGCCTGGGCGAGATGGGGATCGCCAACACCGCGGTGGCAGCGGCGGTGTTCCACGCGCTATATGGCGGCGAGGCGACCGACTGGGTCGGACGGGGCACCGGCGTCACCGGCGATGCGCTGGTCCACAAGGCCGAGATCGTTGCGCGGGCCGTCGCCCGCATCGAGGGCGAGCGCGATCCGCTGGTCATCCTGCAGCGGCTCGGCGGCCGCGAGATCGCGGCCATGGTCGGCGCCATCATCGCGTCGCGCCACCAGAACATCCCGGTGATCGTCGACGGTTTCGTCACCACCGCCGCGGCCGCAGTGCTCCATGCCGTCGATCCGTCGGCCATCGGTCACTGCATCTTCGGCCATGTCTCGGCGGAGAAGGCGCACCGGGCGGCGCTGGAGCGCCTCGGCGCCGAGCCGCTCCTCGATCTCGGCATGCGTCTCGGAGAGGGCACGGGCGCGGCGCTGGCGGCCGGCATCGTCCGCTCCGCCATCCAGGTCCATCGCGGCATGGCGAGCTTTGCCGACGCGGGCGTATCCGGGCCCGCCTGAACCGGCGGCCCCCAAGCCTCACGCAAGGTTGACGTGGGAGTGTGCCCTCGCCCTGTCGGGGCCCTCGTCGCACTCCCCCCCGGCGACAGAGCCCTGCAGTCGCGCCCTTGCGCGCGACAAAGCACCGCGGGGGCATGCGTGCGCCCGCGGTGCTTCAATCTTGTCAATCACCAGAAGTCCGTCAGGTCCCTGTGATCCGGATGTTGCCGGCGACGCCGGGCCGTCCGACTGCTCGGTATCGGATCAGCGCAGACGCGTCCTGATCCATTCGGCGGACGCGCGGGACAGCTGGGCCCACCGGTTTTCGGAGGCCTGATCATGCCGGTGCTTGTCCCGGCAATAGAGGGCTCGCCCAAGAAGAAGCTCATTCAGCATAGCAAGACCTCCCTAACGCAACACGCCCCCACAACTCACTGAGCAAGTATGCACTCCGTACGCTTCGGTGCAACTAAAAAAGCGCAGTCAGTGCGCTGCATTGCAGCATGGTGCCGGGCATGCTTTCGCCCCGGGACCTGCCGATGCCATATTGTATCCGCGACCGGCCCGACCGAGGCTCCGCACAACGGCATGCCAGACGCGGCGACAGCGAGAAAAACCCAATGAAACTCTACGATTCTCCACGCGCGGCCAATCCGCGCCGGGTGCGCATCTTTCTCGCCGAGAAGGACATCGTCATCGAAACCGTGCCGGTCGACATCATGGCAGGGGAGCATCTGGAGGACACGTTCACCCGGCTCAACCCGTTGCAGCGCCTGCCCGTCCTGGTGCTCGACGACGGCACGGTGATCGCCGAATCAGTTGCGATCTGCCGCTACTTCGAGGAGACGCATCCCGATCCGCCGCTGTTCGGACGTGACCCGAAGGAAAAGGCCTTGGTCGAGATGTGGCAGCGCCACGTCGAGTTCGGCCTGCTGATCCCGGCCCAGCACGCCTTCCGGCACATCAATCCGGCGATGCGCGAGCTCGAGGTGCCGCAGGTGCCGGATTGGGGCGAGGCGAACAAGTCGAAGATCCTGTCCTTCCTCAGCATCCTCGAGCAGCAGCTCTGCCACGACGAGTTCATCGTGGGGGACACCTACTCCATTGCGGACATCACGGCGCTGGTCGGCATGGACAGCCTGAAGCTCGCCAAGGTGCGGGTGCCGGACGAACTGGAACGGTTGAAGAAGTGGCACGATCGCGCGTCGAGCCGGCCCAGCACGGTGCTGTGACCGCGCCGCCGGAGGGCGGCGGCTGGTGCGGGCATCCCGATCCGCCGGACAGTGAACTCGGCGGCCTCGTCGGCGAGGTCCGCCGCTGCCGGATCTGTGTGGAGCGGCCGCTCGGCAGGCCGTTGCCGCATCAGCCGCGGCCGGTCATCCGGGCGGCCTCGGCGGCCTCGATCGCGGTCTGCGGCCAGGCCCCGGGCACGCGGGTGCACGCCAGCGGCCAGCCGTTCACCGACCCCTCCGGGGTGCGGCTGCGCGACTGGATGGGGATCGACGAGGCCGTCTTCTACGACACCACCAAGGTGGCGGTCGTGCCGATGGGCTTCTGCTTTCCCGGCCAGGATGCCAAGGGCGGCGACCTGCCGCCGCGCCGCGAGTGCGCACCGACCTGGCACGACCGCGTGTTCGCGTCGATGCCCAACCTGAAGCTGATCCTCGCCGTCGGGCTCTATGCCCACGGCTACCACCTGCCGGCGTGGCGCAAGCATTCGCTGACCGAGCGGGTCGCGGCGTTTCGCGAGATCATGGCCGCGGGCCGGCCGACCGTCGTGCCGCTGCCGCACCCCTCGTGGCGCAACAACGCCTGGATCCACCGGAACCCGTGGTTCAGCGAGGACCTGCTGCCGGTCCTGCGCCGGCAAGTCTCCGAGGCACTTGAGGGCTGAGAGTCTGGAGCCTTTTCGTCTCGCCGCGGTCGTTTCGATCACAGCGGAAATGCTCAGTCCGGCGCAAGGCCCCGCGGCATCTCGCCGAGCATCGACGGCCAGGCATGGGAGAGGTCGCCGCCGAGGCGCAGGGGTTCGATGGCCAGGGCGAGACCCGTCGCCTCGTCCAGTTCCACCACGACCCCCGACAGGGTCGGCGGACCGCTCGCCGCGGCGAAGCGGTTCTGCGGGATCTTGCGGAGGAACCGGCCAAGCGGCTCGTCCTTTTCCATGCCGATGATCGAATCGTAGGAGCCGCACATGCCGATGTCGGTCATGAAGCCGGTGCCGCCCGGCAGGATCCGGTGATCGGCGGTGGGCACGTGGGTGTGGGTGCCGACGACGAGGCTGGCGCGTCCGTCGAGATGATAGGCGATGCCCTGCTTCTCCGATGTCGCCTCCGCATGGAAGTCGACGATCACCGCGTCGACGTCGCGCCCCAGCACCAGGCCGTCGAGGATCCGGTCGGCCGCGGCAAACGGATCGTCGAGGGGATCCATGAAGATCCGGCCCATCAGGTTGGCGACGAGCACCCGCGCGCCGTTGGTGGCGGTGAAGATGTTGGCGCCGCGCCCGGGCGTGCCGGCCGGATAGTTGGCCGGCCGGATCAGGCAGGGCTGACGCTCGATGAAGACGAGCGCCTCGCGCTGGTCCCAGGAGTGGTTGCCCAGCGTCACCGCGTCGGCGCCGGCGTCCAGCAGATCCTGGCAGATCGCCTCGGTGATGCCGAACCCACCCGCCGCGTTCTCGCCGTTGATGACGACGAAATCCAGGCGGCCGTCCGCCACGATCTCGGGCAGCATGTCGGCGACGGCCGTCCGGCCGGCGCGGCCGACGACGTCACCCAGAAACAGTACGCGCATCGGGTTCTCCGGAGAGCGGGGGAAAGCGGAGGAGGCCGGCCTCGGTCAGCACGGCGTCGAGATGGCGGTCGTGGGGTTCCATGGGTACCACGTCCACCTCCTGGGTGGCGAAGGCAACCCCGATCGTCCGCAGCGGCCCGTTCTCGGCAAGGCGCCGGATGGCGCCGTCGTAGTGGCCCTTGCCGTAGCCGAGGCGCGCGCCCCCACGGTCGAAGGCGGCCAGCGGAACCAGCAGGATCGCGGGATCGCACTCGGGGCAATCGGGGCCGGGCTCCGAGGTGCCGAAGCCGGCCGGCACCAGCGGTGCGCCGGTGGTCCATTCGCGGAACGCGAGGTGCCGGTCCGGCCCGATCACCGGCAGCGCCAGCCGGTGGCCGGCCTCCGCCAGCGCCGCCATCAGCGGCCGCACGTCGATCTCGTCGCGGATCGGCCAGAAGCCGGAGATCAGCGCGGGCGTGTCGGGGAGCTTCAGGTCGGGAATCTGGTCGACGAGGGTCTGCGCCGCGGCTTCGCGCTCGGCGGGCGAGAGCGCTGCGCGGCGCGCCAGAACCGTCTTCCGCAGCTCGCTCTTCCTGCGGACGGTGTCGCTCGGCGCGGTTGCATCGGTCAATGGATCGGCTCGCGGACAGGGCAGGGGAAGGATGCGCCGGGGGCCGTGTCGCCGGGGCGCCCGGGCCGTGAGGGCCGCGGCGGGCGACGAACGCGGGTCGGCCGCGCCGGAGGACATTCCCCTCCCCAGGCGTGCACCCGGGACCATGGGCTCCGGCCGCCTGGCAGGGCGGAGAATCGGTCGGCGAACCGCCTCGGCCGTCGGAGGTATCGATCCCGGGAAACCTACAGAGTAGGTGGGCGCCGTTTTGCCCGAGCCCACGAGCCCGGACAGTGACAGCTCCCTTTTGGGTCGATAAGGCCCCGGGGATGCGTGGCTCCAGTCGAACCGTGCAGTATCGCCTGGCGCTCAATATAGGATGTCGCGGGGGCCGCGCGAAGGGGGGCGGATGCGATTTCCGCGGATGGCCGGAGCGGCGGTCGAAAGCCGGTCCGAACCGGCCAGGCCGGATCCCGAAAGCTCTAGCCGTCGCGGTCGGTGCGCACGCTGTCGTTGAGGCTCTTGGCGAACCGGTCGATGGTATCCGCCGTTTCGCCGACGCGCGCGGCGATGCTGGCTTCCCGCTCGTACCCCTGCTGGACCACCGCGTCGCGGGATTCCTTGAGGCTCTGGATCTCGGCGGTGAGCGCGACCAGACGGCGCTCGGCCTCCACCAGCGAATCGGTGACCCGGATGCCGGCCATGACGGTGAGGCGCTGATCGCCGATTTCACCGAAGGCGCCCCGCAGTTCTTCGATCGCCCCATCGAAGCGCTCGGCCAGGGTGGCCAGCCGCTCTTCCTCGCCGTCATCGCATGCCATGCGATAGCTGCGGCCATTGATGGTTACGGTGATGTGGGACATGCGCAGACCTTTCGAGCCCCCTCGGAGGCGATAAACGACCGGCCATGACGGTCTAACCGGTTGGCATGAGGCGCCTTTTCATCGCCATAGATAGGGTGGGAGGCGGCCAGCATAAAGAGGGGCGGGGCCAGGACCTAACCGCCGTGCTTGTCGAGCACGGTGCGGACGGTCTCCATTGCCGTCACCAGACGGCGCGAGACTTCCCGGTTGGTTTCTTCCAGACGGGTCGCCCGGCCCTCGGCGCGGTCGAGCGAGCCGGCGAGTTCGGAGCGGTCCTCGGTCAGTCGCTGGATCTCGTCCTCGAGCGTACCGACACTGCGATCGGCATCGATGCGCCGGTTCACGGCCGCTTCGAGCCGATCCAGCGCGGTCAGCAGTCTGTCGAATGCCTGATCAATGGCTGGCCGGTCCGCCATGGCGGCAGGGTTTCCTACGCGGTCGCGATTCGATAGCCATATCAGCCGGTTTCGCTTCTTGCATCCAGTTCTGCATGAAGCGGGGTGGCGGACGGCCGGATCCTCCTCGCATCCGGGCGCGCCAAGATCAAGCCGCGAGTGGCGGGCGGCTCCGGCGAACGGGGCGCGACGACGCGTGTACAGGCTCGTTCGCCGCCTCACGTTGACTCGCGTCGGCGACTTGGTATTGAACGGCGCCGTTGCGACGATGACGACGGATGGTGGACCGCTCGAAAGAGGCAGGCCGCGATCGAGGGCCCTGCAGGTCCGGACGTTCCCACAGACCAAACCGTGTTCGCCCGACCTCATGACGAGCGTCCGGGACGCGGCGGAGTTCACGATGATCGACTTCGACAAACAAAAGACGATGGCCAATGCGATCCGCGCGCTCGCGATCGACGCCGTCGAGGCGGCGAAGTCCGGCCATCCCGGAATGCCGATGGGCGCGGCCGATGTCGCGACCGTTCTGTTCTCGTCGATCATCAAGGTCGATCCCAGCCAGCCGGACTGGCCGGACCGCGACCGGTTCGTGCTGTCGGCCGGCCATGGCTCGATGCTCCTGTATTCCGTGCTGCATCTGCTGGGCTTCGAAGACTTCGGCAGCAGCGAGCTGCGCCGCTTCCGTCAGCTTGGCTCGCGTGCCGCCGGCCATCCGGAATACGGCCACGGTGCGGGCATCGAGACGACCACCGGTCCGCTCGGCCAGGGCCTGGCGACGGCCGTGGGCATGGCGCTCGGCGAGCGCATGCTGAATGCGGAGTTCGGCGACGGCCTGGTCGACCACTACACCTACGTGCTCGCCTCCGACGGCGACCTGATGGAAGGCATCAGCCACGAGGCGATCTCGATCGCCGGGCACCTGAAGCTGAACCGCCTCATCGTGCTCTACGACGACAACGAGATTTCCATCGACGGCAAGCTGGACCTGTCGGAATCCGGCGACGCGCTGAAGCGCTTCGAGGCGGCCGGCTGGGCCGCCGTGCGCATCGACGGTCATAGCCCAGCCGACGTGCACGCGGCGCTCGTCGCGGCGCAGGCGAGCGACCGGCCGACGCTGATCGCCTGCCGCACCATCATCGGCTTCGGCTCGCCCAACAAGGCGGGCAGCTCGGCCTCGCACGGTTCGCCGCTCGGCGCGGCCGAGGCGGCTGCGACCCGCGACATGCTGAAGTGGAAGGCGGAGCCGTTCGAGATTCCCGCCGACATCCGCGACGCCTGGCGCATCGCCGGCCTGCGCTCCGGCAGCTCCCGCAAGGAGTGGGAGAAGCGCTATCAGGCGATGGATCCGGAACGGCGCGCCGAGTTCGACCGGCGCATCCGCGGCGATCTGCCGGCGAGCTTCCAGGACGCGATGACCGGGCTGCGCGCGACGATCGCCCGCGACCGTCCGACGCTGGCCACCCGCAAGGCCTCCGAGATGGTGCTGGAGACCGTCAACCAGGCGGTGCCGGAGACGGTGGGCGGCTCGGCCGACCTGACCGGCTCCAACAACACCAAGACCAAGGCGATGGGCATCGTTTCGGCCGGTCACTACGGCGGCCGCTACATCCACTGGGGCGTGCGCGAGCACGGCATGGCGGCGGCGATGAACGGGCTGTCGCTGCACGGCGGCTTCATTCCGTACGGCGGCACCTTCCTGGTGTTCTCCGACTACTGCCGGCCGGCGATCCGGCTGGCCGCGCTGATGGGCGTGCGCTCGATCTACGTGATGACCCACGATTCCATCGGCCTCGGCGAGGACGGTCCGACCCATCAGCCGGTCGAGCACCTGGCGGCGCTGCGCGCCATCCCGAACCTGGTGGTGCTGCGCCCGGCCGATGCCATGGAGACGGCGGAGGCCTGGGACATCGCCCTGTCGCGCGCCTCCGGCCCGACCTTGCTGGCGCTCACCCGGCAGAACTGCGAGGCGCTGCGCCTCGACGACCACGACGGCAACCGGTCCAAGCGCGGCGCCTACGAGCTGGCCGACGCGAACGGAGACGCCGTGGTGTCGCTGTTCGCCACCGGTTCGGAGGTCGGCACCGCGGTGCGGGCTAAGGGGCTACTCGACATGGACGGCATTCCGACCCGCGTCGTCTCGGTGCCATCGTTCGAGCTGTTCGAGCGGCAGCCGGCGGAATACCGCAGCGAAGTGATCGGCACGGCGCAGGTGAATGTCGGCATCGAGGCGGCGGTCCGGATGGGCTGGGACCGGCTGATCGGCATGGACGGCATCTTCGTCGGCATGTCGGGCTTCGGCGCCAGCGCGCCGTTCGAGGAGCTCTACGAGCACTTCGGCATCACCCCGGAGGCCGTGGTTGCCAAGGTGAAGGCCCGTCTGGCGGACGAGTAGGGATCTTTCGGCGTTTATTTGACTTTCCCTCCCGGGAAATCGGATGCATCAGAACGTCATGATCGCATCCGATCAGGCGACAAGACGAGGTGAGAAGACGTCATGACCGTACGCGTCGGCATCAACGGGTTTGGCCGCATCGGCCGCAACGTGTTGCGCGCCATCATCGAGTCGGGCCGGACCGACATCGAGGTGGTCGCCGTGAACGATCTCGGCCCGGTGGAAACCAATGCCCACCTGCTGCGACACGATTCCGTGCACGGGCACTTCCCGGCGAAGGTGACCGTCGACGGCGACACCATCGATGTCGGCCAGGGGCCGATCAAGGTGACCGCCGAGCGCGATCCGAAGGCGCTGCCGTGGGGCGATCTCGGCGTCGACATCGCGATGGAGTGCACGGGCATCTTCACCGCCCGCGACAAGGCGGCGCTGCATCTGGAGAACGGCTCCAAGCGCGTGCTGGTCTCCGCGCCGTCGAGCGGCGCCGACAAGACCATCGTCTACGGCGTGAACCACCAGGCGCTGACCAAGGACGACCTGGTCGTCTCCAACGCGTCCTGCACCACCAACTGCCTGGCGCCGGTCGCCCACGTCATGCACGACCTCCTCGGCATCGACAAAGGCTTCATGACGACGATCCATTCCTACACCGGCGACCAGCCGACCCTCGACACCATGCACAAGGACCTCTACCGGGCCCGTGCCGCCGCCATGTCGATGATCCCGACCTCAACCGGTGCGGCTCGCGCCGTCGGGCTCGTGCTGCCGGAACTGGAAGGCCGCCTCGACGGCGTGTCGATCCGTGTGCCCACCCCGAACGTCTCGGTGATCGACTTCAAGTTCGTGCCCAAGCGCGCCACCACCGTGGAAGAAGTCAACGAGGCTTTCCGCGCTGCGGCCGCCGGCAAGCTCGCCGGCATCATGGCCATCACCGACGAGCCGCTGGTCTCGATCGACTTCAACCACGACCCGGCGTCCTCGACCGTGCACATGTCGGAGACGAAGGTGATCGACGGGACGCTGGTCCGCGTGATGAGCTGGTACGACAACGAGTGGGGCTTCTCCAACCGGATGAGCGACACCGCCGTTGCGATGGCCAAGCTGATCTAGGCCGGCGTTCGTTCAGAGTGGACCCTGCCGGGGCGGCGCGATCCGATTGCGCCGCCCCTGCTCACGACAAGAAGACAAGACCGGAACACATGACCGAGATCAGGACCCTCGACGACGCCAACGTGGCCAACATGCGGGTCCTCACCCGCGTCGACTTCAACGTCCCGATCCATGACGGCAAGGTCGCCGATGTGAGCCGGATCGAGGCCGCCGCGCCGACGATCGCCGAACTGGCGGGGCAGGGCGCCAAGGTCATCCTGCTGGCGCACTTCGGCCGCCCGAAGGGCAAGCGCGTCGCCGACGAGTCGCTCGGCAAGATCGTCGAGACGGTCGCCCGGGTGCTTGGCAGGCCGGTGGGGTTCGTCGACGACTGCATCGGCGGCGACGTGAAGGCCGCCGTCGACAACATGGTGCCGGGCGAGATCCTGCTGCTGGAAAACACCCGCTTCCACGCCGGCGAGGAAAAGAACGATCCCGCTTTCGTCGATTCGCTGGCCGACAACGGCGACGTCTTCGTCAACGACGCCTTTTCCGCCGCCCACCGCGCCCACGCCTCGACCGAAGGCCTCGCCCACAAGCTGCCGAGCTATGCCGGCCGGGCGATGGAAGCCGAGATCGTCGCGCTGACCAAGGCCTGCGAGAAGCCGCAGCGGCCCGTGGTCGCCATCGTCGGTGGCGCCAAGGTCTCGACCAAGATCGCGCTGCTTGAAAATCTCTGCGAGAAGATGGACGCGATCGTCATCGGTGGCGCCATGGCCAACACGTTCGTGGCTGCGCACGGCGGCGACGTCGGTCGCTCGCTGTACGAACCGGACCAGGCCGAACTCGCCCGTCGCATCGTGCTGCGCGGCGAAGAGACGGGCTGCGCCATCGTGCTGCCGAAGGATGCGACGGTTGCGCGCAGCTTCGAGGAAGGCGCCGAGAGCTGGGCGGTGGGGCTCGACGCCATGCCGGAGGATGCGATGATCCTCGACCTCGGCCCGCACTCGGTGGATACGGTGAAGGCGGAGATCCGCACCGCCAAGACGCTTCTGTGGAATGGCCCGCTGGGAGCGTTCGAAGTGGCGCCGTTCGATCGCGCGACCGTCGAGGTGGCCAGATACGCCGCCGAGCTGACGCAAGCCGGCAAGCTGACGACGGTGGCTGGCGGCGGCGATACGCTGTCGGCGCTCCACCATGCGGGCGTTGCCGACAAGATGACCTATGTTTCGATGGCGGGCGGCGCCTTCCTCGAATGGCTCGAGGGCAAGTCGCTGCCGGGCGTCGAGGCCTTGAAGAAGTAGGCCGGAGCCGTCCGGGACGGTTTTCGTGTTTTGCGCCGGGTCGCCAGTGGGCCCCGCGCCCCGCAGATGATGGAACAGGGATGAAGGGTGGAACGATGAGCGAGCGTCTCGAAGATATTGCTGCCGCGATGATGGCTGAGGGGCAGGGCATCCTGGCCGCGGACGAGAGCTCCGGCACGATCAAGAAGCGGTTCGACACGATCGGCCTGACCTCCACCGAGGACGCACGGCGCGACTACCGCGAGATGCTGTTCCGCTCCAAGCAGGCGATGACCGACTACATCTCCGGCGTCATCCTTTACGACGAGACGATCCGCCAGAAGGCCGCCGACGGCACGCCGCTGGTCGAGCTCCTGAAGGCCACCGGCTCCGTGCCGGGCATCAAGGTCGACATGGGCGCCAAGCCGATGGCCGGCTGCCCGGACGAGAAGCTGACCGAGGGCCTCGACGGCCTCAGCGGCCGCCTGAAGGAATATTACGAGCTCGGCGCGCGGTTCGCGAAGTGGCGGGCGGTGATCGACATCTCCAGGTCGACCCCGTCCTGGACGGCGCTGCGCGCCAACGCCCACGCGCTCGCCCGCTACGCCATCCTGTGCCAGGAAGCCGGCATCGTGCCGATCGTCGAGCCGGAGGTCATCATGGACGGCCCGGACACCGACCACACGATCGACCGCTGCTACGAGGTCACCGAGTGGGCGCTGAAGACCGTGTTCGACGAGCTCTATGAGGCGCACGTCTCGCTCGAAGGCATGATCCTGAAGCCGAACATGGTGATCGCCGGCCAGAAGTGCGCGACCCAGGCGTCGCCGGATGAGGTCGCCGAAAAGACCATCAAGTGCCTGAAGGCATGCGTGCCGCCGGCGGTGCCGGGGATCGCCTTCCTGTCGGGCGGACAGTCGGACGAGGCCGCCACCCAGCACCTGTCGCTGATGAACGCCATGGGCGGGCTTCCGTGGACGCTGACCTTCTCCTACGGTCGCGCTCTGCAGGCGGCTGCCATCAAGGCGTGGGGCGGCAAGCCGGAAAACGTCGCGGCCGGCCAGCGGGCGTTCACCCACCGCGCCAAGATGAACTCGCTGGCGTCGCTCGGCACCTGGTCCGCCGAGCAGGAACGCTCGGCAGCCTAATTGAAGCTCGCGGCGGCCCGATACGGGTCGCCGCCACCACCTCGCCATGATGGTCGAGGAAGGAACGGTCGATGGATCGCACCCGCCTCGTTCTCGTTGTTCCCGCCACCGGCCCCGAGCCGGTCGACGCCGTGCGTCTCGACGCTGCCCTGGCGGGCGGTGACGTGGCCGCGGTGATCATCGACGCGGGCGACGCCGACGCAGGCGACACCGTCCAGGCAGCCGTCTCCGCGCTGGTCGACAGCGCCCAGAAGGCCGGCGCCGCGGCCCTCATTCGGGGCGACACGCGGCTGGTCGGTCGCACCCATGCCGATGGCGTCCACGTCGACGAGAGCTTCGAGGAGATCGAGGCGGCGCTCGAACGCTTCCATCCCAACAGCATTGTCGGCACCGGCGGCGCCGACACCCGTCACGACGCGATGCTGATCGCCGAGACCGGGCCGGATTACATCTTGTTCGGCGACATCGACGCGCCGGACGCCGCCGAGACCGACCCGCGGTACTTCGAGTTCGGCACCTGGTGGGCGGAAGTCTTCGAGATCCCGGTGGTTGTGCTGGTCGGTGTCGACCTGGCCGATGTGCCGGACCTCGCCGCTGCCGGCGTCGAGTTCGTCGCCGTGCGTGGAGCGGTCTGGAAGCACCCGGACGGCCCCGCCGCGGCGGTCGCCAAGGCGAACGCGCTGATCGACGAGGGCATGGCGGTTACATGATCCGACGGCTTGCCATCGCCTGTCTCGCGCTGTCGATCGCTGGGGGAACGGTCGCCGCCCAGACGACGGCGCCGCGTGGCCAGGGCCAGGGCACCGCGCAGGGGCCGGGCACGGCCGTGCCGTTGACCGACCTGCTCGGCGGGCCGGCAATCCCGTTCAGCAAGCCAACCGACGCCACCGAGGGCCGCGACCTGACCCTGGACGTGCCGGCTAAGAGCGGCCGGCGGACGCTGCCGAGCGCCATCGCGTTTCCGCCGCGCATGCCGCCGCGCGACCGGCCGGGCCTGCGCACGGTGGGCCACGGCGACAGCGCCGACGCGGCCGAAGGCGCGGAAGCTGCCGGTGCGGCCGAAGACGGCGTGTCGGAGGATGGCGCGACGGCCGCAACCGATCAGGCGGAGGCGCCGAAGCCGGAGAGCGACGAGGCCGCCGAGGCGCCTGATGCGGCCGCCGGAGACGCGGAGACGGCCGCCGATGAGGCGGATGAGGTGGCCACCGACGCGATGGACGGCGAGGCGGTGTCTGCCGCCGAACTGGCCGCCGAACCGGGGGTCGACCGCGCCTATGGCGCCTTTCAGCGCGGCTTCTTCCTGACGGCGCTTGCCTACGCGCTCAGGCCTGCCGAAGCCGGCGATCCCACCGCCCAGACGCTGATGGGGGTGCTTTACGAGGACGGGCGCGCGACCCGGCGCGACTATGCCGCCGCCGCCGACTGGTTCAAGCTGGCCGCGGCAAAGGGCGACATCGGCGCCACCTACCGTCTCGCCCTGCTCTATCTGAGCGGCGAGGGCGGGGTGAAGGACGAAGTCGAGGCAGCGCGGCTGTTCCGGATCGCGGCCGACGCCGGCAACGAGGACGCCGCCTACAATCTGGCCATCATGACGCTGCAGGGCAGCGGCGGGCTGAAACGCGATGCCGCCGCGGCCGCCCAACTGCTGCAGAAAGCCTCCGACGCCGGCAGCGCCGATGCCACCTATGCGCTGGCGCTCCTCTACGGAGCCGGCAACGGGGTGGTGCCGGACGATCGGCGGTCGACCCAGCTCCTGCTCGAGGCGGCGGAGGCCGGCAGCGTGCCGGGACAGGTCGAATATGCGATCCGCCTGTTCAAGGGCGTCGGCGTGCCGGCGAACGAGGCCCTCGCCGCCGCCTGGTTCGAGCGCGCGGCCCAGGCCGGCAATCCGGTGGCGATGAACCGGCTCGCCCGTCTGTACGCAACGGGCCGCGGCGTCGGGATCGACGCCGTCGAGGCGGTCAAGTGGCACCTGATCGCCCGCTCGCGGGGGCTTTCCGACATCTGGCTGGACAGCTTCATGGAGGCGCAGCAGGAAGATGTCCTGAAGCAGGCGCGCCAGCGGGCGCGGACCTGGTGGAACGGCTGAAGGGGCCCCTCCCGGACGGGGTTTCCCCTTGAATCCGCCTGTGCTTTGTGGTCCAGAAGCCACGACTTCTGCTTGCTTCCCGCCGCTTTCGCAGTCGATACGACGCGCGGGAAGGCGCATTTCAACTTCGACAAGGCGTAATCTATGAAGATCAACGGCAACGAAATACGACCGGGCAACGTGATCGAGCACCAGAGCACCCTCTGGGCGGCGGTCAAGGTTCAGCACGTGAAGCCCGGCAAGGGCGGCGCGTTTGCCCAGGTCGAGCTCAAGAACCTGATCGACGGCCGCAAGCTCAACGAGCGGTTCCGCTCCGCCGACACCGTCGAGCGCGTGCGCCTCGAGCAGAAGGATTTCCAGTACCTCTATGCCGAAGGGGACAACCTGGTCTTCATGGACACCGATTCCTACGAGCAGATCGAACTGTCGCTGGACTTTGTCGGCGAGCGGGCGGCGTTCCTGCAGGACGGCATGACCGTGACGGTGGAGCTGTACGAGGAGAAGCCGATCGGCGTGACGCTGCCCCAGTATGTGACGCTGGAGATTTCCGAGGCCGACCCGGTGGTGAAGGGGCAGACGGCGTCGTCGTCCTACAAGCCGGCGATGCTGGAGAACGGCGTGAAGCTGATGGTGCCGCCATTCATCGCCGCGGGCGAGAAGGTCGTCGTCGACACCGAGGAAATCACCTACGTTCGCCGCTCGGAATGATCCGAACCGCCCTTCGGACGTTGTTCCACTGCCCGACATTCGAAACGCATAGGTAGATCGCGATGGCTCGCTCGGCGATCCTCAACGTAATGGTTTCGGCCGCAATGAAGGCCGGGCGTGCGCTCGCGCGGGACTTCGGCGAGGTCGAGAACCTGCAGGTCTCCCGCAAGGGGCCGGGCGACTTCGTGTCGGCCGCCGACCGGAAGGCCGAAGAGATCATCCGCGCCGAACTGGAGAAGGCGCGGCCCGGCTATTCCTTCCTGATGGAGGAATCCGGCGCCCACAAGGGCACCGACGACCAGCACCGCTGGATCGTCGATCCGCTCGACGGCACCACCAACTTCCTCCACTCCATCCCGCTGTTTGCGATCTCCATCGCGCTGGAGAGCCAGGGCCAGCTGGTGGCGGGCGTCATCCTCAACCCGGTGACGGACGAGCTGTACGTCGCGGAAAAGGGGCGCGGCGCCTTTCTGAACGACCGCAGGCTCCGGGTTTCGGCGCGCCGCGACCTGCCCGATGCGGTGATCGCCACCGGCGTTCCGCACCTCGGGCGCGGCGACCACGCGCGCTTCATGGCCGAGCTCAAGGCGGTGATGGGAGAGGTCTCCGGCATCCGCCGCGCCGGCGCTGCCTCGCTCGACCTCGCCTGGACCGCGGCCGGCCGCTACGACGCCTACTGGGAGCACGACCTGTCGCCCTGGGACGTCGCCGCCGGCATCCTGATGGTGCGCGAGGCGGGCGGCTTCGTTACCGATCTGGACGACCGCGATCGCATCTTCGAGACCGGTTCGATCTGCGCCGGGACCGAGGAGATCCGTCGCGATCTGCTCAAGCTCGTGCGCGGGGCGCGGCCCGGCGCAGCCGGAAAATGAAGCCTTGGGTGCTCGAAATCACGGGTTCGTTTTCCGCAACAAATCGGCTATTTCTGGCCGTTGCAGGAAGGTAGCTGATTGATGGCCCGCGACCGAGACCCGTATCGCCTGGTGAGCCCGCACGTCTATCTCGTGCGGATGGTGATATTCTTGGTAATCGCCGTATTTCTCGGCCTGATCCTCCACCGGCCGATCGTCACGGCGTTCATGAGCAATCCCGGCCTCAACGGCCTGATCATCGGGGTCGGGCTGATCGGCGTCGCGCTGGCGTTTCGCCAGGTGATCCGGCTGTATCCGGAAACCAACTGGGTCAACAACTACCGGGCCGGCCGGATCGACGAGGGCCGGACACCTGCGCTGCTGGGGCCGATGGCCTCGTTGCTGGGCGGCCGCGCCGACGACAGCTACCTGAGCGCCACCGCCATGCGCTCGATCCTCGACACCATCGGAACCCGCCTCGACGAGGCGCGCGAGATCAGCCGCTACCTCACCGGCCTGCTGGTGTTCCTCGGTCTGCTCGGCACCTTCTGGGGCCTCCTGCAGACGGTGAGCTCGGTCGGCGCGACGATCCAGAACCTCGACGTCGGTGCCGGCGATGCGGCCGTGGTGTTTCAGGATCTGAAGGCCGGTCTCGAAGCGCCCCTGTCGGGCATGGGCACGGCATTCTCCTCGTCGCTGTTCGGCCTCACCGGCTCGCTGATCCTCGGCTTCCTCGACCTGCAGGCCGGGCAGGCGCAGAACCGCTTCTACACCGACCTGGAAGACTGGCTGTCGACGGTGACCGAGATCGACGTGAGCCGGGCCGGCGACGGCAGCGGCGCGGCGGCGCTGCAGGCGCACGGCCTGCAGCAGGCGGTCGACCGGCTGACCCGGACGATGAAGGAGACCGGTGCCTCGGCCACGCCGCCGGCGACGCAGGCGATGGCCAACCTCGCCGACGGAATCCAGGGTCTGGTCAACCATCTGCGCAGCGAACAGAAGCTGATGCGCGAGTGGGCCGAATCCCAGGCCCAGCAGAATGCGCGTATCGAGCAGCTGCTCGAGCGCCTCAACACCGCGCTGGAGCAGGAAGACCGCTAGCGCGGTTTCCCGCCGCTGGACCCGGCAGGTGCCGGCCCGGCCGACAATCGCGAGGATCTTGACCGATGCCGCTCAGTGCCTCCCGACGCCGCCAGCCGCGGCCCGACTACTGGCCGGGCTTCGTCGATGCGATGGCGACGCTGCTGCTCGTCATCATCTTCCTCCTGTCGGTGTTCATGCTGGCGCAGTTCTTCCTGAGCCAGGAGATCTCCGGCAAGGACACCGCGCTCACCCGCCTGAACGCGCAGATCGCCGAACTGACCAATCTGCTGGCGCTCGAACGCGCCAACAGCGGCGGGCTGGAGGACCAGTTGGCGGTGCTGCAGGCTTCCATTCAGGACGTGGAGAGCGAGCGCGACAGCCTGCAGGGCCGCCTCGCCGCCCTCAGGGCGGAGAATGAGGGGCCGGGCGTCGGCGCGCTGCAGTCCCAGCTGGACGAGGAACAGCAGTTGAGCCAGCAGGCGCTGGCGCGGGTGGAACTGCTCAACCAGCAGCTGACCGCGCTGCGTCGGCAGATCGCTGCGCTGGAGGCGGCGCTGGAGGCGTCGGAGGGGCGCGACCAGGAAAGCCAGACCCGCATCGCCGATCTCGGCCGACGGCTGAACGTGGCGCTGGCGCAGCGTGTGCAGGAGCTGTCGCGCTACCGCTCGGATTTCTTCGGCCGGCTGAGGCAGCTTCTCTCCGACCGGTCCAACATCAAGATCGTCGGCGACCGGTTCGTGTTCCAGTCGGAGGTGCTGTTCCCGTCGGCGTCCGACGAGCTCAATCCGGGCGGCGAGGCGGAACTCGATACGCTGGCGAGCCAGCTGATCGAGCTCGGCAACGAGATCCCCGACGATATCGACTGGGTGCTTCGGGTCGATGGCCACACCGATGCGCGGCCGGTGACGGGCGGCCGCTTCGCCTCCAACTGGGAGCTCTCGGCGGCACGCGCCATCTCGGTGGTGAAGTATCTGATTTCGCAGGGCGTTCCGCCCAACCGGCTGGTCGCGGCGGGCTTCGGCGAATTCCAGCCGCTGGTCGAGGGCGACACGCCGGAGGCCTACGACCAGAACCGCCGCATCGAGCTCAAGCTCACCGAACGGTAGGGCACACCGGGGCCGGGCCGATCTGCTCGCCCCGTCCCTCCGATCAGGTGGGCATCCGGGACAGTCGCTTCTCGTCGTCGATGAGGACCAGGCGGTCGCGCTCGCCCGTGTTCCAGCGCCACAGCACCAGATTCATCTCGTCGGGCGGCGCTCCGCGCGCGAAGCTCGGCACCAGCATCCCCGCGTAGCCGGCGGAGGACAGCGCCACCGCGAGATCCTGGGTGGGCACGGCGGCACCCCTGTGCATCCGCTCCCGCCAGCCCGTGTCGGCGAGATCGGCCGGGGTCATCGACCAGGGGGTGAGGGCGTCCGGGCTGCGCGTGTCGAAGATGGCGGCGATGTCGGCCCGATAGGCGACCAGGGTCGTCGGCTGCAGCGTGCCGACCTGGTTGGCCTCGCGGATCGCGCCTTCCGGCGACAGCGACGTGTAGAGCGCTTCCATGCCGCGGGGATTGAATCGCCCGCCGAAGAGCGCCGCGCCCCGGCCCGACAGCGGCTGGCGGGCATGGACCGGATTCAGGCTCCGGTAGAGCAGGCCGCGAAAGGGTGGGCGCTCAAGCGTGGACGCCGGCATCGACGGCATCGATCAGCGTCATCACCTCGTCGGCTCGGCCCTCGCGAACGAGCTGCATGGCCGTCTGCCCTCCGAACCCCGCCAGCGGTTCGGAGCGGTACCAGGCGTAGGCGATGAGCGCCGATCCGAAGCGGGGCTCGACGCGGTTGAGGATCTCGAGCATCTCGCGCAGCCGCCGCTGCGTGCGGGGCGACTGGAGACGGCTGGTCCGCTGCAGGGCATCCTTGCTGAGGCCGAGCGTCCGCGCGACCTCGTCGGCCGACGTCCGGAGCTGGCCGGCGATCTTGCGCGGCGCGAAAAGTCCGTTCTCCGAGTATTCCGCCAGATTCATGACGCGGGTCCCTGCCAGTTTGATGCACGCAATATCGTGTCATTCTGGCTGGCGTGCAAGGGCGGTGCCCGTCAGTGTGCCGGCCAACCATGGCTGGCCACGCCGTGAGGGCGCGCGGCTACTCGGCGGCGGGATCGTAGGCTGCGCGGCCGTCCTGACCCGTCGCCGCCGCCCCCAAGGCAGACCGGGAGGTGTCGAACTGGAGCCGGGCGAGGCGGGCGTAGAGCCCGTTGCGGGCGACGAGGCTGGAGTGGTCGCCCTCCTCGACGATCTGGCCGCCATCCAGCACGAGGATCCGGTCCGCCGCTAGCACCGTCGCCAGACGGTGGGCGATGACGAGCGTCGTGCGTCCGACCATCAGCCGCTCCAGCGCGCCCTGCACCAGGGTCTCGCTCTCCGCGTCCAGCGCGCTGGTGGCCTCGTCGAGGAGCAGGATCGGCGCATCCTTGAGGATGGCGCGGGCGATGGCGATCCGCTGGCGCTGGCCGCCCGAAAGCGTCACGCCGCGCTCGCCCACCCGGGTCGCGTAGCCGTCGGGCAGGTCGCGCACGAACCCGTCCACCCGCGCGGCCTCGGCGGCGGCGATGATCTCGGCGTCGCTCGCCCCTGGCCGGCCGAAACGGATGTTCTCCATGATCGTCGTCGCGAAGACGGTGGAATCTTGCGGGACGATGGCGATCCGGCTGCGCACCTCGAACGGGTCGGCGGCGCGGATGTCGGTGCCGTCGATCAGGATGCGTCCCGACGCCGGATCGTAGAAGCGCAGCAGCAGATGGAAGAGCGTCGACTTGCCGGCGCCGGAGGGCCCGACGATGGCGACGGTGGAGCCCGCGTCGATGGCGACCGACACGCCGTCCAGAACTGGAAGGTTGCCGCCGGCAGGATAGGCGAAGCCGACGTCCTCGAAGCGGACGTCGCCGCGGGCGGGCTCGGGCAGGGCCGCGGGGGTCGCGGGCGCGGCGACCTCCGTCTCCTCTCCGAGCAGGTCGGCCAGGCGTTCGGCCGCCCCGGCCGCCTGGGCGACCTCGCCCCACACCTGGCTCAGCTGCCCCAGCGCGCTCGAGGCCAGCACTGCGTAGAGCACGAACTGGCCGAGCGTGCCGCCGGTCGTGGTGCCGTCGAGGACGTCCTGCGCGCCCACCCAAAGCACGGCGACGACGCTCGCGGAGACCATGAAGATGGCGATGCCCGTCAGCAGGGCGCGGGAGGCGGTGGCCGCGCGGGCGTTGTCGAACGCCGTCTCGACATCGGCGTCGAAGCGCTGCGCGGCGGCGGCCTCGGCGGTGAACGCCTGCAGGGTGCGGACCGCGCCGATCGCCTCGATGGCGAACGCGGAGGCATCCGCCAGCGTGTCCTGGGCAAGCCGCGAGCGTCGGCGCACCGAGCGGCTGAAAGCCACCAGCGGCAGCACGATGAACGGGATGGCCAGCAGCACCATCGCCGACAGCCAGGGGCTGGTGACGACCATCATGACGGCGGCGCCGACGAACAGGAACAGGTTGCGCAGGGCGATCGACGCGCTGGCGCCGACGGCCGCCTTGATCTGGGTGGTGTCGGCGGTCAGCCGCGAGACGATCTCGCCGGACAGCGTCCGGTCGAAGAAGGCGGGGGACAGGCGTGTCACGTGGGCGAACACGTCGGACCGGACGTCGGCGACGACGCGCTCGCCGATCCAGGTGACGAAGTAGTAGCGCATCCCACTGGCCGCCGCGAGAATGGTGACGACGACGATCAGCATCATGAAATACTGATTGATGAAGCTCGCATCGGCGCTGCTGAAGCCGTGGTCGATCATCCGGCGGACCGCCAGCGGCAGCGCCAGGGTGGCGATCGACGCGGCGATCAGGGCGACGAGGGCCAGCGCCACGTGCCATCGATACCGCAGCACATACGGCACGAGGTGGCCGAGAGGCCGCAGCTTCGGGCGCCTGCGCTTGCCGTCGGCTGCCGTCGCGGGAGCCGCTTCCGGTGCGGTTTGTCCGTCTTGTGCCACCACGGCCTCTTTCCAACGTTTCGAAGTCTGAACTCGTGTGTTGGTGTTGCGCCGGGGCTTCCGGTCTTGTCAACGCGCGTATGGTCCCAGGCGTGGCCGGCGGGCCTTGCTTTGCCATGCGCCCCGGGCTATATCGGCCTCCTTGTGGCGCAGCGTCGCGGATCGACGATCCCTATGCCGTTGCCGACAATCCAGTTCCCACGCGACGTACGAGCACTGGCCCAAAGGTCGGCTCTCGTCGGTGTCCCTCCGGCGCGCTGCCGTGACGGACGGTGCAGTTTGCGCGATCAGGCGAAGCGAACGATGAAGAAAGACATCCATCCCGACTATCATCGGGTCACGGTCGTGATGACCGACGGCACCGAGTTCCTTACCCGCTCGACCTACGGCGAGGAAGGCGACACGATCCGTCTCGACATCGACCCGAGCACGCACCCGGCGTGGACCGGCGGCGAGACGCGTCTTCTCGACCGCGGCGGCCGCGTGTCGCGCTTCAAGAGCAAGTACAAGGGCATCCTCGGCAACTGAGCCGGTCGGCCGGCCTCCGGCCACCAGACGTCAGTTGCAAAGGCCGACCTTCGGGCGCGATCGGATCATCCGGCCGCGCCCTTTCGCGTTTCTGCGCGGGAGGGAAGCAGGGCAGGCGGAACGGCTCCCGACAAAAAAAGAGCCGCCAACGAGGGCGGCTCTGAAGTCAGATAAGGAGGCGTCAAACGGAGTGGACGAACCACTCGATCCAGCGGGCTGGATGACCCCTTCATAGTTTGGAAACCTTACCAGGCCGTTAACGCTGCCGACGGTTTGCCGGGCCGGCTGCGAAAAAGGCATTGGGCCGGCTCATGCGGCCGCAAGCGTCTCCTCGATCCGCATGAGCGCCCGGTCGATGACGGCCTCGGTGTGATAGCAGCCGAAGCCGAAGCGGAGCCGGTCGCCGCGCACGTCGGTGACCACGCCGGCGTCCAGCAGCCGCGTGTGAAGATCGGCCGCCCGCGGCGTCTCGAAGGTCAGGAAATGGCCGCGCTCGACGCCGGCTCCGACCGGCGTCACCAGCCGCGCATCGCTCAGCAGCGCGATCCCCGCCGCCGCCACGCCGCCCAGGAACCGGTCCTGCAGGCCGAGCACGTGGGCGTGGATCGCCGGCACGGTCAGCCCGATCCCGTCCATCCACGCGAACACCGCGCGCATCCGGTAGAGCCCGCTCGGATCGAAGGTGGAGCCGAAGAAGCGGTTGCCGTCGGTGGAGTAGGGCACCCCCCCGTCTGACCGCTCGAGCGCGGAAAACGCCGCGTACCAGCCGGTGTCGCGCGGCCGCTCGCCATAGCCCGGCGGGCAATGGAGGAAGCAGCAGCCTTCGCCGCTCATGGCGTATTTGTAGCCGCCCGCGAGATAGAAGATCCGATCGGCCACCGCCGAGAGATCGGTCGGCACCGCCATGAAGCCGTGATAGCCGTCGACGACGATGAACGTCTCCGGATCGGGCACGGCGGCAGCGAGCGCCGCGATGTCCGGACCGATCGCGCCCGACGAGAAGAACACGTGGCTGACGAACACCAGGTCGTGGGGCCGCACCGCGGCGGCCGCCGCCAGCCGCTCGGTGAAGCCCGCGAACGGCTCGGCCGGCACCCGGTCGACGACGACGAGACCCGCCTCCTCCAGCCGCGCGATCTGGCGGGAGAAGGAATGGAACTCGGCGTCGCTGGCGAGGATGCGGACGGGCCGGTCGGCGGGGAAGCACGACAGCAGCCGCTTGACGAACTCGTGGGTGTTGGGCGCGAACGCGATGGTCGCCGGGTCGGGCAGCGACAGCCGCTCCGCGATGCCCCGCTGCACCGCCGGGACCACCTCGCCGAACACGGTGGCCCATTTCTGGTCGACGTGGAGCGCGGCGTCGGACCAGGCGCGGTGCTGGCCCTTTTCGCTGGCGTCCGGCCAGAAATGATGGCTGTGGGCGGCCAGGTGCAGGCGGTCGGGGTCGGCGTCCAGAAAGCGGCTGAAGTGGGCGGTGAGGTCCAGGCTCATTCCGCCGGCTCCTCGGAATAGACGAACTGCATCATCCGCTCGACCTCGCGCGGCAGCGCCGGCAGCGCCGATCGCGGAATGAGGTAGGTCGACAGGTGGAAGAGGTCGGTGAAGATTTTGTGCTTCTCGGCGGTCTGGCGCAGATAGTCGTGGCCCGACGAGCCGCCGGTGCCGATCTTCACGCCGATCATCCGCTGCACCATCAGCGCGTGGCGGTAGCGCCACAGCGTCATCGTCTCGTCGATGTCCATCAGCGTCTGGAAGATGCGGCTCGGCACGTGCAGCACCGGGCGGTCGTTGTAGACGGTGATGAACAGCGCCGCCTGCACGGCCTTCGGCGACATCCGCCACGCCCCCTGGTGGGCCTCCGGCTCGAACAGCGCCTTGAAGGATTCCTTGGCCTTTTCCAGCGCCCGGGCCTCGGCTTCCCGCTGCTCCTCGTCGAGGCCTTCGTTGGCGCGCAGCGTACGGATGTCCTTGGTCAGGAAATCGAGCACGGCCGCGCGATAGGCCTCGGAGAAGGCGAAGCTGCCGGCCTTCACGAAGGGGGTGCGCGCCAGCCACGCGTCGAGCTGCTCGATCAGCGACGGATGGCTCTCCGCCGCGCCCAGCAGCTTGCTTTCCTCCGGCTTCAGCCGGCTGTGGACGCCGGTTCCGTCATACAGCATCCGCTGGTTCGGGCCGAGGCCGAGGCGCGTCTCGACGAGGCGGAACTGCAGCGACTGGAAGCCCGAGCCGGAGGTGAGCAGGTCGCGGAATTCCAGGAAGTCCTGGGAGGTCATGGTCTCCAGTACGTCGATCTGGTTGACCAGCAGCTTCATGATCTCGTTCACCCGCAGCAGCGAGTGCAGGATCTGGCCCATCCGCCAGTCGTCGATGGGGGCATGGGAGAAGTTCGCCTGGACCCGGTCGAGCTCGTGCAGGATCTGCTTGAACCACAGCTCGTAGGTCTGGTGGATGATGATGAAGAGCATCTCGTCGTGGGCTTCCCGCCCGACCTTGACGCTCTGCAGGTCCTGAGCGTTCAGGATCCGGTCGAGGCTCAGATAGTCGGCGTAGCCGATCTCGGTTCCGGTGGGAGATGCCATGGTGCTCACCTGGGTTCGGGGTGTCGACCCCGAGACTATCCGACCTGACGAGACGCTTTAAGCTTAAAATGTTTGCGGAGCCGGCCTCGGCCGAGGCGGCAGGCGGGGGATGCTCCGGGCGTGGGGCGGGACGAGGGGTCGCCGCGCGTCTTCCCACGCAAAACCGCGCCGGGCACAGGTGCCCGACGCGGTCTGTAAGGCTAGCTGCCCCGACGGCTCTCGCGGACGGGGCAGGCGCAATCTACTGCAGCTCGTTGGCCAGCATGCAGAGCTCGGCCACCGAATCGTCGAAGCGCGCCGGGTTGGACAGAACGTCCTGGCACTTGGTCATCAGCGCTTCGCGTTCGGTCTGCGACATGGCGCCCAGCCGGGCAGACACCTCCTGCGAGGTGATGGAGCCGGTGCTGGCGCCTGTCACGTTCGATCCGGCCGAGCCGTCGAGACCGGTCGCCCCGGGCGTCGTTCCAGCTGTCGCCTGTCCGGTGCCCCCGCCTGCGGTTCCGCCTCCGGCGCCACCGCCCGGCGTCCCGCCGGTGCCCCCGCCGGCGTTGGTTCCACCCGTGCCGCCGACCGAAGCGCCGACCCCGGCATTCACACCGCTGCCGCCGCCGACCGAAGCGCCGACGCCAGCGTCAACGCCCGTACCGCCGCCGACCGATGCACCAGCCCCGGCATTGACGCCACCGCCACCGCCGACGGATGCGCCGGCACCGGCATCGACGCCGGTTCCGCCGCCAACGCTTGCCCCCACACCGGCGTTGGCACCGTCGGCGCCACCGACCGATGCGCCCGCACCGGCGTCGACGCCCTGTCCGCCACCGGCGGACGCACCGGCGCCGGCATCCACACCATCCGCACCGCCAGCCGTCGCCCCCACGCCGGCATCCACGCCGCTTCCGCCACCGATGCCGACACCTGCGCCGACCCCGACGCCGCCGACATCGGCGCCCACGCCGACCCCGACACCGCCTCCTCCGGTGCCGCCGACGCCCTGCGCGCGGACCTCCGTTCCCGACACCATCATCACGGCGCAGAACGCCGCCACGGCACAGCCTGTCATCAGGTGATTTCCGAGCTGTCGCATCTCACTCTCCTCCAAAGTTACGATGTGCATCGAGGGAGTAATGCGGGGTTGTGGCGACTTGTTCCCGAGAATCTGAGGATGCATTTCAACCATCCATGACTGAAACCCTTAGCCGTCTACAATCATTGCGTACGCGCCGGGGCCGGCCCCGGCGCGCATTTCCGCCATTTTCGCAACAGGTTGGATGCGTGTGCCGAGGCGGGCTGCCGGAACGAAAAAAGACCCGTGAACGGGGGTGCCGTCCACGGGTCCTTTCCGACGATGATTGGATCTGGCGGATCGTGGCCGGACGGGCCACGATCCATTGAACTACTCCTGGACGCGCAGAGCGCAATAGTCGCGATCCTGCTTCGGATAGTCTTCCAGGTTGTTCAGAACATCGAGGCACCGCTCGCGATCATACTGCTCACGATTGTTGAAGCGGTTCACGTTCGAGCCCGATGAGGGCGACGTCTGAGTCTGGCTGCCGTGGCTGGAGAAGCCGAAGCTCCCTCCGTTGTCGCGGTCCTCTGCGTGTTGACCGCCATGATCGCCACCACCGGAGTCGCCACTGCCACCGGAGTGGCCACCACCACCGGAATGGCCGCCGCCGCCGGAGTTACCGCCACCACCGGAGTGGCCACCGCCGCCGGAATCGCCGCCGCCACCGGAGTGGCCACCACCACCGGAATGGCCGCCGCCGCCGGAGTTACCGCCACCACCGGAGTTACCGCCACCACCGGAGTGGCCACCGCCGCCGGAATCGCCGCCGCCACCGGAGTGGCCGCCACCACCGGAATGGCCGCCGCCGCCGGAGTTACCGCCACCACCGGAGTGGCCGCCGCCGCCGGAGTTACCGCCACCACCGGAGTGGCCGCCGCCGCCGGAATCGCCGCCACCACCGGAGTGGCCACCGCCGCCAGAATCGCCGCCGCCACCGGAGTGGCCACCGCCACCGGAGTGGCCACCACCACCGGAATGGCCGCCGCCGCCGGAATGGCCGCCGCCACCGGAATGGCCGCCGCCGCCGGAATGGCCGCCGCCACCGGAATGGCCGCCGCCGCCGGAATGGCCGCCGCCACCGGAGTGGCCACCACCACCGGAATGGCCGCCGCCGCCGGAATGGCCGCCGCCGCCGGAGTTACCGCCACCACCGGAGTGGCCACCGCCGCCGGAATCGCCGCCACCTGACCCGCTGCTGCCGGTTCCCGTGGCGATCTGGAATTCCGTGGCGGCCCGCCCTGGCGCTGCAGGGCCACCGAACGCAAGGCCGGCTCCCGCCGTGGCTCCGGAGCCTGCAATATGCAGGGGCTGAGCCCCCAGGTGAATGCTGGCCGGAGCTTCCGCGAGGGCGGGAACCGGCCCGGTCATGAACGCGCACAGAGCCACTGTGGCGCAGCTTGCAGCTGCGACCATTTTTGGAAATTGCATAATTTCTCCCAGAAGTTGGTGAAAATCAGTCGGCTTGCTGGAAGAAATTTAAAAATCCTGACAATGTTCCAATATTTATTCTTGATTAACAAATATTATCCTGAATGTTAACTATAAATTATTCATCGCGTTCGCGCGTTAATTACAAGTTGCGAGGAATTAACGCTGTCATGCGCGGTAATATTAGTGATTGCATTTCGGATTATATTTAACCCCAGGTCTTGGCCGAGCATCATGATCGATTCCGGGTGGAACTGTACGGCGGCCACGGGCTCGATGGCGTGCTGGATCGCCATGATCGACCCGTCGTCGCTGGTGGCCGTCACCACAAGGTCGGCCGGCAGGTCGGTCGGGTTGGCGACCAGCGAGTGGTAGCGCCCGACCGGGAAGCTCTCCGGCAGGCCCTCGAACAGCGGCGTCGGGGCGGTTCTCGTCACCCGCGAGCTCTTCCCGTGCACCGGCACGTCGAGCTGGCGAAGGCTGCCGCCGAACGCCTCCACCAGCGCTTGCAGTCCCAGGCAGACGCCGAAGATCGGCAGCGCGTGGCGGCGGGCGGTGGCGATGCTGGCGGCGCAGTCGAAGTCCGATGGCCGGCCCGGCCCAGGCGACAGCACCACCATCTCCGGAGCCAGGCGATCGATGTCGGCATCGGTGATCGGGCCGCGCATGGTCGTCACCTCCGCTCCCGCCTGGCGCAGGTAGTTGGCCAGCGTGTGGACGAACGAATCCTCGTGGTCGACCAGCAGCACCCGCCGCGTCGGAGGGGCGGCCCGTGCCGCCGTCGGGATCGCACCGCCTGCGTTGCTGCCGGCGGTGCGGATCGCGGCGATCATCGCCGAGGCCTTGAGCTCGGTCTCGCGCTCCTCGGCCTCGGGTTCGGAATCGGCGAGCACCGTGGCCCCGGCGCGCACTTCGGCGACCCCGTCCTTGATGCGCACGGTGCGGAGCGTCAGGCCGGTGTTCATGTCGCCGTTGAAGTTGAGCAGGCCGACGGCGCCGCCGTACCAGAAGCGCGGGCTGCGCTCGTGCGCCTCGATGAAGCGCATCGCCCACGGCTTCGGCGCACCGGTCACCGTCACTGCCCAGGCGTGGGAGAGGAAGGCGTCCAGCGCGTCGCGGTCGTCCAGCAGCGTCCCCTCGATGTGGTCGACGGTATGGATCAGCCGGGAATAGAGCTCGATCTGCCGGCGGGCGAGCACGCGCACGCTGCCCGGCACGCAGACGCGGCTCTTGTCGTTGCGGTCGACGTCGGAGCACATGGTCAGCTCCGTCTCGTCCTTCTCGGAATTGAGCAGGCGGCGGATCTGGGCCTCGTCCTCAATGGCGTCGCGACCGCGGGCGATGGTGCCGGAGATCGGACAAGTCTCGACGCGCTTGCCGGTGACGCGCACGAACATTTCCGGCGAGGCGCCGACCACGTACTCCCCGTGGCCCAGGTTGATGAGGAAGCCGTAGGGGCTCGGGTTGATGTCGGTCAGGCGGCGGCTGACGGCGGCCGGCGATGCTGCGCACGGCTCCCGGAACACCTGGCTCGGCACCACCTCGAACAGTTCGCCGCGGGCGAACGGGCCGAACGCCTTGGCGACCGTCTGGGCGTATTCGCCCGGCTTGTGGTCGCCTTCGGGCGCGGCGTCGAGATCCGGCGCATAGGGGCGCCGTTCGCCGCCGCGTTCGATTCCGTCGGTCGCCTGGCCGTCGACGGTGAAGTCATAGGCGTAGACGGTCGCCTTGCGCCCGTAGTGGTCGACCACCAGGATCTCGTCGGGAAAATACAGCACCAGGTCGCGTTGGCCGGCCTCGCGCGGCACCTGCTTCTCAACCGGCTCGAACTGGTAGACGAGGTCGTAGCCGAAGGCGCCGGCAAGCCCGAGCTTGTCGTCCTCGTGGCTGGCGAAATGGGCGATCAGGGCGCGCACCACGCCGAACACCGACGGTTGCCGGCTGCGCTCTTCCTCGGTGAACGTGGCCTCCGACGGCACCACCCGCAGCGTGATGCGGTCTGCCTCGGTGGTCCGGTCGGCGACGTAATCGAGATCCGCCACGGCGGCCGAAAAGGCCGGCAGCAGCACCCGCCCGCGCCCGTTCAGCGCCGAGATGGTCACGCCGTAGCCGGTCGCCTCGATGGCGACGGGCGGATTGACGAGCGCGAAGTCCCAGCGCGTGTAGCGGCCGGGATACTCGTAGGTTGACGAGAACACGGCGCCGCGCTCGGCGTCGAGACGGGCGATCCACGACGCGGTCGCGTCCGCGTAGGCGATCTCGCGGCTGATGCGCCGGACGGAGATGCCGCCGGCCGTGGTGTAGAGGGTTTCTGCAGTCGTCCGCATCGTCGAAGCTCCCGGTGAACGGGGAACGAACGGGGACGGTTGACACCTGTTGCCGCCGGTCGGTCCCGGGCGGCACAGTCGATTGGGTATACGTCCCCTACCGCGCCGCCAATGAAGCGACGCGCCACCAGCGCGCGGTGAGGAGGAGGAAAGACCCGACCATCATGGGCGCTAGCGTTACGCAACCTCCGCGCGGCTGGCAACGGGGAAATGACATGGGGCGCGGCCTTTCTGTTCGGACCGTGGTCGCCATCGGACTGGCGGAACCGCCCGGCCCTGATAGGGTTCGCTCCCAAGAATCGAAAAAAAGCGTTTTGGGAGAATGCCCATGGCGGATCCGATCCTCGCCATCGACCAGGGAACGACCTCGAGCCGGGCGATGCTGTTTTCCGGGCCCACCTGGGTCGCGGCCATCGCCCAGGAGGAGTTCGCCCAGGCCTATCCGCGTGCGGGCTGGGTCGAGCACGACCCGGCGCTGATCTGGGAGACGACGCTGCGCACGGCCCGCGACGTGCTCGCCAAGACGCGGACTAAGGCCGACGCGGTGGCGGCGATCGGCATCACCAACCAGCGCGAGACGACGCTCGTCTGGGACCGCGAGACCGGCCGTCCCATCGCACGCGCCATCGTTTGGCAGGACCGGCGGACCAGCAAAGCGTGCGAGGACCTGAAGGCGGAGGGCGCCCAGCCGCTGGTCACCGAGCGCACCGGGCTGATCATCGATCCCTACTTCTCCGCCACCAAGATCGCCTGGCTGCTCGACCACGTCGACGGCGCGCGGCAGGCCGCGGAGGCCGGCCGGCTCGCCTTCGGAACGGTCGACTGCTGGCTGGTCTGGCAGCTCACCGGCGGCAGGGTGCACGCCACCGACGCCACCAACGCCTCGCGCACCATGCTCTACGACATCCGCCGCAACCGCTGGGACGAGGAGCTGTGCGCCCTGTTCCGGGTGCCGATGGCGATGCTGCCGGCGGTGCGCGACAGCGACGGCGATTTCGGCACCACCGATCCCGACCTCCTCGGCGCGGCGATTCCGATCCGCGGCGTCGCCGGCGACCAGCAGGCGGCGACGCTCGGGCAGGCCTGCTTCCGGCCGGGCATGATGAAGGCCACCTACGGCACCGGCGCGTTCGTGCTTCTGGTCACCGGCAACGAGCCGGTGGTCTCCTCCAACCGGCTGCTGACCACCGTCGCCGTGCGGCGTGGCGGCGAGACCCGCTACGCCCTCGAGGGCGCGATCTTCGCCGCCGGCTCCACGGTGCAGTGGCTGCGCGACGGGCTCGGCCTGATCGGTTCCGCCTCGGAAGCGGGTCCGCTCGCCGCCCGCGCCGACGACGATCAGGAGGTCTACATGGTGCCGGCCTTCACCGGCCTCGGCGCGCCGTGGTGGGACCCCGAGGCGCGCGGCGCGATCTATGGCCTCACGCGGGGAACCGGGCCGGCCGAGCTCGCCCGCGCCGCGCTGGAGGCGGTCTGCTACCAGACCGGCGATCTCTACGCGGCGATGCGCGAGGACTATGCGGGCGGCGAGGCCACCGTGCTCCGCGTTGACGGCGGCATGGCGGTGAGCGACTGGACCATGCAGCGCCTCGCCGACCTGCTCGCCGCCCCGGTCGACCGGCCGACGATTCCCGAGACGACGGCGCTCGGTGCGGCCTGGCTGGCCGGCCAGGCCGCCGGCGTCTGGCCGGACGAAGAGGGGTTTGCCCGCATGTGGGCCCGGGACCGGCGCTTCGAACCGGAGATGGGCTCGCAGGAACGCGAGCGGCGCGTCGCCGGCTGGAAGACGGCCGTCCGGCGGACCCTCAGCGAAGGGGCCGGCCGCAACCCGTCCGCATCGGGATGACGGGGTGCGCATGACCGCATGGGCGCCCGCCCGTTGCGCGCGAAAACGCAAGGTTGCAGGGGCGGCCGCGCGCGGAAACGCGCAACAACGCGCGGAATCGCGCAGCCGGCGCGCGCGCACCGCGTCTGTGCGCAGCCCGAAAACGATGCGTCGGGAATGTCTTACCTTCACCCCCGGGCGGCAGCGAAGGCCGCCGCATGCCCTTTCGAAGCGCACCACGATCGGCTAGTAATGTCGGTACACTCGGTCGGACCCGTGCAACCGCCAAGGGGCTGCTCAAGGCTTGCGGTTGGCAACCCGACCACATCAGGAGGGAGTGTTACATGGCAATCAATCGTTGGATGACGGCCGCGTCCGTCGTCGCGTTCGCCGCGGCCGCCTTCGCCGGCCCGGCGTCTGCTCAGGACCTGAAGATCGGCGCACTGATGCCGATGACGGGCGACCTGTCGGCCTACGGCGAGGCGGACCTCAGCGGCATCCAGCTCGCCGCCGAGGAGATCAATGCCGGGGGCGGCAAGGTCGAGATCGTCGTGGCCGATACCCAGACCAACCCGCAGGCCGGCGTCGACGCCGCCCAGAAGCTCGTCAACGTCGAAGGCGTCAATGCCATCGTCGGCGCGCTGTCCTCGGGCGTGACCATTCCGGTCGCCACCTCGATCACCAGCCGCGAGGGCGTTCTGCAGATCACCAGCGCCTCGACGTCGCCGACCATCACGACGCTGAAGGACAACGACTTCCTGTTCCGCACCGTGCCGTCCGACGCCTTCCAGGGCATCGCGCTGGCCAAGCTGGTGACGGAAAAGGGCGTGAAGAACGTCTCGATCATCTACGTGAACAACGCCTACGGACAGGGCCTCGCCGATGCGTTCGCGAAGGCCTATCAGGGCATGAACGGCACGGTGACCGAGTCGATCCCGTTCGAGGCCGGCCAGGCCTCGTATCGCGGCGAACTGCAGCGCGCCAAGACCGGTGACGCCGAAGCGCTCCTGCTGGTCGCCTATCCGGAAAACGGCACGGTGATCCTGAAGCAGTCGCTCGAAGGCGGCTATTTCGACAAGTTCATCTTCACCGACGGCATGAAGGCCCCCGAGGTCATCGAGCAGATCGGTGCCGACTACATGAACGGGTCCTACGGCTCGGTCCCGCAGTCGCCGGAGAGCGACGGCCTGACCAAGTTCCAGGATGCCTACAAGGCGAAGAACGGCGAAATCCCGCCGCTGCCGTACATCGACACCGCCTATGATGCGACAATGCTGATCGCGCTGGCCGCCGTGAAGGCCGGCTCGAACGACCGCACGGCCATCCGCAACGCGCTCCGCGAGGTCGCCAATCCTCCCGGCGAGAAGGTCGGCCCGGGCGACTACGCCAAGGCCGTCGAACTGCTGAAGGCCGGCACGGACATCAACTACGAAGGCGCTGCCGGTTCCCAGGACTTCGACGACAACGGCGACGTGCCGGGCACCATCGGCATGTGGTCCTTCGAGGACGGCAAGATCGTCGAAGGCGGACTGATCAAGCTGAACTAGTCCTGCGCGACAGCCGGGCTTCACACCTGGCGATTTGCCTGAGACAACAGAGGCGCGGACCCGGACGGGGCCGCGCCTTTTTCGTGGCGTGCGCGCGCTTCCGCGCGCGGCGAGTTCGGGACGAGGGACCCATGCGACCTTTCCGTTTGCTGGCCGTGGCCGCGGCCATCGCGCTTTTGGCCGGGTGCATGCAGGTGCGCACCCAGGTGGACGCCTATTCGGTCATCCCGGCCGACATCCAACCGAAGACGGTGTACATCGCCCCCTACAAGGGCATGGACGGATCGTCGCTCGCCTGGCAGGCGAATGCCGCGCTGGTCGCGCAGGTCCTGGCGGAGCGGGGCTACACCCGGGTGGCGACCCGCAAGCAGGCGCGTCTCGTCGCCTTCTTCGGCTTCGCCGTCGACCAGGGCGAGCGCGTCACCACCCCCTATCTCATCCCCCAGTGGGGCTACGTGGGCTACGGCCCCGGCTGGTACGGGCCCGGGCCGGGCTTCTACGGGCCGGGCTGGGGTGGCGGTGTCTATTTCGGCGGGCCGGGGCCCTACTGGGGCTGGGGCGGGCCGCAGATCGGCGTCGTCGGCTACACCACGGCGCTGCGCACGGAGACCGTCTTCACCCGCTCGGTGTCCATCGACATGATCGACACGCGCCTCGGCAAGCAGGTGTTCCAGGCAAGGGCGGTCAGCCGCGGCGCCTGCGGGCTGTTCGCCCCGGTGGCGGAGCCGATCGTTCGCGCCGCGCTCAAGCAGTTTCCGCTCGGCGTGTCCGGAACGATCACGCTGCCGCAGGCCGACAGCTGCTGATGGAAGGCGGCTCCGGTCAGGAGGGGGGCGTCGCGGCGCGGAAATGTCCGCGCCGCCCGAGCCACCACAGCAGCGCCAGGCCCGGGATCGCGGCAAGCGCCGTGACGGCGAAGAAAACGATCCAGCCCACCGCCTCGGCGGCATAGCCGGAGGTGGCCGCCAGCACCGTCCGGCCGACCGCCGACAGGGCCGCCAGCAGGGCGTACTGGGTGGCCGTGTGGCGGGCATCGGTGCACAGGCTGGAGATGTAGGCGACGAACACCACCGTCCCGAGGCCACCGGTGAAGTTCTCCACGGCGATGGTCACCGACAGCGCCCAGACCTCCGGCCCGATCATCGCCTGCCAGGAGAAGACGAGGTTCGACGCCATCTGCAGCAGCCCGGCGATCCACAGCGCCCGGTACATGGGGAGCGCCTTCGCCATGGCCCCGCCGGCAAAGCCGCCGAGCAGCGCCGCGCCGAAGCCGACGCCCTTGACGATGCCCGCATAGGCCGCCTTGGAGAATCCGATGTCGATCACGAACGGCGCCGTCATCACGCCCGCGAAGGCGTCGCAGAACTTGTAAAGCACCACGAACAGCAGGATCGCCAGCGCGTCCTGGCGGGTCAGGAACTCGTGGAACGCCGCATAGGCGGTGGTGGCGACGCGCAGCAACGGGTTCTGCTCGGGAGCGGGGATCTCGCCCAGATGGGCCTCGCCCGGGCGCACCGGCGCTTCCGCAGGCTCCCGGCCCGGCTCGGTGGCCACCAGCGTCGTCACCATGCCGATCAGCACGAGCCCGGCCATGCCGGCGTAGGCCCAGCCCCAGGCATCTGCCAGGCCATACCCCTCCAGCTGCAGGGCTGCGACCAGCAGCGCCGCGCCGGCGGTGGAGGCCAGCATGCCGACCCGGTAGGCGGAGACGAACCACGCCATGCCGGCCGCCTGCTCCTCGTCGGGAAGGCTTTCCACGCGGAACGCGTCGATGACGATGTCCTGGGTCGCCGAGGCGATGGCGACCAGCACGGCACCGAACGCCACCGCCCATGGCGCCAGTGTCGGGTCGAGCCAGCCGAGATAGAGGATGGCGGCGATCAGCAGCAGCTGGGAGAAGATCAGCCAGCCGCGCCGCCGGCCAAGCAGGCGCGACAGGATCGGCACCCGGGTGGCGTCGACGATCGGCGCCCAGAGGAACTTGATGGTGTAGGGAATGCCCGCAAGCGAGAACAGGCCGATGGTGGAGAGATCCACGCCCTGGTCGGCCATGCGCAGCGCCAGCGTCGAGCCCGACAGCGCCAGCGGCAGGCCCGACGCGAAGCCAAGGAACAGGACGATCAGCACGCGTGGCTTCAGGAACACCGCAAGTGCGGCCCTGAACCGGGCCGTGCGCGAGGCCGGCGGCTCCTCCGCCGGCGCGTCCTGGGTCATCGTCGGCACCGCCGTCCCTTATGTCTTGCGACGGGCAATCGGCTTCGGCCTTTCCTCCGGCAGCATGCCCTGGGGCCGGGTCAGCAGCACCACCTGCAGCAGCACGCCGACGAGCAGCACGCGGGCCGAACTCGCCTGGGTGGCGTATTCGGGCGGCAGCCGGCTGGCCAGCGTCTCGGTGCCCGACCAGACCAGCCAGACGACGATGGAGCCGAGAAGGGCACCCTTGTTGTTGCCGCTGCCGCCGGCGATCAGCATCACCCAGACGATGAAGGTGGCGAACACCGGCTCGAAGGCATCGGGCGAAATGAAGCCAATGAAGTGGGCGTAGAGCGCGCCCGCAAATCCCATGATGGCGGAGCCGAACACGAACGCCTGCAGGCGGAAGAGGCGCACGTTCTTGCCGGCGGCGGCCGTCGCGTCCTCGTTGTCGCGGATCGCGCGCAGCACGCGTCCCCAGGGGGCCAGGCGGGCACGCTCGACGAGGAAATAGACGAGCCCCAGGCTGACCAGCACGACGGCGAGGAAGACCAGGCCGGACTCCTTGCCGTCGGTGAACGGGCGGGGAATGTCGGCGATGCCGCGCACGCCGTGGGAGAGCCACTGCTCGTTCTGGAAGAAGAAGCGGATGATCTCGGCGATGCCGATGGTGGCGATCGCCAGATAGTCGGACCTGAGGTTGACCGTGATCATGCCGATCAGGAGCGCGATGACGCCGGACAGCACGATGGCCGCGGCCGCGCCCGCCAGGAACGGCAGGCCGAAGCCGCCGACATGCTCGGGATTGGCGCCGCCGGTCAGGATCGCCGTGGTGTAGGCGCCGATGGCATAGAACCCGGCGATGCCGATGTTGATCTGGCCGGTCAGGCCCCACTGCACGTTCAGCCCGAGGGCGAGGATCGCGTAGATCGAGACCGTCGACAGGAAGAAGACGAGGTAGCCGGCGAGGCCGCTCAACTCCATGACGCGTCTCCGCTCAAGAAGGGAAGGGGCGAACGGGTCATAGCGACGTCCCCTTGAAGATACCCGTCGGGCGCACGATCAGCATCAGCACCAGCAGCGCGAACGCCACGGCGTGTTTGTAGCCGGGGTCGATCACCATGGTCGACAGTTCCATGGAGATGCCGATGATGAGGCCGCCGGCGATGGCGCCATAGGGCCGGCCGATGCCGCCGAGGATGGCGGCGGCGAAGATCGGCAGGAGCAGGCGCCAGCCCATCACCGGGTGAAGCCGCGTGTCCATGCCGAGGAACACGCCGGCGACGGCGGCGAGCGCCGCGGCGATGACCCAGGTGATCAGGATCATGCGGTAGGCGGGAATGCCGGAGATCCGTGCCAGGTCCATGTTGTCGGACATGGCGCGCATCGCCTTGCCGAACTTCGAGCGCGAGAGGAACAGGTGTAGCGCCAGGATGATCACGATCGTGCCGCCGACGATCCAGAAATGATCGGGGCGAATGACGATGCCGGCGTAGCGGATCGGCATCTGGATGCCGGACTTGAAGACCTGCGGCGACGGGCCGGCAAACAACTGGATGGCGCTGCGCAGGATGAGGGCCACGCCGAAGGACGAGATGAGCAGGATGATAGGGTGGCTGGACCTCAGCGGGCGGTAGAGCAGCACCTCGGCGGCGAGCGCGACGGCGACGGAAAAGACGATCGCAAATGGAATGGCGAGGATCGGCGAGATGCCAGTGAGCGTCACCCCGACGAGCGCGCCGTAGGCCCCCACCGTCATCACGTCGCCGTGGGCGAAGTGGGCGAAGCGCAGGATCGAGAACACCAGCGAGACGCCGATGGCGCCGAGCGCCAGGATCGAGCCGGTCACGATACCGTAGACGACGAGTTGCAGGACATCGGTCACGGGCGTGGATCCATCGTCTCTGGTTGCCTCGCGGTGTCAGCCGCCAAGGAACATCTCCGCGATTTCTTTATTTTCCAGCAGGCCGCGGCCGGTGTCCTCGAACCGGTTCTGGCCGCTGGCAAACACGTAGCCTCGGTCGGCGATGGCCAGCGCCTGCTTGGCGTTCTGCTCGACCATCAGGATGCCGACGCCGAGGGCATTGACGCGCTTCACCTGCCGGAAGGTCTCGTCGATGAACTTGGGCGACAGCCCGGCGGTCGGTTCGTCGAGCAGCAGCAGCTTCGGCTCCAGCATCAGCGCGCGGCCCATGGCCACCATCTGGCGCTCGCCGCCGGACATCTGTCCGACCGGTTGGCGCTTGCGTTCGGCAAGCCGGGGAAACAGCTCGTAGATGCGCTGCATCTGCGGGCGCCAGTCGTCGGTCCGGATGAAGGCGCCCATTTCCAGGTTTTCCTGGACGCTCATAGACGGGAAGACGTTGCGTTCCTGCGGCACGTAGCAGATGCCGCGGCCGACGATGTCCTCCGGCTTGCGGTTGGTGATGTCGGCGCCTGAGAGCGTGATCGAGCCGGCGCGGACGGTGACCAGCCCGAACACCGCCTTCATGAAGGTCGACTTGCCGGCGCCGTTTGGCCCGACGATGACCACGACCTCCTTGTCCTCCACCTTCAGGTTCAGGCCGCAGAGGATGTCGGCGCCGCCATAGCCGCCGGTCACGTCCGTCGCGTCGAGAAGTGCCATGTCGTGCGCCTCAGCCGGTCTCGGCGGTCTCGGGATGGCCGAGATAGGCCTCCCGGACGGCGGGGTTGGCGCGAATGTCGGCCATCGAACCACGGGTCAGGACCGAGCCCTGGGCCATCACGATGATCGGATCGCAGAGCTCCGCGATCACGTCCATGTCGTGCTCGATCAGGCAGAACGTGTAGCCGCGTTCCTCGTTGAGGCGCCGGATGGCGGTGGTGATCGCGCCCAGCAGCGTGCGGTTGACGCCGGCGCCGGGCTCGTCGAGCAGCACCACCCGGGCATCGGTCATCATGGTGCGGCCGAGGTCGAGCAGCTTCTTCTGCCCGCCGGACAGGTTGCCGGCCAGTTCGTCGGCGACGTGGGCGATGTTCAGGAAGGCGAGCACCTCGTCGACCTTGTCGGCGATGTCGCCGTCCTGCCGCTTGACGGCGCCCCAGCTGAACCAGGATCTGAACAGGCTCTCGCCGCTCTGCCGCGGGGGCACGATCATCAGGTTCTCGCGCACCGTCATGCGGTAGAATTCGTGCGGAATCTGGAACGTGCGCACCAGGCCGCGATGGAACAACACGTGGGGCGGCAGTCCGGTGATGTCGTCGCCGTCGAACAGGATGCGGCCGCTGTCGGGCTTCAGCACGCCGGCCACGATGTTGAAGAGCGTCGACTTTCCCGCGCCGTTCGGCCCGATCAGGCCGGTGATCGAGCCTTCAACGACGTCGAAGGAGCATCCGTCGACGGCATGGATTCCGCCGAAGGAAAGCGAAACGTCCTCGATCCGGATCAAGCAGGTCTCCCTGGCAGCGAAGACGCGGGAAGGGGAAGGGTGTCGGAGTCCGGACCGCAAGTCCAGCCCGCACAACGATGTTCGCGCTTGACGGGGCGGCCGTCCCGGCGAACGGCGGGTGAGGTACGCAATTTCCGGTGGAAACACAAGCGCGCGGAGAGGATGACCTGTGTGTTTCCACCCGACAGGAGAAATTCTCCAGGGAGCGGCCACATTCGGAAGGACATTCCGCTGGAGCGGCCATCTCCGGATCATTCTACCCGCGCTCAGTCTCCCAGCGCGCTCATCACGATGTCGAGGATCCCGCGCTGGGTCGCGCTGTCGCCGTCGACGACCTCGATGTTCACATAGGGCCGGATGCCGTTGAGGGCGGCATAGTGGGACAGCGAACAATCCGTGGTGGCTGGCGAGGTCGTTTCCACCAGCACGTTGACGCCCGCCGCCGTCAGCGTCTCGACCAGCGCGGAGGTTCGGGCGTCCGGCGCCGTCCGGCCGGCGACGGCGGTGATCACCAGCGAATCCGGGCTGGCGAGGCGGCCGGATGCGCCGCTGCCCGGGAATGCCTTGCCCGCCTTGCCGGGCGCCTTGATCGAGATCGAGCCGCTGCCGCGGCGGCCGGCAACGCCAGGGGCATTGGTGTGGAGGGCGATCACCGGCGCGCGGCGGGTCCGGCTGCCCAGCATGGCGGCGATGTAGCGGGAGGCGGCCGCTCCGCCGCTGCAGCGCGACCGGCCACCGTCGAAGGCCCGGTTGGGGTCGATCGGGCCGTTGGTGCGCCGGCCGCCGGTCTCGACGAGGACGGCGGTGCCGCCGTAGCGGGCGAGCGCATAGACGGCGGTGTCGACCGCGGCCTGCTCGTTGTCGTGGGGCAGCACCCAGAGCGGGCCGCGGCGGGCGGTGTTGCGCACCGTCTGCACGATCCATTCGCGTCCGCCGGCGCGGAACGTGTCCTGGCTGACGCAGCGCTCCGGCCCGAACAGGTCCGGGTGCCTGCTGAAATCGCCGTCGCCGTCGGTGACCTGCGCCGGCGCGAGACAGGCGGACGCGCCCGACGGCAAGCCACCCGGCGCACGCGGAACGCAGGCCGACGCGGCAACGACCAGCAGCAGGGCGCCGGAGATGCGGGCAAGGCCCCGGGCGAAGTCGCGGGAAAACGGCATGAAGCGCATGAATCTCGGATCGGGTCGCCGGGAGGAGGCGACGGCGGTGCGACCATCCTCCCGATTTGTGGCGGACTGACGGACGGATGCATCGTCCGGGATGTCTTGAAATGGCTATGCTCGATCCTCAGAACGGGGGTGCGTGCACGAGACCGCACGGCAGCCAAGGAGGCAAGACCATGGCCAAGTCCGAAACGATCGCCGGAGCAACGCTCGACGTGCTGTCCCCCGAGGAGGTCAAGGAACGGTTCGACCGGAACGAGATCGTCCTGATCGACGTCCGCACCCCGGCGGAATTCGCCTTCGAGCACATCAAAGGCGCGCTGTTGTACCCGTTGTCGTCGTTCGACCCGAACAAGCTGCCCGGGCAGTCGGAAAAACCCATCGTCTTTCATTGCGGGTCCGGCATCCGCTCGCGAAAGGTCGCGGAGGCCTGTGCCGCTGCCGGAATGACGCGGCTCGCCCACATGGACGGGGGCTTCGGCGCCTGGAAGAGCGCCGGGCTGCCGTTCCTGGCCATCGACGCCACGACGGGATCCACCGTGTCGAAGCCCTGAGGACGCCCGGCCGGAGCGCCCGCCCGCGTCGCGCGGCTGGGTGGGTTTACCGTCTGGAAAGCCTTGAAGCGCCACACATTCGTGGGCGCGGATGATGCCGGCGGCCGCTTTTTCACCTCAGAGTGTTCATTTCAAGCGGGGCTCAGCTTGACGTTGCTCGACTGACCGCGACAGGATCGCCTGTGCGGACGGCCGCCAAAGGAGGCGAAGTCGATCTTTCACCTGGCATCCCAGAGGGCAGCTACGGGCTTGTCCGGCCAGCAGGCGACCCTGGCCGGGGGCATGTCGAGGGGATGCGTCGGCCGGATTCCCGGCGGATCAGGCCGTCGGGCTGCGATTCGGGCGGCAAAGACGGCAAAGATGGCCTCGTCCGGGGCGCAGCGGCGCAAGGCAGGGCGGCCTGCCGTTTGCGAACCGGATTTGGCCCAGCCGCGCCGCAATGGCGCCGGCTTCTGCCGTCGGAGGTCGCAGGCGGCCCGCGCCGAACCGCCGCGGAACGGCAATGCGACGGATGGGGACAGCCCATGAGCAAACACGCCCCGGGACCGCCTTCCCACGACGAGGGGCTGAGTCTCACGCTGTTCGTCGGTGGTGACCATCCGAGTTCGGTGCGCGCCGGCGAAGCGCTCCGGAGCGCGCTGGAGCCCCACGAGACGCTGCGGGACCATCTGCGGGTGATCGACGTCTTCGACGAGCCGCGCACGGCGCTGGGAGCCGGCGTGGTCGCCACCCCCTCCCTGTTGGCCGCCGACGGGGAGCGGCGGCTCTGGATGATCGGCGAACTGGAGGACAGGGCGGAACTCGAACGCTTCCTGAGAAGCTTCCTGGACGGGGTCGGTCGCACGATCCCGCCCGAACCCGCCGGCCCCGGCGACGCACTGGACGCCGGGAAATGAGATTGTTTCGACGGACGCGCGGTTCCATCCTCCTCGCTGCGGTGCTGCTGTCCTGTTCCCTCATGGCGGGAACCGCCTGGCTGCTCGTGCTGGGCCTGGCGAGTGCCAAGAGCGATTCCGGGCTGGGGCTGCGGGTTGCGGAGGGCGTCATCTTCGTGCTGCTGCCGGCGGTGTCGCTGCTGATCCTGCTGGCCGGAGCCCTGACCCGGTCGATGGCCGTGGAAGACGAACTGGCGCGCGCCACGGCGGCCGGCCGGATCGGCACCTGGACCTATCATCCGGCCAGCGGACTGGCCTACGTGACGGCGTCGGAGCTCGTGCTGCTCGGCTATGCGGAGACGCGCAAGCCGGGATGGTATCCGGCCTTCGCCAACATTCACCCCGACGACGTGGGCCGGGCGATGGCGACGATCGAGCATGCCTGTGCCGTCGGCGCACGCGATTGCCGCAACGTCTACCGCCTCCGCCTCGCCGACGGGCGCTACGTCAGCGTCGAGGCGCGCGGCGTCATCGAGCGCGATTCGGCCGGCAATCTGTTGATGATCCACGGGGTCCATTTCGATATCAGCGGCCGCATCGCCCGCGAGGCCGCCACCAACAGCTACCGCCTCCTGCCCAGTCTCAAGGAACAGGCCCTCAATGCCGTGCGGGAAGGGGTCATGCTGGTCGACATGGGGCTGGACGAGCAGCCGATCATCTACGCCAACGACGGCTTCCTGCGCCTGACCGGCTACGAGGAGCAGGAAGTCATCGGCCGCAACTGCCGGTTTCTCCAGGCGTCCGACAACGAGCAGCCGGCGATCGGGTTGATTCGCGATGCGCTCGCCCAGGGGCGCGCGCTCAGCGTCACGCTGCGCAACTATCGCAAGAACGGCGCCATGTTCTGGAACGAGCTGTCGCTGTCGCCGATCCACTCCGACGACGGCAAGCTCACCCACTACGCCGGCGTCGCCCACGACGTCACCGAGGCGGTCGATGGCCTGAACAAGATGCGGGAGGCCGCCTACCAGGACGGGCTGACCGGGATTCGCAACCGGCTCGGCCTGGAACGCGATCTGGAAGAGCTGGTGTCGGAACGGGGCACGCTGATGGTGGCGATCGCCCTGCTCAACGTGCGCGGCATGGGCGCGCTCAACGAGAGCTACGGCATGGATGTCGGCGACCAGCTGCTGTCGTCGCTCGCCCGCCGGCTGCGATCGCACCAGACGTCGGACCGGCTGACGGCGCGCACGGGGGGCAACGAGTTCGCCTATGCGTTCACGGCACCGACCCTTGCCGAGTGCGAGCGCGAGATCACGGAGCTGAAGGCGCTGCTGGCGGAGCCCTTCAATCTCGCCGGTGGGTGGACCACCATCGGCATCTCCGTCGGGTGGGCGACGACGATCCACAGCGCCCAGGTGGGCGCGCTGATCCGCAATGCCGAGATCGCGCTGGCCGACGCCTGGCGCTCCGCAGCCGGCACCGTCTGCCGCTTCGAGCCGGCGCTGGCGCTTGCGACCGAGCAGCGCGCGCGGCTGGTGGCCGGCATGCGCGACGCGATCTCGCGCGACGAACTGAGCTTCCTCTACCAGCCGATCGTCGACCTGACGTCTGGCCGCATCGTCCAGGTCGAGGCGTTGATGCGCTGGCATCACGCCAGCTACGGGCCGCAATCGCCGGCGGTGTTCATCCCGCTGGCGGAGGAGTCCGGGCTCATCGCTGCGCTGGGCGACTGGGGGATCGACCGGGCCGCCCAGTTCGCCGCAGCGATTGCGGGCAAATCGGCAACCCCGATCCCGATATCGGTCAACGTGTCGGGGGCGCAGTTCACCACCACGCCGGTGCTCAGACAGTTGCAGGCCGCCATCGCCCGCTACGACATCCTGCCGAACCGGTTGGTCGTCGAGCTCACCGAATCGGTGCTCGCCGACGAGACCAAGCTGATCGGCCAGCTGTCCGAAATCCGCGCCGCGGGCTTTAAGATCGCCATCGACGATTTCGGGACCGGCTACTCGTCGCTCAGCTATCTCCAGAACTATCCGATCCAGGAGATCAAGATCGACAAGGGGTTCATCCGCAAGATCGAGTTCGACAGCTACAGCGTCAAGATCGTGCGGATGTGCGTGGAGCTGGCGCGTGAGATGGGCTGTTCGGTGGTCGCAGAGGGCGTCGAGACGGCCGCCCAGTGCCAGATCTTGCGCGATGTCGGCTGCGACTTCGCCCAGGGCTACTACTTCGCGCGCCCGATGACCGAGGATCAGCTCTGCGCGCGTCTCGACGAGTGGGCATCCGGAGAGCATGGCGGGGACCAGCCTGCCCTGCCTCGGGGCGCCAGCGTTTCGGCGATGGTGTCAGCGGAGGGCGACGACAGCTGACCTCCGACCGCGGCAGCCTGGCCGCCGAAGGCCGTGGTTCCCGGGGCGCCAAGCACCAGCGCGACGGCGGCCCGCCCGCTGGTCCCCGGGAGTGATGCAGCGTTGCAACGCTTAAGCCTTTGTTGACCCTGCCAACCCGTTTCCTCTCCCTTCGCCGCATTCTCGTCACCAGATAGCGAAACGAAAGCCCAATTCAGGCGTTCACGTGGAACGTAAGCCGGCAGTCTACGGACGAAGGATCCGGCGGGGGTAGCCTTTCGTGCCCCGAATAAACGAGTGTCAGCAAGGTGGTTACAATGATGGTATTGCGTCGATTTGCTATTGCTGGAGTGGGCCTGTGCATGGTCGCAGCTCCGGCCCTCGCGGCAGATCTCCCCCAGGAGACCTACAGCGCCCCGATCCAGCCGGCGCCGGTCCAGATCTATGACTGGACGGGTATCTATCTCGGTCTGCATGCGGGCTGGCTCGGCGGCAAGGTCGACCCGAACTTCACGGGCACCGACGGAGCCGACGGCAGTGCCTTCACCGGCGGCTTCCACGCCGGTGCCAACTACATGGTCACGCCGCAGTTCCTCGTCGGTATCGAAGGTGACGTGGACGGCACCTCGTTCGACGAGGACGGCACGTTCCAGCCGGGTGTCGCGGGCAACGCGAACATCAACTGGACGTCCAGCATCCGTGGCCGCGCCGGCTTCGCGTTCGACCGGTTCCTGGCCTACGGTACGGGTGGTGTCGCCTTCGCCGACGTCGACGTGACGTCCGGCGCCTTCAAGGAGTCCAACACCCACGTCGGCTGGACGGTCGGTGCCGGTCTCGAAGGCATGATCACGCCGAACATCACGGCGCGTCTCGAGTACATGTATGCCGACTACGGCAGCCAGGACTACACGTTCGGCCCGACCACGACCGACATCGACGTGCAGTCGAACGTCGTTCGCGCCGGTGTCTCCTACAAGTTCTGATCCAGCATCCGGTGCCGCGGCGGTCGAGCTGCGGCACCGTCTGGTCGGACGACGAAAAGGCGCCCACGGGCGCCTTTTTTGTTGGCCACAATTATGGTTTACAGGCGTTAAGGTTAATTTCCTTAAGGTAAACAGCTGATAAACCTAATATTTAAAATTACCTGCGAAAACACTCCTGACCGCGTGACGAAAGCGTTCGATCGATTCGGTTCTGTTTCTACGTGAATTGAACAGATCGATTGTCACGGGCGGCGTATCGAGACGATCAGGGGTGTAACGAGTATGATTGCTTCTCGCATTGTGTCGGCGGCTGCCATCGCGATCGCGATGACCGGCGCCGCAACTGCAGCAGATCTTCCGGATATCGTGTTTGAAGAACCTGTGCCGCTGCCGGAGCCGAGCCGCTTCGACTGGAGCGGCTTCTATTTCGGTGGCCATGCCGGCGTTCTCGCCGGATCGGTCGATCCGAACATCGACGGCCAGAAATCCATCTACGAAAACGCCTTCACCGGCGGTGTGCATGCCGGTGTGGCCACCATGATCACGCCGATGTTCGTCCTCGGTCTCGAGGGTGACATCGACGCCACGACCTACGACGAGACCCGCAGCTACGGCGGCGAGGCCATCAACGCCCGCATCGACTGGACCGGATCTGCCCGCGGCCGCATCGGCATCGCGTTCGACCAGTTCCCGTTCATGCACAGCGTCCAGCCCTATCTGACGGGCGGTATCGCCTTCGCCCGCATGCGGGCCCAGACGCCCGGCTACACCGATGCGGCCAACCACACCGGCTATACCGTTGGCGGTGGCGTCGAGGCGGCGATCACCAGCAAGTTCGTGGTGCGCGCGGAGTATCTCTTCACCGAGTATTCCAACGAGCTCTATGCCCTCGGTCCTGCAATCGGCAATGTCGACATGAACGCCCGTACCAACGTCGTCCGCGGCGGCGTCAGCTACTACTTCTAGAGCCACTCCCGATCGGGTGGTCACACCTGATCGATTGGCAACGACCTGACGAGACAGCCTGACCGACAGCACCCCAGCCGTCCCGATCAGTTCGGAAGGCCCAGTTCGGGCCTTCCGCCGGGGCGGGCGGGAGATCAGACGAATGCGTCGGGCATCGACGCTTTCTTCCGGTCGATGAACGCTCTGACGGCCTCGTCGACGCCCGGATCGATCTCGGGGGCCTGATAGTCGGCGAGCCACGTCTTCCAGAGCTTGTTGGCGCGCTCGTCGGCGCGCAGCGCACCGTCCGCCTCCCATTGCTCGAACGAATTGTTGTCGGCAATGGTTGACCGGTAGAAGGCGCTCTTGAAGTTGGCCTGGGTATGGTCGCAGCCGAGATAGTGGCTGCCGGGACCGACCTCGCGGATGGCGTCCATGGCCTGGCCGTTGACCGAGATGTCGATGCCGCCCAGGAAGCGCTGCATCATCGCCAACTGGTCGCAATCCATCACGAATTTCTCGTAGCCGGCCACCAGGCCGCCCTCGAGCCAGCCCGCGGCGTGGAGCACGAAATTGGTGCCCGCCATGATGGTGGGCAGCAGCGTGTTCGCACTCTCGTAGGCCGCCTGGGCGTCCGCGATCTTGGACCCCGCCAGCGATCCGCCCGAGCGGAACGGGACCTTCAGGCGCCGGGCGAGCTGGGCCGCGCCGTAGAGCACCAGCGCCGGCTCCGGCGTGCCGAAGGTGGGCGCACCCGATTGCATCGAGATCGAACTCGCGAACGTGCCGAACACCACCGGCGCACCCGGCCGGCAGAGCTGGGTGAACGCCATGCCGACCAGCGCCTCGGCTAGGATCTGGGTCAGGGTGCCTGCCACGGTGACCGGCGACATGGCGCCGGCCAGGATGAACGGCGAGATGACGGTCGCCTGGTTCGCCCGTGCGTAGACCTTGAGCGCGCCGACCATGGTGGCGTCGAAGACCATCGGCGAGTTGGCATTGATGAGGTTGATGAGGACGCAGTTCTGGTCGACGAAGTCCGCCCCGAACACCAGCTTCGCCATCTCGACGGAATCCGCGGCGCGTTCCGGATGCGTCACCGAGCCCATGAACGGCTTATCGGACCAGCGGATGTGGGAATAGACCATGTCCAGGTGGCGCTTGTTGACCGGCAGGTCGACCGGTTCGCAGACGGTGCCGCCGGAATGGTGGATCGCCGGGGCCACATAGGCGAGCTTCACGAAATTCTCGAAGTCGGCGAGCGTCGCGTAACGGCGGCCGCCGTCGAGGTCGCGGACGAAGGGCGGACCGTAGACCGGTGCGAAGACGGTCGAGAGCCCGCCGATGGTCACCGACCGGGCCGGATTGCGGGCGTGCTGGGTGAACACCTCAGGTGCCGTTTCCAGCAGCTTGCGGCACAGCCCGCGGGGAAAGCGGACGCGCTCGCCGGTCACGTCGGCACCGGCATCGCGCCACATGGCCAGCGCCTCCTCGTCCTCGCGGAACTCGATGCCGACCTCTTCCAGGAGCGTGTCGGCGTTGTCCTCGATCAGCCGGAGGCCGTCCTCGTCCAGAACCTCGAAGCGCGGCAGGCGCCGGGTGATGAAGGTGAGCGCTTCGGTCGGCGACACCTGGTTGGCGCGGCGGGCGGCGGACCCGCCGCCACCCCGGCGTCGCGCAGGGGCGGATCCGCCGGCGGCGGCTTGGGTCTCTTCAACGATGTCTGTCATGGCCAGCTCTCTTGGTCCGCAACCGAAATCCCAATGGCTCGGATGCAAGCATGCGCGCGCCGCGGCGGTCCGGCATGCCCGGTTGCGGCATCCTTCCGCCGTCAACGGAACAGTCGTCCGCCCGCAGGCGGCTGGATCCGTTCGCGATCCGACCCCCGGCGTCGCAATCGCAGCCGGTCGACGTCGCTTTTCGGAACGGGCGCCCACCTTGCCGGATGCTACGTCTGGATGCGTGATCCGGAAGATCCGGAGGGTGATGCGTAGTCCCGATGGGGCGAGGAGCAGTTGCCATGGCCGACGACGAACTCGATCTTGCCTCCCTCTCCGACGAAGAGCTCGTCGAACAGATGCATGCCGACCTCTATGACGGCATGAAGGACGAGATCGAGGAGGGGGTGAACCTGCTCCTCGCGCGCGGCTGGCCGCCCTACCGGGTCCTGACCGAGGCGCTGGTCGAGGGCATGCGGATCGTCGGCATCGATTTCCGCGACGGCATCCTGTTCGTCCCCGAGGTGCTGCTGTCGGCCAACGCAATGAAGGCCGGGATGACCATCCTGCGGCCGCGCCTGGCCGAAACCAACGCGCCGAAGATCGGCAAGATCGTCATCGGCACGGTGAACGGCGACATCCACGACATCGGCAAGAACCTCGTCGGCATGATGCTCGAGGGCGCCGGCTTCGAGGTGATCGACATCGGCATCAACAATCCGGTCGAGAACTATCTGGCGGCGCTTGAGGAGCACAAGCCGGACATTCTCGGCATGTCGGCGCTGCTGACGACGACCATGCCGTACATGAAGGTCGTCATCGACACGATGAAGGAGCGCGGCATCCGCGACGACTTCGTGGTGTTGGTCGGGGGCGCGCCGCTCAACGAGGAGTTCGGGCTGGCCGTCGGCGCCGACGCCTACTGCCGCGACGCGGCAATCGCGGTGGAGACGGCGAAGGAGATGATGGCCCGCCGGCACAACCAGCGCGTGGCCGCGCACTAGCGCGGGCCGGCGCAGAGATCGGCCTCCGATGCTGGACGCCTTCGCCCCCCGCGACATTGATCTCGTCGAGGAGAGCCTCGACGACATGGACGCGCGCGACCGGATCGCCGAACCGCGCACCGTCACCGTGATCGCCTGCGGCGCGCTGGCCCGCGAGATCCTGGCGGTGAAGGCCGCCAACCGGCTGGAACATCTGCGGCTCGCCTGCGTTCCCGCCACCCTTCACAACCACCCCGAGCGTATTCCCGAGGCGGTGCGCGGCGCGATCCGCGCGGCGCGGGCGGCCGGTGCGTCCGAGGTGGTGGTGGCCTTCGGCGACTGCGGCACCGGCGGCCGGCTCGACCGGGTGCTGGAGGACGAGGGCGTGGCGCGCATCGACGGGCCGCACTGCTACGCCATGTTCATGGCGGGCTTCGACGGGCCGCAGCCGGCCGAAGACGAGGACATGACGGCGTTTTTCCTCACGGATTTCCTGGCTCGCCAGTTCGAGACGCTGGTGATCCGGCCGCTCGGCCTCGACCGGCATCCCGAGCTCCGCGACATGTATTTCGGTCATTACCGCAGCGTCGTCTATCTCGCGCAGACCGAAGATCCGGCGCTCGATGCGAAGGCGCGGGCGGCGGCCGACCGGCTCGGCCTGGCCTATGTGCGACGCGCCACCGGCATGGGCGCGCTGACCCCGTTCCTGCGCGCACTCTGACCTTTCCAATTGCAGAAAACGCGGACGGAACTGCGCGATTCTGCGCTTTTCTGCGCGCGCATTGGTGCGCACGTGCGCACGCGCACGCCCCCTCCGCCCGGTTGCGCAATCCGTCCCCACGTCAGCCTTGCGACAGCCACGACACGCAAGTGTCGCAAACCATATTTGCCGCGTCGCAAGTGCTGCATCCCGCGCCGCGGAACACGCGCATCGTCGGTGCCTGAGGATAGGAGCAGGCCATGGCCGAACGGGTCGTCGTCTTCTGGCGGGACATTCCCGCCCAGGTCATCGTCAAGGCGGGCAGGAGGCAGGCCAAGCGGCTGCTGCCGGACCGGTTCGCGGTCGCGATCGACCGATGCGCGATGGCCAGCGGCGCCGCCGGCGAGGACCCGTACCTGGCCGACTGGCGACGCGGCGCGCCCGAGCCCTGCGGCGACGACATCGAGACCGAGGCCGACGCCGCGTCGACCCTCCTGAGCGAGACCTACTCCATCGACCGCCTGAAGGCGCTTGTCGAAACCCGGGGATATGACCATGGCTGACCCTGCCCGGACTGCCTCGCCGTTCACCGCAGAGGCCTCCATCGAGGCGTCCCCGAAACAGATCCTGGAGCTCGCCGACCTCGAGCGGCTGTTCCCGGCCGGCACCCGCGTCTACCTGACCGACACCGGCACCGCGCCGGCGGCGGTGCAGATCGAAGCGGCGCGCCGTCTGACCCGGGCGGGCTACGTGGCGGTGCCGCACATTCCGGTGCGCCGGATCGAAAGCCGGGCCGAGCTGGAGAGCCGCCTGGCCCGCTTGGCCCTCGACGGCGGGGTGCGCGAGGCGCTGGTGATCGCCGGCGGCGTGGCGCGGCCGGCCGGGCCGTTCGCCTCGTCGATGGAGGCGCTGGCGACCGGGATGTTCGCCGACAACGGCATCACCTCCATCGCGGTCGCCGGCCATCCGGAGGGCAGCCCCGACATTTCCGAGGACGAGATCCGCAAGGCGCTCGACTGGAAGAACGCGTTCGCGGCGCGCACCGGCGCCGACATGCGGATCGTCACCCAGTTCTCGTTCGATCCGCGCCTCGTGATCGCCTGGTCGCGGCGTCTGGCGCGCTCGGGCAACCAGCTGCCGATCCACGTGGGCGTCGCCGGCCCGGCAAAGATCACCACGCTGGTCAAGTACGCGGCGCTGTGCGGCGTCGGCGCTTCCATGTCGTTCCTGCGCTCGCGCGGCTCGAGCCTGGCGGTGCTGGCGACCTCCTACAGCCCGGAAGGCGTGTTCGGACCGCTCGAGGCGCATCTGGCCGAGGAGCCGGGATCGGCGATCGCCCAGGTGCACGTCTATCCGTTCGGCGGGCTGCGGCGCACGGCCGAGTGGCTGAGCGAGCGCGGCACCTGGTCTGCCGCCGCTGTCCTGCCCGAAGTCGAAGCCGAAACCGTCGCCGCGGAGGCCGGACTATGAGCCGTACCGTCCTGTCCTCGGCCACCCGCGAGGTGGTCATCGGGTTCGAGGCGCCGTTCTGCGTGATCGGCGAGCGGATCAACCCGACCGGCCGCAAGAAGCTGTCCGAGGCGATGCGCCAGGGCGACTACTCGACGGTCGCCGCCGACGCGATCGCCCAGGTGGCGGCCGGCGCCAACGTGCTCGACGTCAATGCCGGCATTCCGCTGGCCGACGAGCCGAGGATCCTCGCCGAGTGCATCCAGCTCGTGCAGTCGCTGGTGGACGTGCCGCTTTCCATCGACTCCTCGATCATCGAGGCGCTCGAGGCGGGGCTGGCCGTGTATGTGGGCAAGCCGCTGGTGAACTCCGTCACCGGCGAGGACGAGACCATGGAGCGGGTGCTGCCGCTGGTGCGCAAGTACGGCGCCGCGGTGGTGGCGATCTCCAACGACGAGAGCGGCATCTCGCCGGATCCCGACGTGCGCTACGAGGTCGCCCGCAAGATCGTCGAGCGGGCCGCCGACCATGGCATCCCCCGCGAGGACGTGGTGGTGGATCCGCTGGTGATGCCGATCGGCGCGGTGAACGACGCGGGCCGGCAGGTGTTCCGGCTGCTGCGGCGCCTGCGCGAGGAGCTGGGCGTCAACACCACCTGCGGCGCCTCCAACATCTCGTTCGGCCTGCCGAACCGGCGCACCATGAACGGCCATTTCCTGTCGATGGCGGCGACCGCCGGCATGACCTCCGCGATCATGAACCCGCTTCACATGGAGGACATGAACGCCATCCGCGCCGCCAACGCGCTGCTCGGCTTCGATCCCGATTGCCGCAAGTGGCTGAATGCCAACCGGCCGGAGAGCGAGCCGCGTCCGGCACCGATCATGGTCGACGGGGTCGCCGCGCCGCAAGGCGAGGCCCCGCGCCAGCGCCGCGAAAACCGGCGCCGGGCGCCGGCGGCGGTGTGACCGCATTGCGGGAACAATCCCCAGGCGGTGCGATTGAAGCAGGGTACGGTCCGTGGGACCGCCCCTTCCTCTCATTCGCCCGGGACGACAGACAGCGATGACCCGACTGACACGTGACGTGGCCAGCCTGTGGTTCGAGGCGCCGTTCGTAATCGCGATGCGCTGCCAGGACATGGCGATGGCCGCCGCCGCCGGTAAGCCACAGGACACGGTCGAGATCGGCCGCATGATCCAGGAAAAGATGACGGCCGCCGCCCAGGCGGGCCTGGCCGTCCAGGGCGAGATGGCGCGCCAGAGCATCGATGCCTTCTGGCAGCTCGCCCTCGGCGGTCGGCCGAAGGTTACACAGGCAAAAAAGAACCGGCTCTCCGCCAAGGCGGTCGCGCCGTTTGCCCAGCAGGTGCGCAGGAATACGCGCCGGCTGAAAAAAACCGAGCACTGACGAAGGGATCACCGATGCCCGCACCGACCGACGCCCTTGTGGTGTTCCAGCCTTCGGGACGGCGTGGCCGGTTTCCGCTCGGAACGCCGCTGCTGGATGCGGCGCGCGGGCTGGGCGTCTACGTGGAATCGGTGTGCGGCGGGCGCGGCATCTGCGGCCGCTGCCAGGTGTCGGTGGAGGAGGGGGCGTTCTCCAAGCACCAGATCGTGTCCTCGGCCGACAACCTGACGCCGTTCTCCGAGACCGAGGCGCGCTACCGGCGGCTGAGGTCGCTGCCGGACAGCCGGCGGCTGTCGTGCTCGGCGAAGATCATGGGCGACCTGGTCGTCGACGTGCCCCAGGACGTGGCGAGCCACGCGGCGGTGGTGCGCAAGCGCGCCGAGGGGCGGCCGATCACCGTCGATGCCTCGACTCATCTGGTCACCGTCACCGTCGAGGAGCCCTCGATGGAGGTGCCGCGCGGCGACGCCGACCGCATCCGGGATGCGCTGATCGCCGCCGAACAGCTGGTCGGGCTGGCGTTCGATACCCCCTTGCTGGCGACCGTCCAGAAGGTGCTGCGCGCCGGTGACTGGACGGTGACCGCCGCCGTCCATTCGTCCGGACAGGGCAACACCGTCATCGGGCTGTGGCCGGGCGAGAAGGCCCGCATCTTCGGGCTGGCCGTCGACATCGGCTCGACCACCATCGCCGCGCATCTCTGCGATCTCGGCTCCGGGCGCACCGTCGCCTCGGCTGGCACCGCCAACCCCCAGGTCCGCTTCGGCGAGGACCTGATGTCGCGGGTCTCCTACATCCTGATGAACCCCGACGCGGTGGCGAAGCTGACGGAGGCCGTGCGCGGCGCCGTCGGCGGGCTGATCGACAAGGTGACGGGCGAGGCGGGCATCGCGGCCACCGACATCGTCGAGGCGGTGTTCGTCGGCAACCCGATCATGCATCACCTGTTCCTCGGCATCGACCCGACCGAGCTCGGTGGCGCGCCGTTCGCCATGGCGGTGTCGGACAGCATCTCGCTTGCCGCCCGTGACATCGCGCTGGGCATCCACCCGTGCGGGCGCGTCTACATCCCGCCGCTGGTCGCCGGCCACGTCGGCGCCGACGCGGCGGCGGCGACGCTCGCCGAAGGCCCGGGCCGGACGCCGGTTGGCGATGGGGCGGCCTCGGAGGTCGTCACGCTGCTGGTGGACATCGGCACCAACGCGGAGATCGTGCTCGGCCAGGGCGAGCGGGTGATCGCCTGTTCGTCGCCGACCGGTCCCGCCTTCGAGGGCGCCGAGATCAGTTCCGGCCAGCGCGCCGCGCCCGGCGCCATCGAGCGCGTGCGCATCGATCCGGTGACGCTGGAGCCGAAGCTGAAGGTGATCGGCTGCGACCTGTGGTCGGACGAGGAGGGCTTCGACGAGGCGGTCGCCTCGGTCGGCGTCACCGGGCTGTGCGGCTCCGGCATCGTCGAGGCGGTGGCCGAGATGTTCCTCGCCGGCATCCTCACCGAGGACGGGGTGCTGGACGGCCGGCTCGCGGCGGTCTCCGACCGCATCGTGCCGACCGAGCGGACCTTCGCCTACGTGCTGCACCGGGGGCTGATCGACCTGCGGGTGACGCAAGGAGACGTGCGCGCCATCCAGCTCGCCAAGGCGGCGCTCTACGCTGGCGTGAAGCTTTTGATGACCCGGCTGGGGGTCGATCACGTCGACCGCATCCGGCTGGCCGGTGCGTTCGGCTCCTACATCGATCCGAAGTACGCGATGGTCATCGGGCTGATCCCCGACTGCGGCCTCGACCACGTCGCCTCCGTCGGCAACGCCGCCGGCACCGGGGCGCGCATGGTGCTGCTCAACAAGACGCACCGGGCCGAGATCGAGGACCTGGTCGGGCGCATCGAGAAGGTGGAGACGGCGCTGGAGCCGGCCTTCCAGGGCCATTTCGTGTCGGCGATGGCGCTGCCCAACAAGGTCGACCGGTTCCCGAAGCTGTCGGCCACGGTGCCGCTGCCGCTGCCCCGCGCCACGGCCCGGGGCGAGACGACGGGCGAGGAGACGGGCGGGGCGTCGACCAGCGGCCGGCCGCGCTCGAGGCGCGGCGTGCGGCGGCCTGCCACGGAGACGGGCGAGATCGCGGAGTAGGGGTTTTTGGGCCGTCGATGTTGAGGGCGGGCCCCTTCCTCGGATCTCATCCCTTCGGTGGCTTGCACCTGAGGCTCCGGTTTTCTCCGCTCATTCCAGCGAAGGCTGGAATCCAGTTGCGGAGATTGCCGCAGACGGGAGGCGGGTGGATGTGCTGGGCAGGGGCCGCGCGCGGTCTCCGGCTCTTTGGTTCGGATCAAACTGCCCTAGCTGGATTCCAGCCTTCGCTGGAATGAGTGGAGATTGGGGTGGGGCTTTGGGGGATTTCGGCAGGTCTTGGACCGGCGGAGATTAGGCTGCTCCCGAGAAACCTCTCATACCTCCTGAGCCATCTGGCCGGCCCTATGGATCCCCGCTTTCGCGGGGATGAGCGGAGTAAAAGGCACGCAGGGAGCAAACCGGCACTCCCCGCACGACTCCCACCAGCGCGCGACCGCGCGCCGCCCGGTCAGGGCGCCCTCGCGGAGCCGATGCGCGTAGCGCACTCGGCGTGAGCGGAACAAACCGGCCGCCCTCCCGGAGCCGGGGCG